>JAATGH010000426.1 GCA_015654745.1 Enterobacterales bacterium
TAAAATCTGGTCGATGACCTTATCGGTGTTCATTCGCGAACTCCTTTAGGCAAGAATTTTTCCACATCCGCATGGGGCCGTGGAATGACATGGGTGGCAACGACTTCACCGACATTCGCCGCCGCCATGGCGCCGGCATCCGTGGCGGCCTTTACCGCCCCTACGTCACCACGCACTATTACGGTTACCAGGCCGGAACCAATTTTTTCATAACCGACCAACAACACATTGGCCGATTTAACCATGGTATCGGCCGCTTCAATGGCGGCTGTCAGACCTTTGGTTTCAACCATACCCAGGGCTTCCTGTTGCATATTTATTACCTCGACCAATTATTGAAAATACTTTTGTCCGACAGAAAATATAACCAGAAGCAATGAAAATTAATGGTTGCCGTAAGGTGAAAATATCAAAAATGATTGGTGGCGGAATGATAAAATATTGTCTTTTTTTGCTGAAATAGGCGGTCAAGCCTAGGTTTGCGTGAGGTGGATGATAATAAAAATTAACTTTCGATGTTTCAAAAAAATAAACTCACACTTGCATCCGATGCCATTTCGTGATTCTAAACGCGACCACTTTTTTTTGCCACAATAGCCAATAGCTAAAAAGTCGCATTTATCATAAGCGGGAAGGTCCCGCGCCACAAGCCCTGCAGAGCATTGCCAATCAAAAAAGACGCGTATCTGTCTTATTAAGTAATATGTCATAAAGCCATTTTTTTACGTTTTCCTTTTGTTACATGAAAATATAATTGTAATCCAGATCTCATTTGACTGAAAAACATCTTTGCCATAATAGACTATGGCATATAGCTTATTGGTCATCAGCGCTTTCTAGTGAAGAGAATAAAATCCATGCGTAACGGAGTATCTTTTTTACAGCTCGTGTAGATACCCTATTGATTTCAACTTCATATTGACGCCATACAGGAATACTAATATGAGTGACACTTTTAATTCAGTGAAATGGCAATGCACCGCCGAGTTGCTGGGTACCGGCTTGTTTATGTTTTTTGGTACCAGCGTGCTCTGCGCGGCGAAGCTTGCGGGCGCAAGTTTCGGCCTGTGGGAAATTTGCGTGGTGTGGGGGCTGGCGATCGCGCTGGCTGTTTATCTTACCGCAGGCATCTCCGGCGGCCATCTCAACCCGGCGGTCACCATTGCCTTTTGGCTGTTCGCCAATTTTGACCGGCGCAAGGTATTGCCTTATATCGTGGCACAGTTTATCGGCGCCTTTGGTGGCGCGGCGCTGACGTATCTGCTGTATCATAATTTGTTTGGCGTGTTCGAGCAGGCGCATCAGATGGTACGCGGAAGTCAGGAAAGTCTCTACCTGGCCAGTATCTTTTCCACCTATCCGGCCGCGGCGATTAGCGTCGGTTTGGCGGGGCTGGTGGAAATGTCGATCACCTCAATCTTTATGGGCCTGATTATGGCATTGACCGATGACGGTAACGGGGTGCCAAGAGGGCCGCTGGCGCCATTATTAATCGGTATGTCAGTGGCGGTGATTGGTGCGGCTACCGGTCCATTAACCGGATTCGCCATGAATCCCGCTCGGGATTTCGGACCTAAACTGTTTACCTACCTGGCCGGCTGGGGCGAGATGGCCATGACCGGCGGCCGGGATATTCCCTATTTTATCGTGCCGATCGTGGCGCCGGTCATCGGCGCCATGCTGGGTGCGGCCGTCTACCGTTTCTTTATTGCCAGTCGTTTACCTAGTGCGGTAAAACAGACTGAGTTGAATCACTAAGTTGAATCCCGCCGCTCCCTGGCGGGATTTACCCTCCCTGAAGCCGCCCGGGTAAGCTGCAGCGGCTTCGACATGTATTACCCCAGCCCTATTGTCGGGACCTCCATCCTTTTTATACCGATCGTGCTGCCTGGGCGGATCGCCGCTGGATAATCGAATAATTGGGCGGGAGCGCACGTTTTTAACCTAAGGTAAAATGATTCAATTCAATATGTTTTTAAGATAAATTTGAGAGATAGTAGAGCTTATTTCGGTCCTATATAAGATATTCTGTCGTTATCGCTATATCTCCCACTGGGAAGTAACGACAACATGCAATATATCTTTTTTGTTACCGCTATATTAAAAAAAAGTAAAATGCGCGAGGGCATATTATGAATTCCGGAAACTTTATGGATTCAGAATTGATTAACAAAATCGCGCATGATTTCGCTAATGCCACCAATTTGGCGGTGGTCATAGTGAATATCCACGGTGAGGAAGTCTCGGCGTTATATCATTTCACGCCTTTCTGCCAGATGATGCGCCAGGACCCGGAAATGAGCCGACGCTGCCGCACCAGCGACCGATGCGGAGGTCTCGAGGCATCAAAGTCCAATCAGCCCTGTATCTACCGCTGCCACGCGGGTTTGACCGATTTCTCCATCCCCTTGGTGATCGGCGGACATCTCGTGGGCTTTGTGCTGTGTGGCCAGGTCCGGCTACAGGATTCAGTGCA
>JAATGH010000250.1 GCA_015654745.1 Enterobacterales bacterium
CCGGGTTCATCACTATGTACCATACGCAGACGTGACTTATCCGTGCGCCATACCTCAGGATTCGAGGAAAGCATCTCGGAAAAGGTCAACCCGGCTCCCATCACATGACATAGCGCCCTGAATGGCCGGTCGGTTACTCCGGCCATGGGGGCGGCAATCAGGCAATTGTCGAGCTGAATGTGTCCAATACGCATTGACAAAGGAAGACCATACTGTGTCCGCAAGGGCGCGTATATTACGCATTTTTTTCGTCAGATGAAAGGCCAAACTTTGAACAATCCGCTGCGATAGATCAATGAAATTATACTTTAACGACGGTTATAATCACTTTAACCATTAAATACAGTACGTTAAGTGTAAAACTCTCTTTCGTGCTGTTGGCGTTTTTTCCAGGTTACCCGTAAGCCATGTTTTAGCGGCGGTAACCGGTAATGCGGCACCACTCCTCTTTTTCCGCTACCGGATCTAATTCGAATAAGCCGGCGTAGGCCGCCGCAACTCCCGACGCCTGGCTGGCGAGAATACCGGATAGGCCCAGTAGACCGCCGGATTTTGGCAACAGGGATATCAGCGGGGCCAGCTCTCGCAGGGGACCGGCCAGAATATTGGCCACTACCACGTCGGCGCTTAAATTGTCAGGTTTATCCTCAGACAAGTACAATTCCAGACGGTCGGCGACGCCGTTGCGTTCAGCATTGTCGTGGCTCGCCTGGATGGCCTGGGGATCGATATCGATACCTATGGCGCGAGCGGCGCCCAGCTTTAGCGCCGCGATGGCCAAGATGCCCGAACCGCAGCCAAAGTCGATCAGGGTCTTGCCCTGGAGATCCAGGCTATCAAGCCACTGTAGGCATAAGGCCGTGGTGGGATGGGTACCGGTGCCGAACGCCAGGCCGGGGTCCAGCATAACGTTTACCGCGTTTTCATCGGGCACGGGACGCCAGCTAGGGCAAATCCATAGTCGATCGCCGAAACGCATTGGGTGAAAATTATCCATCCATTCCCGTTCCCAGTCTTTATCCTCCAGCTGTTCGACTTTATGGATAAAGCCGGGTCCTAGCAGCGGATGGCCCGCTAGGGCCTCTATGACCGCCGCCATATCCGTGGATGCGTCGTAGAGGCCTATGACATCGGTATCGCCCCATAACCGCGTCTCGCCCGGTAAGGGCTCGTATACCGGGTTATCATGGGTATCCTGAAACGTGACGGAAACCGCGCCGCTGTCCACGATGGCATCGCTCAGGCTTTCCGCATCGCGGCCAGTGGTATTGATCTTAAGTTGAATCCAGGGCATGGGTCGCTCCAAATAGGGGAATTAAAGGTCCGGCTGGCCGGCGTTTCGGTTGGCCGGTGTAAACCAGGTGCCGCCGAGAAATGCCAATAGACTCAGCACCAGAGCCGGTACGATCGGGTGGAAACCGCCGATATGCACATCCAGGGTAGCCAGTAGCGCATAGCTTACTCCTCCGGCTATCATCGAACTCAGCGCCCCGGCGGCATTGGCGCGTTCCCAATATAATCCCAGCACCAGCGGCCATAAGAACACGGCTTCCAAGCCACCAAACGCCAATAGATTAAGCCAGATGATCATTTCCGGCGGTCGCCATGCCGCCACTAACAATAATAAACCAAGCACTAGCGTCACCGTGCTGGACATGCGTGTCAGCCGCCGCTCGTTTTGCGCCTGTTCCGGGCGCAGGCTCAGATAGAGATCTTTGACAATCGTTGCGGAAGATTGCAGCAGTTGGGCGTTGATTGTCGACATGATCGCCGCCAGCGGCGCGGCAAGAAAAATGCCGGCGACGACGGGTGGCAGAACGGTAATCATCAGGGTGGGGATGACCTGATCGGGGATGGTCAGGTTGGGAAGAATGGCCCGTCCCAATGCCCCCGACAGATGCATGCCGAACATCAGGATACCAATCACCAGAGTCCCGATAATCATGCCGCGATGAACGGCTTTGCTATCTTTATAGGAGATACAGCGCACGGCGGTATGTGGCAAACCGATCACCCCAAAACAGACGAGGATCCAAAATGAGGACATGAACTGCGGTGTCAGCACATGACCCACCCCGGTAGGAGAGATCAACGCCGGCTGGATCTGCTGTAGCTTGGTCACCGCCGCCGAGAGCCCCCCGGCCGCATGGACCACGGCGTATAACAGAATAAAGGTCCCCAGCAGCATCACCAGCCCCTGAAACGCATCGTTGAGCACGCTGGCGCGAAAACCGCCGAAAGAGGTGTAGAGCGCGATACTGACGCCGAATATCAGCAGGCCGGTATCGTAGGGAATGCCCGCCGCGGTTTCCAGCAGGCGGGCGCCGCCGATAAACTGTACCGTCATGGCGCCGATAAACGCCACCAGCAAACTGATGCTGGCCAGCCAAACCAACAGCGGACTTTGATAGCGGGCCAACAGCATGTCGTTTAGCGTCACCGCGTTATAACGCCGGGCGAGGATGGCAAATTTTTTGCCCAGCACGCCAAGGGAGAGCCAGACCGTCGGCAATTGAATCATCGCCAACAATACCCAACCCAGACCGTATTTATACGCGGCGCCCGGACCACCGATAAATGAACTGGCGCTGATGTAGGTGGCGGTTAGGGTCATCGCCAGCACAAAACCGCCCATCGAACGGTTGCCCAGGAAGTATTCGGTGAGAAATGCCCCTTTTTGACGACGGCGATAGGCATGGAAGGATAACGCGAATACCAGCGCCAGATAAGCGATCAGGGGCAGTATGACCTCAATTTGCATCTGGATCCTCCAGCGGAATATCCCGATAAATCACCCGCACCATCAGCCAGCAAAGCACGATGAAGATGAGCGGCACCAACAGGCAGGCCATTTCAAACCAGTGGGGCAGACCCGTGATGCCTTGCTGGTTATCAGGCAGGTAGGCCGCCATCAACCAGGCGAAGAGATAAGCCACCGCCAGGCCAAATGCCCACCGGGCTTCTCGGTGAGCCTGAATAAATCGTTTATCCATGATATGTGTGCCGATTTGTTGATCAATAATGGAAAAGGCCGGTATACCCATGGGATAGATAACCGGCCTTAACGACTGTCAGAACATGCTGGTGTGCTGGTGGGTTATTTTTCCACTAATCCCAGCTTTTTCTCCAGATAGTGGATGTTGCAGCCACCATGCTGGAAATTTTCATCGTTCATGATTCTCAACTGTAAATCGATATTGGTTTTGATCCCGTCGATAATCAGCTCCGCCAGCGCATTTTTCATACGGGCGATGGCCACATCGCGGTTTTCGCCATAACAAATCAGTTTACCAATCATGGAATCATAATACGGCGGGACGGTATAACCGGCGTAAATATGTGATTCCCAACGTACACCAAAACCGCCGGGCGCATGAAACCGGGTAATTTTACCGGGGCTCGGCATAAAGGTGTTGGGATCCTCGGCATTGATCCGGCATTCCACCGCATGGCCGGTCACCACCACTTCCTCCTGCTTGATTGACAAAGGTTGGCCGGCGGCAATGCGCAACTGCTCTTTGATCAAATCCACGCCGGTGATCATTTCGGTAACCGGATGTTCTACCTGGATACGGGTGTTCATTTCAATGAAATAAAATTCGCCGTTTTCATACAGGAACTCAAACGTGCCGGCGCCACGATAACCGATATCACGACAGGCTTTGGCACAACGCTCGCCGATGTAGCGGCGCATGGCTTCGGTAATGCCCGGGGCTGGCGCTTCTTCCACCACTTTCTGGTGCCGGCGCTGCATGGAACAGTCGCGTTCCGCTAAGTAGATCGCGTTACCCTGGCCGTCCGCCAATATCTGAATCTCAATATGCCGAGGATTCTCCAGATATTTTTCCATATAGATAATATCGTTGTTGAACGCGGCTTTTGCCTCGGCCCGGGTCATCTTGATGGATGATTCGAGCTCGTTGTCGCCATGCACGACCCGCATGCCGCGTCCGCCGCCGCCGCCCGATGCCTTGATAATCACCGGATAACCGATACGTTTTGCGACCGCACGGTTTTTTTCCATATCGTCGCCGACCGGCCCATCGGAGCCAGGTACACAGGGCACGCCCGCTTTTTTCATGGCGCTGATGGCGGAAACCTTGTCGCCCATCAAGCGGATGGTTTCAGGCCGCGGCCCGATAAAGATAAAGCCGGAACGTTCAACTTGTTCAGCAAAGTCGGCATTTTCGGAGAGGAATCCATAGCCGGGGTGGATTGCCACCGCTCCGGTGATTTCCGCCGCTGAAATGATTGCCGGTATATTCAAATAGCTTTTAACCGACGGGGGTGGCCCAATACAGATGGTTTCATCCGCCAGCAATACGTGTTTAAGGTCGCGATCCACGGTGGAATGAACCGCCACCGTTTTGATTCCCAATTCTTTACATGCGCGCAAAATACGCAGCGCAATTTCACCACGGTTGGCGATGACAATTTTATCTAGCATGTGGCGCCTCGTTATTCGATGACGACCAGCGGCTCGTCAAATTCAACCGGTTGACCGTTGTCCAGCAAAATGGCTTTCACCACGCCGGCTTTATCGGATTCAATCTGGTTCATCATTTTCATCGCTTCGACAATGCACAAGGTATCGCCGACGTTGACTTTTTGACCAACTTCAACAAAGGGCTTGGCGTCTGGACTTGGCGTGCGATAGAACGTACCGACCATCGGCGAGCGGACCAGGTGCCCGCTCATGGTCGCGGGCACGGCGGCGGCTTGTTCAGCCGCGGGCGCGGCGGTTGCTACCGGTGCGATTTGTTGCTGGGCGGCGGGGATATAAGCCTGTTGCATCATCGGGTAGGCCGGCATCGCCGGGGCACGACTGATACGAACCGATTCTTCGCCTTCGGAAATTTCCAGCTCTGAAATGCCGGACTCTTCTACCAGTTC
>JAATGH010000176.1 GCA_015654745.1 Enterobacterales bacterium
GCCGAAGCAATAGCCGATGAGCCAACCCGCCGAGCAGACCTTCCACTACGGTTGAGATCATGCAGCTCACCGCGGTCATTCCGCCCAGAGAATAACGGTGTATCCCGCCGGTCAGCCCCACCAGGATGCCCACCACCGGTCCGCCCAATAGTCCGCCTAGCACGGCGCCTATCGCCCGGGTATTGGCAATGGAATCTTGAATATGTAATCCGAAATAGGTCCCCATGATGCAAAACATGGAGAACATGACGTAGCACAGTAATTTGTGGGGTAACCGAATGGTCACTTGCATCAAGGGGATAAACAGCGGGGTTTTACTGAGCAGATAAGCAATGACTAAATAGACGCACATTTGCTGCAGTAGCAGCAAAACTAAATTGAATTCATGCATTCGCGGCGACTCTAGAATAACTCCCGGGTGGATCAACACCCACCCTGGGCATAATGCCATTAAACTAGCGAAAATCGGCGCTGCCGTCTTTGATGAACCTCACTAATTGGCTAATTAATATAATTAATCATAAGTCGCGGCCAAAAAAATTTGCCTTATCCCGCGCATGGGAATTTGACGCATCATGTTGTATATTTGCTGCAGAAATTTGCTGGCGCGCCTGATGCGTCCATAACACAGGATAGCATGTTGAGTTATCAACCCGATCCGATTGAGCACGCTTTCTTGGGTTCCAGCGTGTACGCCTCTTTACGGCAGGCACTGATAACCGGCCAGCTTAAACCCAACGATCGCCTGCGCATACGTGAACTGGCTGCGCAGGTCGGCACCAGCGTCACGCCGGTGCGTGACGCCGTGCTGCAGTTGGCCCGGGAACACGCGTTGGAAATGCGCACCCCTAAGGATATCCGCGTGCCGACGCTGAGCCAGGCGCAATATCTCGAAATTCGGACGTTGCGCCTTGAGCTGGAGGCAATTGGCGCCCAGCGGGCGGCCCAGCTGATTAATCAGGCGGAACTTCACCAATTGACCGTCAATATCAGAAGTACGGTTCGCGCCATCGCCGAAGATGATTTGAACGCGGTCCTGCGGCTTAATAGCGAATTTCATCTGCTGGTGGCGCGCAGCGCGCAAATGCCGCTGCTGAGCAGTTTTGTCGATCGGCTGTGGATGCGCACCGGCCCGCATATTGCGCTGGCTTTTGCCGCGTCGGCCCGGCATATGGCCGTGGAGCATCACCAGGGCGTGTTGGCGGCGTTGCAGCGGCGAGATGGCGAAGCGGCGGCGGCGGCCATCCGTCAGGATATTATGGCGGGGCATCAGCTGCAGGTTAACTCGATCCTGTAGCCGGCGCTCGCCGGCAAAAAGATTCCCCGGCAATGCATCCTTGGCGCATGGCGGAGAGAATAACGTTTAGTCGATCGCCCTTCGGCAAAAAAAAACCCGCTAAAGCGGGCCTGTCATCACAACAGAAATACTATAAAGGGAATTCCACATAAGGGAGATATTTACCCTGATGTTATTAAACAAATAGCAAATGTTTAGTTTTACTCAACATTAACCCAGCTAAATAGCACGAATACCTAAAGGGATTTTCATGCAGTACCGCGAATCCGCGCGCCGCGCCGGCGCAGCAGCTCCATCACCAGTAATAATATCAGCGAAGCGCCCACCATCAGCGAGGCGGCCGCGGCAATGGTGGGATCCAGGTTTTCGCGAATGCCGGCAAACATTTGAATCGGCAGCGTGCGCTGGCCGGGACTGGCTAAAAACAAGGTTACCACCACTTCATCAAAGGAAGCGGCGAAAGCAAACTACGCACCTGAGAATACGCCAGGAGCTATCAGCGGCAGCGTCACCTTCCGTAGCACTTGCCAGGGTGGCGCGCCGAGGCTGGCAGCGGCCCGCGAAAGGTTGCGATCGTAATTCTTTAATACCGCCGTCACGGTAATCACCACAAAGGGCACGCCCAGCATGGCGTGCGCCAGGACCAACCCTACATAGCTGTTTAGCAGCGACAGGCGGGCGAAAAAGAAAAACATACCCACGGCGACAATCACCACTGGCGCAATCATCGGTGAGACGATTATCGCCATTACCACGGTTTTACCGCGAAACTCACCGCGCACCAGTCCAATCGAGGCCAGAACCCCCAGCACCGTAGCCAAAATAGTGGCCAATGGCGCAATTAATAGACTGTTACCCAGAGCGCTTAGCCACTCCCTTGAATGGAAAAATGCCTGGTACCACCGCAGGGACAGCCCACCCAGCGGGTAGCTGAGAAATGCGCTGGCGTTGAAGGATAACGGCACGATAATCAACACCGGCACGACCAGAAACAACAGCACCGCCGCGCCGTAGAGATTAAACAGGCCGGTCCATATCCGCATTAACGCCGTACCTTTGGGTCGTAACATAATAAATCCCCGTTGTCGGTCTAATAAATGTCTAGTCTAGCGCGCGGCCAGTTCCGCCTGGGTCCGGGTTACCCGGATATAGACGATATAAAGCATGATCACTATGATCAGAAGTTGGCTGCCAAGCGCCGCCGCCATGCCCCAATTCATGGTGGTATTGGTAAAAAAGGCCACAAAGTAGCTCAACATTTGATCGCCCGGCCCCCCCAATAATGCGGGGGTAATGTAATAGCCGATTGCCATGATAAACACCAGTAGGCCGCCGGCCGCCACGCCGGCGTAGGTTTGCGGCACGTAGACCCGCCAAAAGGCCACAAACGGATGAGCACCCAGCGAAATGGCCGCGCGCATATAGTTGGGTGAAATACCCTTCATTACCGCATAAAGCGGCAACACGATAAACGGCAGCAGGATATGGGTCATGGAGATATAGACCCCGACACGGTTAAACACCAGTACCAGGGGTTTGTCGATCACGCCAAGCTGTAATAACGCGCTGTTGATCAAACCACCGGATTGCAGCAACACAATCCAGCTGGCGGTACGCACAATCAACGAGGTCCAGAACGGCAACAGCACCATGATCATCAGCAGATTAGCGCGGCCGGCCGGCTGTTTGGCCAGCCAGTAGGCCAGCGGGTAGCCCAGCGCCAAACACAATAGCGTGACGACCAGCGCCATTAACAGCGTGCGCGCCAGAACATTCACATACAGCGCCTGATCTTCCGGTAGCCGGGTTACCGTACCGGTGTGGATATCCACTTTGCGATCAAATACCGCCAGGAGATATAACGCCGTGAAGGGACTGGCGGCGCGCCGCAAAGAACGCCAGGTATCAACCTGGTTCCATAATGGTAACGCACCGGTCAGCGCCGGACGGGTGGCGCCGGAACCGCTGGCGTCATCAGGCGCGGCGCGCAGCGTATGCATAATCAGCGAACGATAGGCCGGATCCTCATAGCTAAATCGTTTGGCCGCCGCCGAGATTTGCCCGCTGGCGCGCGCCGAACGCAGATCGCTTACCAGCGCCTCGAACGTTGCCTCATCAGGGATGGCAACACCATCCCAATGGGACAACGCCGCCGTGACGGCTGGCATGCCCGCTCTAAGATCTGGATTCGCCACGCTTTTAACCAGCACCGACGCGATAGGGACCACAAAGCTGAGGCTGATAAAAAGCAGCAGCGGGGCCACCAGTAGCCAGGTACGCCGTTTATAGCTTTTTTGCGACTGGCGCAACTGTTGCTTAAGCGTAGTCCGGTTAGCGGCGTCGGCGCCGTTACCGGCCGGTATCGTTTCAGTCATGAATTATTCTCCGGTAGGCATGGCGAAATCCGCTTACTTGGCGGCCCAGGCGTTAAAACGTTGTTCCAGATCTTCGCCATGTTCAATCCAGAATTGCGTATCCACCGGCAGCGCGTTCGCCAGATTATCCGGCGCGGTAGGCAGATTGGCGGCAATGGCCGGATCGATCAAGGCAATGGTTTGCTTATTGGTTGGCCCGTAAGGGATATTTTCGGCAAAGACCTTCTGGTTTTCCGGCTGGTTGGCGAAAGCAATAAACTGTTCAGCCAGCGCCTTATGCTGCGATCCCTTGACGATCGCCCAGCTATCGAGATCATAAAGGCTATTATCCCAAACCATTTTAAACGCATGTCCCTCTTTTGCCGCCGCGCCCACACGCCCATTATAAGCAGAGCTCATGACCACATCGCCGGCCACTAACCATTGCAGGGGCTGTGCGCCGGATTCCCACCATTGGATAGAGGGTTTAAGTTCATCAAGCTTACGAAACGCCCGATCCACGCCGACCTGGGTCGCCAATTGCGAATAGACATCCTCGCGCCTGACGCCGTCCGCCAGCAGGGCGATTTCCAAGGTAAACTTGGCGCTTTTGCGCAACCCGCGCTTACCGGGGAAATCTTTAACATTCCAGAAGTCAGCCCAACTGGTCGGCGCCGTCTTGAGCTTTTGCGCATCATAGGTCAAAACGGTCGACCACAAAAAGATACCCGCGCCGCATTCGGTGGCGGAACCGGGCACATAGCCGGCCTTATCACCCAGCTTGGACCAGTCCAGCGGTTCAAATAGACCTTCCTCACAGCCGCGACGTAACTCAGGACCTTCTACTTCAACGATATCCCAACCCACCTGGCCGGTTTCAACCATGGCGCGTATTTTCGCCATTTCTCCGTTATATTCCCCTGCCTGGATAACCCCTTTGCCCGCCGCCGTGAAGGGTTGATAAAAGGCTTTCTCCTGAGCATCCTTGTTTTGTCCACCAAAGGACACCACGGTCAAGGATTCCGCCTGGGACTGGAACGCCAGTCCGATCAATAACGTCGATAGCGCAATTTTTTTCAACATGCCCTGCCCCTTAAAAAAAAACATCATCAGTAAGCCATTATCAGTACCGTAGGAACGATGGATGTCGATCGCCTACGGCGTGCTATTTGGCGTTTTCATCATGGAATTGGGTTGCATGGCATTAATGATGCATCATGCATCATATATTAAGCATCTTTCGTGCCAGATTGGCAAAGCGTGCGAATAGGCGAGATATGGCTTGAACATCGTTGATAATCGGTAATAATGCCAAACTTATGCATTATCCTCGTGCATTTAAAACTGCGGTTGCACCTTGTGGATGCAACCTTTCGCCACCCCCGTCGTTATCAATCCGAACGGCGGGCGCAGCGATGAATCGAACCTTAGGAAAGATCCACGCAGAGATATTTCATCTCCAGATATTCATCAATGCCAAACCGCGATCCTTCCCGTCCGAGACCGGATTGTTTGACCCCGCCAAACGGCGCCACCTCGTTGGAAATCAGGCCGGTATTAATGCCGACCATGCCATACTCCAACGCTTCCGGCACCCGCCATTGACGCGCAGCGTCGCGGGTAAAGACATAGGCCGCCAGTCCAAATTCGGTACTGTTGGCCATGGCTACCGCCTGGGCTTCATCGACAAAGGGAAATAACGGCGCTACCGGGCCAAAAGTCTCTTCACGAGCAAAACGCATGGTCGCGGTGACGCCACCTATCACCGTAGGCTCAAAAAACGTCCCGCCTAAAGCATGGGCATGGCCGCCGGTCAGCAGGGTTGCGCCCTGGGTCAGCGCGTCGTCGATATGCGCACGCACTTTGGCGACCGCGTCAGCATCAATCAGGGGCCCTTGTGTGGTATCCGGTGTCATGCCGTTGCCCACTTTGAGCATGTTGACCGCGCTGACCAGACGCGCAGCCAGCGCCGGGTATATGCCTTGTTGGACATAAATACGGTTGGCGCAGACGCAGGTTTGTCCGCTATTACGGAACTTGGAGGCCATAATGCCCGCTACCGCGCTGTCAAGATCGGCATCATCGAATACGATAACCGGAGCGTTACCCCCCAGTTCCAGCGACAGTTTTTTGATGGTTGGCGCACACTGCGCCATCAATAAGCGGCCAATTTCGGTTGAACCGGTAAAGCTGAGTTTGCGCACCACCGGGCTGTCGCACAGCACCTGACCTACCGCTGCCGCCGGTCCGGTCACCACCTGCAACACGCCGCTGGGGATGCCCGCCTGCTGGGCCAGCCAGGCCAGAGCCAACGCGGTAAGCGGCGTTTGCTCCGCCGGCTTGACGATCATGGTGCAACCCGCCGCCAAGGCGGGTGCAACTTTACGGGTGATCATGGCGGCCGGGAAATTCCACGGGGTAATGGCCGCTGTGACGCCGATGGGTTGCTTGATGACCAGCAGACGTTGATTAGCTTGAGGCGACTGCAGTACGTTCCCTTCTACCCGTTTAGCCTCTTCGGCAAACCAGGTTATAAAGCTATTGGCGTAAGCCAGTTCTCCGCGCGCTTCGACCAACGATTTTCCCTGTTCCGCCGTAAGCAGCCGGGCCAGGTCTTCCTGATGTTGTTCAATTAATTGCGCCCAGGCCAGCAGCAACGCGGCACGTTGTTTGCCCGTCAAGGCGCGCCAGGTGACCAGCGCGGCGGCGGCGGCGTCGATAGCCGCAATGGTTTGGTCACGACCGACCTGCGCGACCTCAGCCAATATTTCACCGGTGGCCGGGTTGGATACCGCTTCACGCGCTCCGGTATCGCCATCGCACCATTCGCCGTTAATCAGCGCCTGGTGGCGAAGCAACTGCGGATTATTTAGCTGCATACGAATAACATCCTTACTTGATATTATGACTTGAGTAACCGGCTCAGCAGGTCCAACGCCGCGGTAAACTGCTCATCGGGGATGGTAAGCGGGTAAAGAAAACGAATAACGTTGCCATGCACGCCGCAGGTCAACAGCAACAAGCCGTTTTCCAGAGCCTGTTTCTGGATACGCTTGGTATACAGGGCATCGGGTTTTCCGGTGGCGGGATCGGCAAACTCCACCGCGACCATGGACCCCTGACCTCGTACGGCGGAAATCGCCGGACAAGCCTGGCGTGCCTGCTGTAGTACTTCCATCAAATGGGAGCCAAGACGCTGGGCACGCGCGCAAAGCCGTTCGTCGTCAATGACCTCTAGCACCGCCAGCGCCGAGGCCACCGCCAGGGGATTCCCGGCATAGGTCCCGCCCAGCCCGCCGGGCGCGGGGGCATCCATCACCTCGGCGCGGCCGGCCACGGCGGAAATGGGAATACCGCCGCCCAGGCTTTTAGCCATGGTAATCAGATCCACTTTCACCTGCGGGCAGTGATCCATAGCGAACATTTTACCGGTGCGGGCAAATCCGCTTTGCACTTCATCGGCAATCAATAAAATGCCATGCTGGTCACAAAGTTGGCGCAACCCGATAATAAATTCGGGCGGAGCAATATTGAATCCGCCTTCACCTTGGATCGGTTCAAACAGGATGGCCGCCACCTGGTCGGGGCTAATATCCGTATGAAACAGGCTATCGATGCTGGCCAGGGCCTGAGCAACGGAAACCCCATGCAACGCATTGGGATACACCGCGTGGAAAATCTGGCCTGGCAAAGGTCCGAAGCCCAGTTTATACGGGGCCACTTTCCCGGTCAGCGCCAGCGTAAGCAAGGTGCGTCCATGGAAGGCTCCGCCAAAGGTGATCACGCCCGGTCGTTTGGTGTAGGCGCGGGCGATCTTGACGGCATTTTCCACCGCTTCCGCGCCGGTGCTGAAAAAAGTGCTTTTAACCGGACCGGCCACCGGCACTCTGGCATTCAGCTTTTCCGCCAGCTCGATATAGTTGCCATATGGGACAATTTGGTAAGCCGTATGGGTAAAGCGTTCCAGCTGCGCCCTGATGGCCGCAATAATTTTGGGATGGCGATGGCCGGTATTAAGCACCGCGATACCTGCGGCAAAATCGGTGAACTGGCGATCTTCTTCATCCCACAGGGTGGCATTTTCCGCCCGTGCGGCGTAAAAATCACACATAACCCCAACGCCGCGCGGCGTAGCCGATAAGCGCCGTTGATCTAATTCGCTGTTCTTCATGCTGCTATTTCTCCCGATATGATGCGGCATAAAATGCTGTGAAACTTACCCAAGCTTAACTCCCATTGCCATTTACCCCTGTTGTGGCTCTATAATCCAGAGCCAGTTTTAAATAAATGAAGGTGCCAATTGCGCAGTCTTTTATCCGATTTTTTATTATCCCAGCTCGGCGCGCATACCGAAGGCCCCATGCACCGCCGGCTGTACGAGTGTATCCGCCTGGCGATCCTTGATGGCGGCATTAGGCCGGGCAGCAGGTTGCCCCCCACGCGTGATTTGGCAAAAGAGCTTTCGCGCTCGCGCAACACCGTCAGCGCCGCCTATGATCAACTGCTGGCGGAAGGCTATATTTTTACCCGGGCCGGCAGTGGTACCTTTGTCACCGACCACATGCCCGATGGGGCCATGGCCCGCATCGAGCCCGTATTGCCTGCCTGCGCCCGGCGGGCGGTTGAAGAATTTTCCCACCGCGGTTCGCACCTGCTGGCCCACACGGGTGCCTCGCCTCATCAGTGGGGCGCGTTCATGCCGGGCGTTCCTGATGTATCGAGTTTTCCCCATAACCTGTGGCGCCGGATTCACTCCCGACTGATCCGGCGTATCAAGCCGGACTACCTGACCTATTCGCGCATGGGCGGCAGTCCTGAGCTGCAGCAGGCGTTGGTGGATTACCTCAGGGTCGCCCGGTCGGTAAACTGCGTGGCCGAGCAGATCATCATTACCGAAGGCACGCATCAGGCCATCGATTTGCTGGCCAAAATGCTCTGTAACGTTGGCGATCGCGCCTGGATTGAAGAGCCAAGCTATTGGGGAATACGTAATGTGCTCGCGATCAACGGCGTGGAGATCGAGCCGGTGGCAGTGGATAGCAGCGGTCTCAATCCGCCGGAAATGCATAGCGAGAACCCACCGCCGCGGTTAATATGCGTGACACCGTCACATCAATACCCGACCGGCGCGGTAATGAGCCTGCAGCGGCGCCAACTGCTGCTGTCGTTGGCACAGGAATACGGCGCATGGGTGGTTGAGGATGATTACGATAGTGAATTTCGATTTTCCGGCAACCCGATCCCGGCCTTGCAAAGCCTGATGCCCGGCGCGCCGGTCATCTATATTGGCACGTTCAGCAAAACGCTTTATCCCGGACTGCGCATTAGCTATATGGTGCTGCCCATGGCGCTCGCCGGCGAGATGCGGCGTGCGCATTCAGAGCTCTACCGCGGGGGACATTGGATAACCCAGTTGGCTTTGGCCCAATTTATCGCCGAGGGGCATTATGCTTCGCATATTCGCCGCATGCGTCTACTGTACGCTAGGCGGCGCACGGCGCTAAGCCGTCTGATTCTGCTTTATCTCGGCCCCGACGCGCTGCGTGACGATAGCAACGCGGGGCTGCATCTGGTTATGTCGTTGCCCGATGAGATAGATGATGTTGCCCTGGCGCGCGCGGCAGGCGAAATGGGCGTCTACGTGCGGCCCCTGTCGAGCTATTACCTCACGGCGCGGCGTAAAAAAGGCTTACTACTGGGATATGCTTGTGTGGAAGAGAACGCCATTGAACCGGCGTTCAAGGTGTTGCTGGCCTGTCTGGCTCGTCAACACCATTAATAAGCCAATGAGCATATTTCGCGCCGCCATGCCCGGCCGGGAAATCCGTTAATAACGCCCTATACCATAATTAATGGCCTGGCTATGGCCGTTACGCACCGATATGACCGCTGCGGCACTCTTTTGGTGCCCAGCGATCATGTCGTGGGCACATTAGCCCGGCGGAGGAAAAAATTTAAAAAAATCCATGGGATATCAGCCAGTTGAGATTATTGTCTCACCCGGCGTTTTTTAGATGTCAGCGCTAAAAATAGCTTGTGGCGGTTAAATCCGGATGGTAAAGATAAGGGATATCGGGCCCGGAGCCACCCAATAGGGGACTAAGCATAATCCGTGCCATAACCTCGTCGGCAAACAAATGCGCCTGCTTAACTCCCATTAACAGGTCATGGTTTACGTAACGGTCTTAACGCGGCTGGACTGGCGGGTGCAATACCGCCTGACCAGCTGGTTCGCATGCCGCCAAGAGGTTAAGAGGTCTGATTGTCTTATGAAAAGCTATGTGAGTTTTAAAAATATCCAGAAAACCTATGACGGCGACAAGCTGGTGGTGAAGAATCTCAATCTGGATATCGCCGAAGGGGAATTTTTAACATTATTGGGGCCTTCCGGCTCAGGTAAGACCACCAGTTTGATGATGTTGGCCGGATTTGAAACCCCGACCCAGGGGGAAATATATTTGCACGGCCAACCGCTGCATCACTTACCGCCCCACCAACGTGATATTGGCATGGTATTCCAGAACTATGCGCTGTTCCCTCATATGACGGTGGCGCAAAATCTGGCGTTTCCATTAACCATCCGCCGGATGAACCGTAGCGACATTAAAGAAAAAGTCGACCGGGTGCTGGATCGGGTGAAGCTGACCGAGCTGGCCGATCGTTATCCTGCCCAGATGTCAGGGGGCCAGCAGCAGCGCGTGGCGTTGGCGCGCGCGCTGGTGTTTGAGCCAAAGCTGGTCTTGATGGATGAACCCTTGGGTGCCTTGGATAAGCAACTGCGGGAACATATGCAAATGGAAATTAAAGCGCTGCATCAGGCGCTGGAACTCACCATTGTTTATGTCACCCACGATCAGAGCGAAGCGATGACCATGTCCGATCGGGTAGCGGTGTTTAACGACGGCATCATTCAACAGATAAATAGTCCCAGCACCTTGTACGAAGAACCGCAAAATGCTTTCGTCGCCCAGTTTATCGGCGAAAACAATAGTCTGCTGGCTACCCAAGCCGGCAGCGATGGGGATTATTATCTGGCCGCTTTGGATAACGGTGCCCAATTGCGGGCCTTGAAGGTGCGGCCGAGTTCGCCGGGGCGTAAAATTATGCTGTGCATCCGGCCGGAGCGGGTCAAGATAAACGTTCCGCCCGCCGCGTTGCCGCCCGATTCACAGCGGATCGGCGCGCGTATCACGCAGTTCATTTACTTGGGGGATCATGTGCGCATGATGACCGAAGTCGCCGGACAGCCGAATTTTATGGTCAAACTCAGCGCCGCCGAGGTGGACGAGCAATGGCGGGTGGGCAGCGAGGTATGGCTGTCCTGGCATGAACGCCATATGCGGGCGTTAGACAGCGTCGCCACCCAATGATAAGGGTGGCTAGACGCTAAGGGCGAATGTATGTTGCTCTCCCGGGGGATTCCCGGGGGCCGTGGTGTCGCCATAAGCGGATGACGCCAGGCCACAGGCCGCGTTGGGCGCTACGCTAGCGCCGGATCAGTCGGTAAACCCACAGCACCACGATGGCGCCGATCACCGCTACGACAAAACTGCCGAAATTAAACCCGTCGACTCGACCATGACCAAAGAAAGTACTGATATATCCGCCGACCACCGCGCCGATAATACCCAGCAGCACGGTGACGATAAGTCCCCCGCCGTCTCGGCCCGGCATAATCCATTTCGCTATGATGCCCGCAATAAGACCAAAAATTATCCAGGATAAAATGCCCATCGTTACTCCCCTTTTTTACTGCTAAAGTAGATGCCCGCGGATTACGCTAGTGCATAATTATTAATAAAACCAGAAACCTAGCTTATTATAGACAAAGATCAAACTTTTGTACGAAATAAACCTCTTAACGATTCTCGGCGCGGCCACGCAAGTCCTTATACCGGCAACGCCTTTAACTCGACAAGACTGAGTTCACCGCCAAATACCGCGCCGGTATCAATATAGTATTGGTTATAGTAATTCCGAATGCGATTAAGTGGGGTATGACCAAAAAAGAAATGGGTCGCGCCTGAAATGGTGACGCCGCGCCCGCGCTGATTGCGGCTAATCCGACGCCGGCTCCACAAGACTTCTTCGGCGGATATCGGCCGTTCGAAGCCATAATCATCCGCAGGGTAGTCCGCATGGGCAATCACGATATGCCGGTCGGCCATGGGAATATCGATAACCAGGGGTAGCCGGGCGCAGCGAGTGATCAATCTTTGGGCATTTCTCTGCCCTTCATCTCCCAGGCGCAAAAACCACGAGCCGCCGTTGGCGAGCCAAAGCCCGTTATCGCCGGTTTGCAGTGCGTCGATGGCCATTTGTTCATGGTTGCCGCGCACGGCGCAAAACCACGGTTCGTTCAGTAATTTCAAGCATTGCAGATTTTCCGGCCCGCGATCGATTAAATCCCCCACCGAAATAAGCAAATCATGTTGTTTATTAAATCCGCGGCGCGCCAATTTATCCAGCAGCAGATCGTAACAGCCGTGCAGATCTCCCACGACAAACAGGCGCTGCCACGCCTCGGGATCGATTTTGCGATACACCGCGGCGCGCTCCTGGCTGGTCATGGCATGACCTCCCCCTTAAACATCTGGATGCAGTAAGCATAGCAGAATCATGCCCTTCGGGCGCCGGAACGGCGTGAGGCTGATAAAAAAACCTGTTAAAACAGCCCGCCGGCAGGCAGCATAGGGTTGACGCTATTATTTACCGCCACCAGGTCTGTTTAATGAATATTCGTTATGCGCTGATTGCCCTGAACCTTTCCGCCTTTTTTTTCGGTCTGTCCGGTATTTTAGGTAAGCTGGTATCCACCAGTCCGGCGTTTATCGTTTTTGGCCGCGCGGCGTTTGCCGTCATTGCCTTGTCCTTGCTGATGTCCTGTGGCAAGGGGTTTGGCTGGCAACGGCTTCCCTGGCGCAGCGCCCGGTTGTTGCTGGTATCGAGCGTTATCCTGGCCGGTCATTGGTTAACCTTTTTTATCTCGGTTAAAGCGGCTGGCGTGGCGGTTGCCACCCTGGGATTCGCCAGTTTCCCGGCCTTTACCACCCTATTTGAAAGCCTGGGATTTAACGAGCGAATCAGCCGGGCCGAAATCAGCCTGATCGGTTTGATTTGCCTGGGTCTGATCCTGGTATGTCCCGCGTTTGATTTGGACAGCGGCAGCACTCGCGGCTTTTTATGGGGCATCGCCTCAGGCGCGCTGCTGGCGTTATTGATCGTTTGCAACCGTATCACCGCCGTCAACATCAGGCCGGTACAGGCGGCCTGCGTGCAAAATGGGCTTATTACCCTGCTGATGCTGCCGTTCGCACTGCCTGAATTGCCGCTGGTAAGTCTGCAAGATGGGTTCTATCTGGCGTTGCTGGGCGTGTTTTGTACCGCGATAGCCCATAGCCTGATGGTAACCAGCCTGCGCTGGGTCAAGGCCAGGGCCGCCGCGGTGTTTTTTGCGCTCGAACCGGTGTATGCCATCCTGTTTGCCTGGTGGTGGTTCAACGAGCAGCCGACGCTGCGCATTTGCGCCGGTGCCGCGTTGATTATTTTTTCAGTGATATTGTATACCCGGCGGAAAAGCTGAGCGTTATTTGATCATCGGCAGCTTGAGTCCATACTTTTTGGCACAGGCGATGGCGTCCGGATAACCGGCGTCGGCGTGGCGCATCACGCCGGTCGCCGGGTCGTTCCACAGGACCCTGGCCAGGCGCTCGTCGGCTTTTTCAGTGCCGTCGCAGACAATAACCATGCCCGCATGCTGTGAAAATCCCATGCCTACGCCGCCGCCGTGATGCAAACTGACCCAGGTCGCGCCGCCGGCGGTGCTGAGCAGCGCATTCAGCAAAGGCCAATCGGATACCGCATCCGAGCCGTCGCGCATTGACTCGGTTTCCCGGTTTGGCGATGCCACCGAACCACAGTCCAGGTGATCGCGGCCAATGACGATGGGCGCTTTCAGCGCCCCGCTGCGCACCATTTCGTTAAACGCCAGGCCGGCCAAATGGCGTTCCCCCAGGCCGAGCCAGCAGATCCGCGCCGGCAAACCTTGAAAGGCGATCCGCTCGCGCGCCATGTCCAGCCAACTGTGCAGTAGCGCGTTATCGGGAAACAGTTCCTTAAGCTTGGCATCGGTTTTATAGATATCCTCAGGATCCCCGGACAGCGCTACCCAGCGGAACGGACCTTTGCCTTCGCAAAACAAGGGGCGAATATAGGCCGGGACAAATCCGGGGAAGTCAAACGCATTGGCCACGCCTTCATCAAACGCGACCTGGCGAATATTATTACCATAATCCACCGTCGGCACGCCCATGGCGTGGAATGCCAGCATGGCCTCGACATGGACCGCCATGGATTTGCGCGCGGCGCTGATCACGCTGGCCGGATCGTTTTGTTTTGCCTCTTCCCATTGCGCCAGGCTCCAGCCGGACGGCAGATAACCGTTCAGCGGATCGTGGGCCGACGTTTGATCGGTAACAATATGAGGACGAGAACCCCCGGCGGCGGCGCGTTTAGCAAGCTCAGGCATGATATCGGCCGCGTTGCCCAGCAACCCAACGGAAATGGCTTCGCCTTTGGCGCAGGCCGCCTCAATCATCTGCAGCGCCTCATCAATATCGTAGGCCTTGCGATCCAGATAACGCGTGCGCAAGCGGAAATCAATGCGCGATTCCTGGCATTCAATGGCCAGGACGCAGGCACCGGCCAGAACGCCGGCCAGCGGCTGCGCCCCGCCCATGCCGCCCAGTCCGGCGGTTAAGATCCATTTACCGCGCAAATCGTTGCCGTAATGCTGGCGTCCAGCCTCGGCGAAGGTTTCAAATGTGCCCTGGATGATGCCCTGCGCGCCGATATAAATCCATGAACCCGCGGTCATTTGGCCATACATCATCAGACCGGCCCGATCCAGCTCGTGAAAATGCTCCCAATTGGCCCAATGCGGTACCAGATTAGAGTTGGCGATCATCACCCGCGGCGCATCCACGTGGGTACGAAACACCCCGACCGGCTTGCCGGATTGAACCAATAACGTTTCGTCTTCTTCCAGATCGCGCAGGCTCGCCAGTATGGCCTCAAAGCATGGCCAATTGCGCGCGGCTTTACCAATACCGCCATAAACCACCAGATCGTCTGGGCGTTCTGCCACGTCGGGATCGAGGTTGTTTTGAATCATGCGGTATGGCGCTTCGATCAGCCAGTTTTTACAGGTCAATTCGGTACCGCGCGGTGCGCTGACCGGCCGGGCGACGGCATTGCTGAAATCATATTTCATCACGGATTCCTATTGTCTCAAATGGGGTTAAATACGCGCAGGGGCGTAGCTAGGCAGCAAACTCAACACGTCGGACGGTACGCTGAATTCCGCGACCCACAGACGCATCGCCTCAATATCGGGCGCCAATAGCCGGTCTTTGGCCAGGAACGCCACCCTGCGACGGATGTCGGTCAACTGCTGCTCCAGGATCGTGGAGCTCTGCAGCGGCCGGTTAAAATCAACGCCCTGCGCCGCGGCCATGGCTTCAATGCCCACAACCACCGACGTGTTGAAGCACATGTCGCCCAGCCGACGGGCGGCAAAAGTGGCCATCGACACATGATCTTCCTGATTGGCGGACGTCGGCAGGCTGTCCACGCTGGCGGGATGGGCCAGGGATTTATTTTCCGATGCCAGCGCGGCGGCGGTAACCTGGGCAATCATGAAACCGGAATTGACACCGCCTTCTTGTATCAGAAACGGCGGCAAGCCAGAGAGGCCGGTATCCAGCAATAATGCCAATCGCCGTTCGGAGATAGCGCCGATTTCCGCAATGGCCAGGGCGATAATATCGGCGGCGAACGCTACCGGCTCCGCGTGAAAATTGCCGCCGGAGATCACTTCGCCGGTATCGGTAAACACCAGTGGATTATCGGATGCGGCATTAGCTTCAATTTGCAGCGTGCGGGCGGCGAATCGCAGATTATCCAGACACGCGCCCATCACCTGCGGCACGCAGCGGATGGAATATGGATCCTGTACCCGGCCGCAGTTGGCATGGGAAACCACGATATCACTGCCGTCAAGCATGGCGGATACCGCGTGCGCCACCGCGATTTGCCCTGTCTGCCCGCGCGCCTGGTGGATGCGGGCGTCAAAAGGTTTTACCGAGCCTTTGATGGCTTCCAATGTCAGGGCTCCGGCCACCAGACCGGCGGCGAATGAACGCTCGGCCTCAAACAGACCCACCAGCGCAAGAGAAGTGGATACCTGGGTGCCGTTTAACAGCGCCAGGCCTTCCTTGGGAGCCAGTTCCACCGGCGTCAGCCCTACCAACGCCAAGCCTTCGCGCGCGCTGATAAGCTGCCCGTTAACCCGGACCTGTCCTTCGCCGATCAGCATCAGGGAGAGGTGCGCCAGCGGGGCCAGGTCGCCGGAAGCGCCCACCGAACCTTTAGCGGGAATGCAAGGCATCACGCCGGCGTTATAAAGCGCCAGCAGCGCGTCCACCACCGATAGGCGGATACCCGAGTGACCGCGCGCCAAGCTGATGATTTTGCACGCCATCACCAAACGTACCACGCTATCGTCCAACAACTGCCCGGTGCCCACGCTATGGGATAAGACCAAGTTACGCTGCAATTCCGCCAGGCGCTCCGCCGGAATGCGCGTTTGCGCCAGCTTACCAAAGCCGGTGTTGATACCATAGACCACCTCGCCGGTGGCGAGAATCCGTTCCACCGTGCTCTGGGCGGCATTGATAGCATGAGCCGCGGCGGCATCGAGAGAGAGTACCACTTCGCCGTGATAGATGGCCCGCAGCGTGGCCAGCGAAACCTCGCCCGGCACCAAACAGCATGGACGCAAAGATGTTGCAGAAGATGACATAATCTATTCCTGTCTATACAAGTCAAAAGCGCGGAAGCTGTAGGCTAAAAAGGCTTCACGCCGTGATTAATTTCAGTTTCTTGACCAGACGCCGGTCAAGGTAAAACCGGCAACCCTATTTAGGCTATTCCCGCCCGAGCGTTTCGCTGCGTATCTCCTCGGTGACGTGCGCCTTTAGCGCGGTAAATTCCGGCGTAGTCTTTAAAGTATAATCCCGCGGATGAGGAAAATTGACCGCCACTTCGGTTTTTATCCTGCCCGGCCGGGCGCTGAAGATCGCCACCTTGCCGGCCATAAAAATGGCTTCATCAATATCATGGGTAACGAACAGTACCGTTTTGCGCGACGACTCCCAAATTTTAAGCAGCAATTCCTGCATCAGCACCCGGGTTTGGTTATCGAGGGCACCGAACGGCTCATCCATCAGCAGTACTTTCGGATCGTTGGCCAACGCCCGGGCAATAGCGGTGCGTTGCTGCATACCACCGGATAACTGGCGCGGAAAATGCTGTTCGAATCCACGCAGACCGACCCGATCGATAAAGTACTCGCAGCGTTCACGCTGCAACGCCTTGGATAATCCCCGTTCCCGAAGTCCGAAACAGATATTCTGCTCTACGGTCAGCCATGGAAACAAAGTATAGCTTTGGAATACCATGCCGCGATCCGCACCCGGGCCGTCAATCAGGCCTCCATCGAGCCAAACCTCGCCGCCGCTGGGTTGGTCCAGCCCGGCGATAATCCGCAGCAATGTGGATTTCCCGCAGCCGGACGGCCCCAGGATGGTAATAAAATCATTTTCTTCCACCCGATAATCAATAGGCAGCAAGGCTTGGGTTTGCTGCCCGTTCGGGCCTGAAAATACGCGCGACACTTGCCGGATGCTCAATTTGCTCGGGTTCATGATACGCAGCTCCAGGCAAACAGGCGGCGGTTCACCGCTTTGAAAATAAAATCCGAGATCAGACCTATGCAGCCGATCACGATAATGCCGAAAATAATTTGCCCGGTATTAAGTAGCGCCTGGCTATCGACAATCATGTGGCCAATGCCGCTGGAAGAACCGATCAGCTCGGCGACGATCACGTAAGTCCAGGCCCAGCCAAGCACCAGGCGCAATAGTTCGGCAATTTCCGGCGCCGCCCCGGGGATGAGCACCCGCCGTACAATAGTGCGGTTAGAGGCGCCTAGCGTATAGGCCGCTTCCACCAGATCGCGGCGCGCCGCGCCGACGGTGACGGCAATCATCAGTACAATCTGGAAAAACGAGCCGATAAAAATCACCAATATCTTTTGCATCTCGCCAATCCCGGCCCACAGAATCAGCAAAGGTATAAACGCCGAGGCAGGCAAATAACGGCAAAAAGAGACAAAGGGTTCCAGAAAGGCTTCCACCAGTTTATAGGACCCCATCATGATGCCCAACGGCACCGCCAATACCGCCGCCAGGATGAAGCCACCCAATACCCGCATTACCGTCATGCCGATATCCAGAGAAAAATTGTATTCGGTGAACAGCAGGTACCCCTCATGCACCATGGTCACCGGGTCGGCCAAAAAGGTTGGCGACACCCAGCCGCCAAAGGTCGCCAATGCCCAGAAGGCAAAAAACAGTACAAAAAAACCGATACCGAGGAACCAGCGCTGTCCGATGGATACCGCGCGCAGCGGCACCATGAGGGGATTGTGCAGGACCTTTTTCGCCGCCGGCAACGGCGCGGGTTCCCGAGCCATCGCGTTAACGTCGTCTTTTGCTGCAGACATGCCGGAATCCTTACTGATTAACGTAGCTGGCGTCATAAAGCGTCTTGATATCCGGAATTTTGCGGATAACCTTCATTTGCAGCAGCAGCTTGGCGGCTTCGTGACTAAAGGTGTCGATTTCACCGCTAAAGAATTGACGGTTTTGTTCGCGATCCTGCCAACGCAGGTAGCTGGCCGATTCGGCAAATTCCTTACCGGAAGATTTAACCGCCGCGCCCATAATCTCATTGGATTTGTCCGGCTGGAGCCTGATCATCTCCAGCGCGTCAAAGTAGCTGTCCACCAACGCCTTTGCGGCCTGGGGATGCTGTTTAAGGAACGTCGGCGTGCAGCCCAGCGTATCCATCACCATCGGATAATCCAGCGTGGTGGCCAGGATTTTTCCTTTCGCCGGGTTTTGCCGCACGCTGGACAAATAGGGTTCATAGGTCATGGCGGCATCATTACTGCCGGCGATAAAGGATTGGGCGGCCGCCTCCGGGGACAAGGTGGTGGTTTTGACATCCTTAAGGCTCATGCCATTTTTATCCAGCATCCAGGCCAGGGCGAAATAGGGTGAGGTGCCCGGTGCGTCAACGCCGACGGTCTTGCCCTTGAGCGCGGCAATGCTGTCGATACCGTTACGTACCACCAGGCCATCGGCGCCGTAGGATTTATCCAATTGGACGATCTGGACGATCGGCACCCCGTTGGCGTTCCAGGAAATATAGGTTTCCACCGTAGTGGCGGCGCATTGGACATCGCCGGAGGCAATGGCCAGGTGGCGATCCTTTTGCGGGATCATTTTCATCGCCACATCAAGACCATGGCGTTTAAAAATGCCCGCCTTATCCGCGAGCGTCAGGGGAGCAAAACCGGTCCAGCCGGAGATACCGATGGCCACCGGCGTATCCGCCGCCATGGCTGGCGCGGCAATCACCAGGCCCAGCGCCAAGGTCACCGGACAGACACGGCGAAAAATAGACTGACTGACATGAACCTTGCTCATAACCCACTCCTGAATTCAATGCCGGCGGGGCTCGCCGGTCAAAGGCAAAAAAGGCGCAGGCTGTATGCCGCACTCTCCGCTTGGCTAGCGGGCTTATTAGGATGCGATAGCACCGCCATCGCTTGCGGGACACAGCCTAGTGTATATTCTTGTCTATACAAGACAACGTTATCAAGCAAAGCCTGTGCCATATTGGCGTCCACCGCCGTTACGCGCCCATGCCGCCCGCCCATTGCCGCTATAGACCGTCAAGCGTTGCGCCTTCTTGACCCATTTTGGCGCACTACGCACCATCATCAGGCAGACGGTCGGTAATATCCGCCCATAGCGCGATGCCACCCGACGCAGCGGGACAGGCAGACACACCGCCGGCGCCGGGATGCCACCAGATTCCATCACCGGCCGCCAACGGCGCCAGATCCGGCAGTTGCCACTCTCCCGCCAACACATACAGCACGCCGCTATGGCCGGCCGGTAGCCGGGTTGGCCGTTCGATTTGCCGAACCGCGGCACCATAAGCATCCCGCCGCGTCATGATATTGAAATCCTGACTAGGCCCCCCCACCAGAGTGGCCTGTATCGGCTGCTCGCCGGCAAAGGCATATGGCCGTCCCGGCTGGATCAGGGCATGACGTTCCCCGTCGTTGCCATGTAATATCACTCCTGGTCCGTCCAATAGCGTAATGATGCGGTCCACCCCGGGAAAAGCGGAAAACGCCCCATTGCAGTCGATGGTGGCGATACTGGCCCGCCAGCCAAACGTACCGGGTTCAGCGCAGTCCTCTCCCGCCCAGCTAATAATTTCCCGCGTGGAACCGCCGCCGTTACGCCAGCGGCTGACCGGCAGTTGGTCAAAGGAAAAACGCACTGGCTGGCTCATATTACCTCCTGGCTCAGCGCCAGCAATACGCCGGCAAAGTCTCGGGCGCTGGTATGCTCCAGGGGATGATGGCCTTGGCTTATCACCTGATCCCCGGCCACAAACACATCACGGATTTGTCTCTGTCCGCCGGCGAAAATCCAGCGATTGAGGAGTTCGCCATCGGGAGTGCTCTGGAGATAGGGATCTTGACCATCGAGCACCAGCCAGTCGGCGCGATATCCGGCCTCAAGTTTGCCGAGCGCCACGCCGCAGGCCTGGGCGCCGCCCTCAAGCGCGGCGGAAAAGAGATTGTCACCCACCGAGGGATGCCCCTGGCTCGCCAGCCGATTGCGGCGGCGATCCCGCAGGCGTTGGCCGTATTCCAACCAGCGCAGTTCCTCGACCAGGTTGAGCGAAACATGGCTGTCGGACCCGATGCCCCAACGTCCGCCCTGTCGGAAATATTCGGTGGCCGGGAATAGGCCGTCGCCCAAATTAGCCTCGGTGGTGGGACACAGCCCAACCACCAGATTGTTGCGCGCCAGGGCGCTGATTTCGGTGGAATCAAGGTGGGTGGCGTGAATCAGGGTCCAGCGGTCACTGACCGGCGCCTGATCCAATAGCCATTGCACCGGGCGGCTCCCCGACCAGGCAAGACAGTCATCCACCTCTTGTTGCTGCTCCGCCACGTGGATATGCACGGGCAGATCCTGCGCGGAGGCGGCCAGGACGTCGTTTATCTGCGCGCGGCTTACCGCGCGCAAGGAATGAAAACACAGCCCCAGGCGCTGCAAAGGCAAGGTGGCCAGATGAGGCGCCAGCGCTTGCTGCTGGCGCAGATAGCTTTCCGTGTCCTGGAGAAACCGCCGTTGGCCGGGCTGCGCCGGCTGGGCGCCGAAGCCACCATAGCTGTAGAGCACCGGCAGCAACGTCAGGCCGATGCCGCTTTGCGCCGCCGCCTGGCTGATGTGCAGCGCCATTTCCGCCGGATTGCCATAGTTCGCCCCACCGGGGGCATGATGCAGATAATGGAACTCCGCCACCTGGCTATACCCCCCTTTCAACATCTCGATATAGAGTTGACGGGCTATAATGCCCACCTGTTCCGGCGACAGGCGTTGCACCATGCGATACATCACGTCGCGCCAGGTCCAAAAACTGTCCTGCGGATCGCCAAAGGTTTCGGTCAGACCGGCCATGGCGCGTTGAAAAGCATGGGAGTGCACATTAGGCATGGCGGGCACCACGGGTCCGTTCAGTAGAACCGCCCCCTGCGGACCGGCATCCGGTTGCACCTTGAAAAGATGCCCTTGCGGGTTAACATGCAGCAGGACATTGCGCTGCCATCCCTGTGGCAACAGGGCTCGGGGAGCAAAATAAACGGGCATGGCGGTTTCCGGTTAAGGTGAATACGTCGGGTTTAGGGAATGCATCCAGAGGAAATGCTTATCCACTTGTCTATACATATACATACGCTGAATTGAACAGTAAACTACTTTATTATCTCCCCTATCGTCGAGGTCGGAAAAGTGACTGAGCTACACGAACTGCAGTCCGCCGCGCAACTCACCGCCGTTATGAGTGATTCCCCCGCCCCTATTTATCAACGGGTGAAGCAAGCGATTGTGCAACAGATACGCTCCGGCGTCTGGCTACCCCACCAACGGATCCCGTCGGAGAGTGAGCTGGTGACTGAACTGGGCGTCAGCCGGATGACGATTAACCGTGCGCTGCGCGAGCTGACCAGCGAAGGTTATCTGGTGCGCATGCAGGGCGTGGGAACCTTTGTCGCTGAAATCAAACCCCAAACCGCCATGCTTGAAGTGCGCAATATCGCCGATGAGATTGCCGCCCGCGGGCATCGGCATAGCAGCAAGCTGCTGGTGCTGGAAGCGCGCCAGGCGACCGGTGAGGAAGCGCTGTCGCTCGGCATTCAGCCCGGGGAGCGGTTGTTTCATTCTTTGATTGTACATTTCGAAAATGATATCGCCGTACAATTGGAGGACCGCTGCGTCAATCCGCTCACCGCTCCGGATTACCTGAACCAGGATTTTAATCGCATTACCCCCTATTTTTACCTGACCCAGGCCGCCCCGCTGACCGCTGGTGAACATCGGGTCGAAGCGGTTTGCGCCAGCAGCCGCGAGCGTGAATTATTGCAACTGGCGGACAATGAACCCTGCCTGCTGATTCATCGGCGCACGTGGTTTGGCAAACTGGTGGTGACCTCGGCGCGCCTATTGTATCCCGGCACGCGCTATCAACTTTTTGGCAGTTTTATTGCTTAACGCTATATCTGCAACCGGCTGTATGACGGGGGATTTACCATGTCTTTAGCACATTATGACAGTATTTGGTTGGGGGCCGACGTGGTCACCCTGCGCGGCGGCCGCTATGGCATTATCGAGGACGGCGCCGTCGCGGTGCGCGGCGACCAGCTGGCCTGGGTCGGTCCGCGTAGTGAGCTGCCGCCATCCCACGGCGCGGTAGTTCATGATTTTGGTGGCGGCATCGTCACTCCTGGATTGATTGATTGCCATACACACTTGGTGTTTGGCGGCGATCGCAGCCGTGAGTTTGAACAACGGCTCAATGGCGTGAGCTATGCGGATATTGCGGCCGCGGGTGGGGGGATCCTGTCGACGGTGAATGCGACCCGCGCGGCGGGCGAGGACGAGCTGCTGGCGCTTGCCGAAGCGCGCCTGGCCATGTTGCTGGCGGACGGTGTGACCTGTATTGAAATCAAATCCGGCTATGGGCTAACCTTGGAGAGCGAAATCAAAATGCTGCGCGTGGCCAGGCGTATCGCGCAAACTCACCCGGTTCAGGTGAAAACCACCCTTATGGCGGCCCATGCGGTACCGCCCGAGTATGCTGGTCGCGCCGATGACTATGTGGCGCTGATTTGCGAACACTGGATACCCGAAGTGGCGGCGCTGGGTCTGGCTGACGCCGTTGACGGGTTTTGCGAGCATCTGGCGTTTTCCCCGCAGCAGATAGCCCGTGTGTTTGACGCCGCCCGCGCGGCGGGGCTGCCGGTAAAACTGCATGCTGAACAGTTATCATCGCTGGGCGGCAGCGCGCTGGCGGCGAATTATGGCGCGTTATCGGCCGATCACCTGGAATATGCCACCGCAGAGGATGCGCAAGCCATGGCGCAATCGGGTACCGTGGCGGTACTGTTGCCCGGCGCGTGTTATCTGCTACGGGAAACGCAGCTGCCGCCGGTGGCGTTATTCCGCCGGCACGGTGTGCCCATGGCCCTGGCCAGTGACAGCAATCCCGGCACCTCGCCCGCCTGTTCATTGCGCTTGATGCTGAATATGGGCTGTACGTTGTTTCGCCTGACGCCGGAAGAAGCGCTGGCGGGGGTCACCCTCCACGCGGCGCGGGCGCTGGGACTGGAAGCCGAACTCGGTACGCTTGAAGCCGGCAAAATGGCTGATTTCGTACACTGGCCGGTGGCGCACCCAGCGGAACTGGCTTACTGGCTGGGCGGACAGATCGCCAGTACCGTGGTCTATCGCGGCCAACGCCGTTAATCAATTCACTCGCAGCTTGAGAGAGGGTAATACCATGACGATTTCTGACGCATTTACCTATGAAGCGGGCACCGTTCCGTTATTGGTGAGCATTCCCCATGCCGGCACCAAACTTACTGCGGCGGTGGAGGATGGACTGAGCGATGCCGCCCGCCCGTTGCCCGACACCGACTGGCATATTCCCCGGCTATATGACTTTGCCCGCGCCATGGGAGCGCATATTCTGACGGGAAATTATTCGCGTATGGTGATTGATCTTAATCGGCCACCGGATGATCAACCGCTTTACGCCACCGCCACCACCGGCCTTTATCCTGACACGCTGTTTGATGGTACCCCAACCTTCAAACCCGGCGCCACGCCGGACGCTGCGGAGCGCAAGCGCTACCTGGAACAGATTTGGCGACCTTACCATCTGGAGCTGCAACAGCGCTTGAGCGCAATTAAAGCCCGACATGAATATGCGCTATTGTTCGACGCCCATTCCATTGCCTCGGTGATTCCCCGGCTGTTCGACGGCACGTTGCCGGATCTCAATCTTGGCACCAACGAAGGGAAAAGCTGCCCGCCGTCGCTCAGCGACGCGCTCGCGGAATTTTGCCGGCAACAGCCGTTCAGTTCGGTGATCAACGGCCGCTTTAAAGGGGGATATATTACCCGCGCTTACGGACAGCCCCATGCGCGTCAATATGCGGTGCAGTTGGAGCTGGCGCAGTGCAATTACATGAGTGAACAGGCTCCATTTGACTATTTGCCCGAGCGCGCCGGCCAACTGCAACAGGCGCTGCGCTCGCTGCTGGCGACGCTGTTGGCCTGGGGGGCCAGACCGCATTAATCATCTGGCGAAAAGCAGCTCTCCCGCTCGCAGCAGCTATCGCAGCTAGGCGAGCGGCAGTTGATTTCGCCGCTTTCCATCAGGCACTGCTGGCGATAAAAGAATTTTTTCCACCGCATATTGTGCTGGTTCATGGCCACCAGCTCTGGAAAGCAGTCCGTCATTAGCTGCCGCAATTCAGCGCGCGAAGCCAGCCCCAGATCCTGCCAGAGATGATTAAAACCCATGGAGGCGATGGCTATCAGCTGATCAAGCGGCGCCGCGTCGGTTATCATATACTGGCCCAGCCAATCCGCCAGACTCAGCCGCTCCCGTCGACGCCGTTCTTGTAATAACTGCATCAGCCGATCCTGCTCGTTCAGCGCGGCGGATCTTGGCGCCGGCGCCAGCAAGACCTGCCGCATCAGTTGCCGGTAGTCCGCCGCCGGCAGTCCCATAAATAGCGGAAAACGGGCTCGCCCCTCCAGGTGGTTGAGTACCAAACGTCGCAGCCACTGGTCCACCGGCGCGGAGAACAATATATCGTTGGGTGGGTTTTTCATCAGGCGACGCCCTGTATATCCGGGTCCGTGCGGGCGGTATGGGGTTTGCCCGCCAGCGCCCCGCGCTGCTGCCACCATTGTGCCACCGTGGCCGCCACCGGTTGCCAGGCGCCTTTGATATAAGGCTCGATGCCGGCCTGCTCCAACCGCTGCCAGGGCCCCATGCCAATACGCGCGCAGAATACCGCGGCCACATCCGCCAGCAGGTCAACTACCGCGTCCAGACGCTGTTCATGTTCCCTTTCATTGTCTTCCTCGCATGCGTTTTTATCAGTACAAAACGGAGGCGTAAATCTTTCACCTATCGAGATGATCCCGGCGGCCGATACGCTGTAAATCTGGAAACGCCGCACGTGGCCGAAATGTTCATCGACGGCGATACCATGACGGGTCGCCACCGCCACCAGGCACGCATCGGCCGACTCCGATTCCCCCTGACTGGCAATGCCGGCCTGGATCTGCGCGCGTTCACGCAGGATCGGCAAATAAGGGGCCTGAACCGCCGGCACCGATGAAAGAGGAAAACTTTGGCTACGATCTTCACCCAACATGCCAATAGCGTCGGCCCGGCACTGCTGGCAGTGCGCCATTTGCGGCATAGAGCCGCCACAGCTGTCGCGAACCTGATCCACTTCGGCGCTGGTGGGTTCCCGCTGCCCCCGCAGACCAAAAACCGTGCCGTGCTCCGGCCGTGAAATCAGCGGCATGACATTATGTAAAAACGCACCCCATTCACGCACTTTTTCGCTGACCGCCGGCAAATGACGATCGTTAATCCCGGGTATCAATACCGAATTGATTTTGACCAGTACCCCCCGAGCGGTCAGCAGGCGGATACCCGCCTGCTGACGTTCCAATAATATCGCCGCCGCCTCCCGGCCCTCAAGGCGGGAGCCGTCTACCCAGAGCCAAGGATAGATTTGTGCCGCGATATCCACATCAAGCGCGTTTACCGTCACGGTCACATGATCGACACCTACCTCCACCAGCCTATCGACCACGTCCGGCAGGGCCAGGCCGTTGGTCGACAGGCACAATTTGATATCCGGCAGCGCCAGCCGCAGACCTTCAAGGGTCTTGAAGGTCCGGGCGATATTCGCCAGCGGGTCGCCGGGGCCCGCAATGCCGATGACCGACAGCTGAGGCAACGCCGCCGCTACCTGACGGGCTTTGGCTATGGCCTGGGCGGGCGTAAGCACCTCGGACACCACGCCGGGGCGTGATTCATTGCTGCAATCATATTTGCGGTTGCAGTAGTGGCATTGCAAGTTACAGGCTGGCGCCACCGCCAGATGCATACGCGCGTAACGGTGGTGCGCATTGCGGGAGTAGCAGGGATGCAGCGCCGCTTTATCCGCCTGCAGTGGGGTTAGCGACGCGTTTATATCACCTGCGCCGGTGGACCCACAGCCGCTATTGGTTGATGATGAATCACAAGATGCCATGTAGACCGCCTTAATCAGAACAACGTTAAGGAGGCTATTGCAATAGCCATGCCGCCGGATTAATCGAAATTATCGCTATATAAAACAATCCACTATGGAATTTTAGCCCGTGGCCGGTTTGTGGCTGCCCACGCCCTGAAAGAACATTGTCTTAAAACCGACAATTCATTCCCCCCTGTCCGACAGGCGATATAGAGTAAAGCCATTGCCGTCCGCCGGGCGCCGCCCGCGCCACAGGATCGCCCTGGATGCCTCCGCAACCGGAGGCGCCAGCCATGGCCCATGCTTTAACAGCAGTTCACAATGCGTTGCCTGGGGGTTTTTCGTGACACCGTCACCTTGGCCGGACTTCCCGGCATAGATGCGAATTCCCGTTCGACCGGTGACGTAATGCAACATTGCCAGCTCCGATTCTCCCAGCCCATCGGTGGCCAGGCAATGTGCCTTATCCAGGTGCCCGGCGAGCGAGCGGAAGGTGTCCTGATAGCTGCGCGCCGCATCCAGCCAGGGCATCAACAGCGTAAAGGTAACGCCCCAGACAACCGTCAGGCCGCAGGCCCAGGACGACAATAGTCCCGCGCCGGATCGGGGACGGATAGCCCCCCACCAGCAGGCCATCAGCCCCAGCGCAATAACCGGCGCGCCCCAGTACCGCTGTAGGCTGAATGGTACCGGGAACTGCTGCGATATTCCCGGCCAGAACATCAGCCACAGCGACGGCTCCCCGCTTTGCCCCAGCTGGATCCAGGTCAGCACGATCACCACCAGCGTCAGCCCCACCAGCGCATTCCACAGGCGCCGCATCAGGGTCGCCGCGCCAGCCCCAGGCCGTCCACGCGGGACAGCCAGCGGCACGGCCAACAACGCCAGCGCAGGATAAACCGGCAGCAGGTAAATATCCCGCATGCTGGCCGACGAACACATGACCAGAATAGCGATCGTGGAATACACCGCCACCATGGCGTAAGCCGGGCGAAGGCATGCCAAGATGAGGATACGGCGCACCCAGGCCGCCGCACCTAGGCCCATACCTCTCGCCAGACCGGGCAGCGCGGCCAGCAGAAACCAGGATGCGGGCGCACCATTGATCCATATCGACAGGATCCGGTCCCGCAGCGGATTATCGTGGCCCCCAAGCGCGGCGGCTCCGGTAAAACGGCCAATATTGTTGACCCAAAACCATTCATCAAACAGCCCTGGCGCGACGTGATACAGCAACCAGGGCCAGGGCAGGATAAACGGCAGCGCCGCCGCGCCGGCAGCGATATAGAACGGCCGCCCGACGGCCCGCCGCCATCCGGGTAGCAGCCAGCGGCACAGAACACAGGTCAGGCCGACAATGCCGGGCACCAGCAGCCCCTTCGACAGCAGCGCTACGCCCACCCCCAGTCCCAGCATCGCACCCTGGCCGATTACCTGCCGCCGTGCCTGGCTCAGGGTAGCGGCAGCGCCGCGGGGACAAGAACGCATCAACGCCGCCAGCGCCAGGGTGGCGCCGGCCAATTGGGCCAGGTCAGCGGTAAATTTATGGATATGTTCGGCCAAACCGACGGTGCCCACCAGCAGCGTTAACGCCAGCATGCGCCAGGCCGCCGGGTCGGGCAGCGACGCCGGGCCCCTGAGCGCGGCCGCGCAATCGCGGGTTTCATCATATAACCGGGCGGACGCACGGCAAAATGCCCCCACCGTCACGGCCACGCACAGCACTACCGCCAGGCGTGACGCTTCATGGGGAACCATCCAGGGTAGCAGTCTGGCACACAGCGCACCGAGCCAAAACATCAGCGGCGGTTTTTCCAGAAACGGATCTGCCCCCACGTGAGGCACCAGCCACCGATCGTTTTCCAGCATATTCCAAACAATGCCAAACGAGTAAGGCTCATCCGCTTTCCAGGGGAATCGGCCAAAGGTGCCCAATAGGCAGTACGCGGCAAACAATACCAGAGCGCATCGCCGTGCCCCTATTTGACTTTTTGCCCGTTGCGCCGGACTGACGGCCACGGAAACCGGGATCGTGCCCATCGGCGACAATAATCGATAAAAGCGCGATCTCATATTTTTACATGCACCTTATTAACATCCTTGATAATAACAAAGTTGGAATTTATATATATTTAACTCTATTAATTATAAAATTAAAACCCACACATATACATGTATGAATAGTTAAATTGAATCAAGTGAAGTTATATCCTATATAATTCGAGTTGCAGGGAGACGGCGACGCAGCGACAAATCTGTCTGGCAGAGTTGTTCGCAACCAGGCGCGGCCCGTTAGGGGTGAGGCTTAGGTAAAGGCCAAGTATTGCCAGCGCTCATGTAACTTGACGTATAATGGTATATTAAATATATCGACGTGGTATATAAGAAATAATACACGTTTATTAAGAAAGGAATAATAACATACCCCCGGCAGATTACGGCAAAGAATATATCACTGATATTTCACCAGCGCACCTCCCGGCAACAAAGATCGGCGTATAAACGGGTCTTGACCTCGGCGGTGAGATTCCACCGTCTTTTTGTCGGGCGTTGTGCTATCGTATGCGCCAAAACAACGCATTATCACGTCACGTCCCGTTGGTGGAAATTAGTGGAAAATCCGGTGGAAAAAAAGAAGAGCTTCCCGCAGCAGAAATCGCACCTGCATCCGCGCAACCGTCATCGCTCGCGCTATGACTTCCCCGCGCTTATCGCCAGCTGTCCCGAACTCGAGCCGTTCGTCAAACCCAATGCCTGGGGCGATATCTCGGTAGATTTTGCCGACCCGGCGGCGGTGAAAATGATTAACCGCGCGTTGCTGCGCCATTTCTACGGTATTGAGTATTGGGATATTCCGGCCAATTATCTTTGCCCGCCAATCCCCGGACGAGCCGACTATCTGCATTATCTGGCGGATCTGCTGGCCACGGCCAACGGCGGCGAGATCCCGCGCGGCAAGCGCGTGGCGCTGCTGGATATCGGCGTGGGCGCCAATTGTATTTATCCCATTATCGGCCAACATGAGTACGGCTGGCGTTTTACCGGCACCGAAACCGATCCGGTGGCGCTTAACTCGGCTAAAATGCTGGTGGCGATGAATCCCACCCTGAAAAACGCGCTGCGCCTGCGGGCGCAAAAACAGCCGGACGCCATGTTTGACGGCATTATCGGTATCGCGGAGCGCTTTGACGCGACCCTGTGCAATCCGCCGTTCCATGCATCGGCCGAAGAGGCAGGCGCCAGCACCCGACGCAAGCTGCACAAGCTGGGTAAAAGCGAGGTGACCGACGTGCCGGTACAAAACTTCGGCGGCCAGCATCATGAGCTATGGTGCGCCGGCGGCGAGCTGGCTTTTGTCGGTAAAATGGTGGAAGAAAGCGTCGGCAAGAGCAAAAACTGCCTGTGGTTTACGTCGCTGGTGTCCAAGCACACCACGCTGGCGCCGCTGTATGAGGCGCTGGAACGGGTTGGCGCCGTTGACGTGCGCACCATTGAAATGGCGCAAGGGCAAAAAATCAGCCGCTTCATCGCCTGGTCGTTCCACAACGCCGAACAACAGCGGCTTTGGGCGGCCGAGCGCTGGCAGCAAGCGTAACCTGACGCATCCGCCGCCCCGTCATCATCCGACGAGGCGGCGGCAGCGGTTACAGGCGATGCATATTAATATTCAGAATTTGAATGCGGTAGGCTACCTGACGGGGCGTCATGCCCAACAACCTGGCCGCTTTGGCCTGCACCCAACCGGATTTTTCCAACGCGGCAATCAGCTTTTGCCGATCGTCCATGTCGTTCTCCCCTGACGGATCCCCCAACGCGGAAGGCATAATGACCCGCCCCTGCGCTGGCGAAGACATCGCCGGCGATTCGCTGTGGTTGAATAAAATCACGTCGCGGTCGATCACCCCTTCCTCCGACATCACCGACGCCCGCTCAAGGCAGTTTTCCAATTCCCGCACATTGCCCGGCCAGCTGTAGCTCATTAACAGCCGCAGCGCACCGTCGCTGATGCGCAGTTCGCGCCCTTGTTTAGCCGCCAGTTTGGCGATGAGAAACTGGGATAACCCAACAATGTCATCCTGACGCTCGCGCAGCGCCGGCAAATTTATCGGCATCACGTTAAGACGATAATAAAGATCTTCGCGAAAACGGCCGTTGCGGACCTCCTCTTCCAGATTGCGGTTGGTGGCGGCAATAATCCGCACGTTAACCTTTAGGGTGGTATCGCCCCCGACCCGTTCCATTTCGCCTTCTTGCAAAATACGTAATAATTTAGCCTGAAACGACGCGCTGCTTTCGCCGATTTCATCAAGAAACAACGTGCCGCCGTCGGCTAGCTCAAAACGGCCCTTACGTTGCCGCACCGCGCCGGTAAAAGCCCCCTTTTCATGGCCGAACAGTTCGCTTTCCAGTAAGTTATCCGGCAACGCCGCGCAGTTAAATTTTACAAACGGCTCCAGAGTACGCGGGGAGTTGTAATGAATGGCATTGGCAATAAGCTCCTTACCGGTCCCGCTCTCCCCGCGCACCAGCACCGTAGTATCCCATTTGGCCACCTGCCTGATAACCTCAAAAATTTGTCGCATCGGCTGGCTATTGCCGACCATATTGTCAAAACCATACTGATGCTTGACCTTGCGTCTGAGCGTGTCGCGTTCCTGACGCAAGGCTTCGGTCTCCTGGTTCATATGGCCCACCAGTCGCACCGTTTGGCAAATCAGATTGGCCACCATTTCCAAAAAACGGGTGCTGGCCGGTAGACGGTCCTCTTGCAGCTCCATGGGCTGCGCCGCCAGGACCCCTAACGGGATGCCATCGGGTCCGGGAATGGGCACGCAAATAAACGGCAGGCCGTAATCATATAAATTAAGCCGGTCCAAAAAGCGGGGATCGTCGGAAACCCGGGGCAATACCAGCGAGCGCTGTTGGCTCATCACCGTACCCAAAATCCCCTCGCCAATGCGGTAACGGACGTTTTTATACCCCTTGACCACTTCGGTATCCGCGCCGTATAAAGCTTCAATAAACAACGCACTGCGTGATTTATCAAACAGGCACACCATACCGTACTGCATAAAGGCATGTTCATATAACGCCTGAATCATCGACTCCAGCGTTTGTCCCAAATCCAGCGAGCGGCTTAACGCCACGCTGATTTTATGCAGCGCGGTGAATTGTTGGGATAAATCAAAACGCCGTGAAATCGGGGTAGAGGTGGGCAACTGAGTCATTCCGCTTCTCCTATCATCGCCGGTGAGTCGATCGGTGTGGCCGGCAGGGGTAAACGCAGGGTCAGGAGCGTCCCGTCTTCTTCCTGGGTATGGATATCGATCATGCCCTGATGACTACCGATCAGGGTTTGTATCAACCGCAACTCCATACCGTGCCCCGGCATGGCGAAAGCCTGTGGCGGCGTGGTGGTCTGGGTTGGATATAACGGCAGGTTATCGCGCAAGGCAAAGAAAAACGCATTATCACGCCCATAAGCCTGCAAGGAGATCGCCAGCGGCACGGCGGGTCGGTCGCCGGCCAGGGTAAGGCAACGATCCAGCCAGAGGCTGAGGCATGCCAATATCTGATGGCGTTGTCCCCATCCCAGCAAAATGTCAGGCTGACACTGCAGCCGCAGTTCACCCACGGCGCAGATACGCGAGCGGTACAGATCGGAAAGATCCTTCAACATATCGCCGATAGACCAGAAATCACACTCCTCCATATCAAGCGAAGGCCGGCAGGCCTGCAGCCGCACCAGCGCCTGTTGTCCCTCATGCCAGGCAGCATCAAGGCCGGGGTGGGTAACGTGATCGGGATTTAAACGCCGGGCGGCCTCGAGCATATTCAGCGGCCCGCTCAGTTGGATCATCGCGGCATCAAGAGATTCACGGATCGCCGCCAGCAGTTTGCCCGATACCAGTTTGTGTTTAAGCCGCTCGAGCCGCTGTTGCTGCCGCTGTCGCTGCCGTTCGCTGTCGTCGATAAGCGTTACCAGGGTACGCGGCGGCGCAATGTCGGAAAAATAGCGGCTCACCTCTTCATTGACCTCCGACAGCGGCCAAATGCTTAAACCGAATACCCGGGGGGAGCCGCCAATATTGAGGGTGACGCGCTCCCCTGCGGCCAGGCGCGCCTTGTTGGCCGGATAACCCAGCCCGGCCAACAGTTCCCGGCCGCCGTAGTCGGCGCAAAGGGTTTTATACGCCAGGTTATCCATGACGATATTGTCAAACTCATCCAAGACGATAACCGGCGCCGGGACATTATTCAGCACGGCGGCAATCAGCGACATTTGATTACGCAGCCGTTGCATAAGGGCATAACTGTCGGAGATATCTTTATGCATGCCCAGGTAATGCTCAATTTTCCCGTCCGGACTGAAAACGGGGGAAATACTCACCTCCGCCAAATAGAGCGTGCCATTTTTGCGCTGGTTAATTAATTGTCCGATCCAGGGACGCCCTTGGGTGATAGTGCGCCACATGTCCTGGTAGTGCTGGTTCGGCGTCTGGCGGCTGGCCAAAATATTATGCTTGACGCCGGTCAGTTCGATTTCACTGTAGCCTGTCAACTGACGAAACGCCTGGTTGGTATACACAATGCGCGCATTGGGGTCGGTGATGGATATCGCCACCGAGGATTGTTCCACCGCGGTATAGAAAAGATCGGGTCGCAGTGTGGACAACGCCGGCGCACCGGCGCTGGCGGCCAATACCGGGGCATCATCGAACAAGGGTATACGCATAAAAGCTCCTGCGGTCAGGATAAAAATGTTGGTGGTGCGTTTCACGACAATTTGTCAGATCTGCCGACATGATGAGGTGAAGCGCAGATAACCCTTAAGATTGTGCAAGTTTAATACCCAAAGTCAGACAACCGTCAAAAACCTTGATCTAAACAGGGGTTTTAACCTGCAAAAACGTGATTTTGCCGGTTTACACCGGCGTAAATCGCGCGCGCGCCCGCCGCGGCGCGCCATCATGATGCTGGCCGCGCACTAAAATCGCCCATTTTTCAGCCAGCACAAATTGGCACAGGTTTCGCAATAACCCTTCTAGACGTATTGGATTTGCGGGGAAGGTTATGAAGGAAATATTGCTGATCGTACTGGCCAACGGCCTGGTAAATAACATCGTACTGTCACGTTTTCTGGGGTTGTGTTCATTTATGGGCGTGACGAATAAAGTCGATTCGGCCTTGGGAATGTCGATGGCGACTACGTTTGTGATTACGCTTTCCGCTGGTCTGGGCTGGATCATTTTTCACTGGATCCTGGTGCCGCTAGGTATGGAATACCTGCGTTTGCTGTCGCTGATTATGGTGATAGCGTCACTGGTTCAATTACTTGAACTGTTTATTGCCAAGCAAAGCCCGGCGTTATACCGCACGTTGGGTATTTTCCTGCCGCTGATCACCACCAACTGCGCCGTGCTCGGGGTAGCGCTGCTGGTTCTGGATGATAATTTAAGTTTTCTGCATAGCGTGGTATTCGGTTTCAGCTCTTCACTGGGCTACTCATTGGTCATGGTGATTTTTTCCGGCCTGCGGGAACGGCAGAACAACGCGACGCCGCCGCTGGTGTTTCGCGGGGCGCCGATCAATTTTATCACCGCCGGCATATTGGCTCTGGCGTTTACCGGTTTTGCCGGTCTTGCGGGATAAGGTGAGACCATGAACGTTATTTTACCGGTGCTGGCGGTACCGGCCATTGGCTGCGTTATCGGATATCTGCTGGGCTATGCCGCCATTTATTTCAAAGTTGAGAAAGATCCGCGCATCGAGGCCATCGTCGCGCTGCTGCCCAACGGCCAATGCGGACAATGCGGGTTTCCCGGCTGCGTCCAGGCCGCCGGCGCCATGGTCCGCGGCGAGGCCCCGATCGGGGCCTGTACCCCAGGCGGCGCGGCGCTGGCCAAGCGTATCGCCGCACTGCTTGATGTCGCGGCGGATGACCTGGAGGACGCGGGCCCCCAGGTGGCTTATATCGATGCATTAGCGTGCGATGGCTGCGGCCGCTGCCAGAAAAAATGCAACTTTGACGCCATTATCGGCGCGACACGCCAACTGCACGGGATCTTGGCCGACGATTGCACCGGCTGCGCCGGGTGTATTGACGCCTGTCCGCAACAGGCCATTGCGCTGCATGCCGATCCTCAGTTGACTCCCACCGCCGCCAAACCCCGTTTCGACCTGAGGGAGTCTTCGTATGTTTAGCGCCAAACTCAAGCCCCATGGCGGTATCCGCCCCTATAGCCATAAATCCCTGACGCGCGATATTGCCATTCGCCCGTTAGCCATACCACGCCAGTTGATTATTCCGCTGCGGCAACACACCGGACCGGCGGCGGTGCCGGTCGTCAACGTAGGGGATACGCTGTACGCCGGGCAACGGGTGGCCGAGGGGCGTGAACGGATGTCCGCGCCGGTTCACTGTGCCCTGGCGGGAGTGGTCACCGACATTTCCTTCGGCGATCAGGGGGTCATCAAGGTGAGCGTATCGGCGGCTCAGCCGTTGGCCGCGCGCCTCACCGCACCCGCCGAGCTCGACGAAACACAGGCGATGCTGTCGCTGATCGAACAGGCCGGTATTGTCGGCATGGGCGGCGCGATGTTTCCCGCCGCCGATAAAATCAGAATGAGCCTGCGTTACCCGATCGAGACGCTGATCGTTAACGGAGGCGAGTGCGAACCTTATCTCACCACCGACGATCGCCTGATGCGCGAGCAGGCGGAATTTATCATCGGCGGTATTCGTTACCTGCAAACCATCACCCATGCCCACCAGGTCTATATCGGCATCGAGGATAATAAAACCGAGGCGATTGCCCGACTGGACGAACTTTGCCGCCACGAGCCGGATATCGAGGTGGTGATTTTGCCCTCGCTCTATCCGATCGGCTCGGCCAAGCAGATGATCGAAGCCGTAACCGGCCGCCAAATCCCGCAAAACCGCCGTTCAACCGAAATGGGGGTGCTGGTGCAAAATGTCGGCACCTGTATCGCCAATTTCCATGCGGTGCGCTTTGGTAAACCGGTGACGCACCGGGTGATCACCGTCAGCGGCAGGGCCATTGAGCAACCGGGCAATCTGCTGGTACCGATTGGCACGCCGATCAAAGAGATCATTACCCAGTGTGGCGGGCTAAAATCCCAACCGGCGCGCATCGTGCTTGGCGGGCCGATGATGGGGCGGGCGGTGCAAGATCTCGATACCCCGATTACCAAAGGCACCAGCGGGTTATTGTTGCTCACCGCCGACGAACTGCCGCAGACCCGGCCCAGCGCCTGTTTGCGCTGTGGCCGTTGTCTGGATGCCTGTCCCATGAGCCTGGCGCCGCAGGCGATGTTTGCCGAGCTGAAAAACGATGGTTTCGCCAAGGCGCAGCGACAGGGACTGAATGCCTGTTTGCTGTGCGGATCTTGCGCCTATGTTTGCCCCGCCGCACTGCCGTTGACCCAGTTCTTTGACTGGGGACAGCAGCAACTGCGCCTAATTAAACGACAAGAAGACAAGCTGTCGCGCACTCGGGAAAACAGCGCCCGCCGGCAGGAACGGCTGACGCGGGAAGCTGCCGAGAAAGCCGCGGCCCAGGCTGCCAAACCCGCCCGCCGCCCGCGCCGCGCCGCGCCGTCTTCGGAGGATTCCTCATGTTAACCGCGCCCCACGCCCACCAAGGACTGACCGTTGATCGACTGATGTATCGGGTCAATATCTCCTTGCTGCCTATCGTCATCCTGGCGTTCTTGCAGTTTGGCGCCCAGTCGGTTTTATTGATTTTTTGTTGTCTACTCACCGCACTGGCCTGCGAGGCCGTCTGCCTGCGGCTCAATCCCGCCGCGCAGGGGCATACCTTCGACGGAGCGGCGTTTCTCACCGCCCTGATCCTGGCGTTAAGCCTTCCGCCCCACGCGCCGCTTTGGCTAGGCGTATTTGGCAGCGCGGTGGCGATAGTGTTCGGTAAGCATATTTACGGCGGTCTGGGGCAAAATTTATTCAATCCGGCCATGCTGGCGCGCGTAGTGCTGCTGATCGCCTTCCCGGTGGAGATGACCCGTTGGGTTGATCCCGCCGCCTTTTATCATGGCGAATTTTACCGCCTCGGCGTGGATGGCGTTACCGGTGCGACGCTGCTGGGCGGATTCAAGGAAAACGGCCGGCAACACCTTGAACTGCTTACCAACCTGCTGGGCAACCGCAGCGGCAGCCTGGGAGAAACATCTTCGCTGCTGTTGCTCCTGGGCGGCGGCTGGCTTATTCAGCAACGTGTGTTTAGCTGGCATATACCCGTGGCGACGCTATTAGGCTGCCTGGTGCCCGGTACGCTCCATTGGCTGATCTCGCCGGGCGGGATCGTTCCCCCCTTGGCGCAGCTGACCAGCGGCGGCCTGCTGCTCGGTGCGTTTTACATCCTCACCGATCCGGTAACCGGTCCCGGCAGCGTGCGCGGCCGATTAATCTACGGCGCGCTGGCCGGCTTTCTGACCTATTGCATCCGCGCCTTCGGCAACTTCCCGGAAGGGATGGCGTTTGCGGTACTGCTGGTAAACGCCGTTACGCCGCTGATTGACAACTATACCCAGCCAAAAGCCTACGGCTTCGTGAGCGGCAAGGAGAAATCATCATGAAACAGTATCGCGCCCGGCGGCATACGGCCTCGGCAATGGCGCCCGTTTGGGTGTCGAACGGGAGAAACGTATGATTTCCCGTGCAATGTTCCACTATTTTCCCACTAAGGAAAGCCCGGTGACTCAGGGGTTTTTGCTGGGTTCCTTTACCCTGATCGTGTGTTTGTTGGTGGCCGGGTGTTGGTGGCTGACTCATGAGCACATTATCCAGCGCGAAAAAGAAGATACCCAGAGCATGCTATCCCAGGTGTTCCCCGCCGAACGTTATGACAATGCCCTGGCGGACGCGCAGCAGACGTTATCCATTGACGGCCGGAACATTGTTTTCTTTCGCGCCAGCCTTAATGGCAAACCCAGCGGGGTGATTCTGACCACGGAAACCCAAGGCTATGGCGGCCCGATTGAGCTGCTGACCGGTATTGACGCCAACGGCACCATCACCGGCGTCAGGGTGATCAAACATAAGGAAACTCCCGGCTTGGGCGACGCCATCGAGCTAAGCCATAGCCCTTGGATTCATAGTTTCGATGGCAAATCGCTGCAAAACCTGACAGAGCAACAATGGCATGTGAAAAAGGATGGCGGGCAGTTTGATGCGTTTACCGGCGCGACCATCACGCCGCGCGCGGTGGTGAAAGGCGTGCATGAAACCTTGCAGGAATTTGAGCAGCAACAGGCGCAATTCCTGGGTGAACATCCTTAATCAACCGTTTTGTTATTCATTAGGAGGCTTATATGAGTGAAACTAACCCACCGCGGCTACGGGAGATTTTGGTTAGCGGGGTGTGGACCAATAACGTCACCTTTGTGCAAATCCTTGGCCTTTGCCCATTGATGGCCATTACCACCACCGCCACCAACGGATTGGGACTGGGGCTGATGACCGCCATGGTGCTGGCCTGCTCGAACTTTATCGTATCGGCCCTGCGCAAGGTTACCCCCAACCAGATACGGATTCCGGTCTATATTTCGATTATCGCCTCCCTGGTGACCATCCTGGATCTGGGGATGAATGCCTGGATGCACGATTTGCATAAGGTCATGGGGCTGTTTATACCGCTGATCGTGGCCAACTGCGCCCTGCTTGGCCGTGCCGAGGCCTTTGCCGCGCATAACGGCATTTTCCCGGCGGCGCTGGACGGCTTGTCCACCGGGCTGGGGTTTACCCTTGGGCTGACCAGCGTAGGCGCGGTGCGCGAAATTCTTGGCAGCGGCACCCTGTTTAGCGGCGCATCGTTGCTTTTAGGACCTCATTTCCATTTTCTTGAACTGCATCTGCTACCCGGCTATCGCGGCTTTTTGCTGATGTTGCTGCCGCCGGGCGGTTTTGTGGTAATGGGCATGCTGCTCAGCGGTATTCGCTTGGCAAAACGCCTGACCAGCCGCACCCACGTCACCCAGCTTAGCCGCGAGCCGGCCGGAGGGTGTCACTAATGAAATTTTCCGTCGTCCATGTCAACGGCAACCAAGGCCGGTGCATTCAGATGCAGCTCGACGCACCGCTGACGGTGCAACAGGCCATTCTGGCGTCAAAGCTGCCGCAGCTATTTCCTTATCTCGATCTCGCAACACACCGTACCGGCATCTATGGCCGGTTATGCGCAGGGGATACTCTGGTAACCGAAGGGGATCGGGTGGAAATCTATCTGCCGGCCAACAGAAACGATGCAGATGATGAAGAGGCGTGATCGGGCAGCTACAGTGTCATGCCCGACCGCGCGGGGAACGGGTAGCCGACCTGCGCGGCCGATCGCGTTGAACAATCCATACCGGCATGGCGCGGCTCGCGTCGGCCTTATCATTGACGTTAACTATTTTTATGGGGCTTAACATGGCTACTATCGGCATTTTTTTTGGTACCGACACCGGCAAAACCCGCAAGATTGCCAAATTGATTCATCAGCATTTCGCCGGCGAAGCGGATGAACCTAAAAACATCAACCGTTGTACCCTGGACGATCTGCTGGCGTATCCGGTGCTTATTCTTGGCACGCCGACCCTGGCCGATGGCCAATTACCCGGTCTGGAGGCAGAGTGCCAAAGCGAATCCTGGGCTGAATTCGCCGATACCCTGGCGCAGGCTGACCTGAGTGATAAAACCGTGGCCTTGTTTGGGCTGGGCGATCAGGAAGCCTATCCGGATAATTTTGTCAGCGCGTTGGGCGAACTGTACGATATCGTTGAGCAAGCCGGCGCCACGGTGGTCGGCACCTGGCCCAAAGAGGGCTACGTATTCACCTCATCGGACGCCCTGGAAGGTGATCATTTCGTCGGTCTGGTGCTGGATCAGGATAACCAGGCGGATCTCAGCGCCGAGCGGGTGGAAACCTGGGTAAACCAGGTAAAAGCGGCGCTGTAGTCAGCCTGGTGCGTTGATTCCGGAAGTCAGGAGATGCCCGGAGTGACCAGGCCGGGACATCGTCTGGGGCGGTAGAATGGTAAAGGTAAATGCGGGGCGTTTCGCCCCGCTCGTTGCTTATAAGGCGTTTAGCCATTGGCGTTGATACTGCTGGCGCATCCGCTCGCCCAATTGCTTACGCACCTGCTCCAACGCCTGCTCCCGGGGGATGGGCGCCGCTAGGCGTATTGCCCGGCACAGCAGAATATGCAGCCCCATTTCACTTGTGACAATGTCACTTATTCCTCCCGCTGGCAGATCAAACAGCGCCTGTTCGAGGGGGAAAAACAGCAGGCCACGGCTAATCCATCCCAAATTACCGCCCTCCAGCGCGGAGGGGCATTCAGAATGACGCTTGGCCAGCGAGGCAAATTCATCAATATGGTTAACCAAGCGCAGATGCAAGGCGGCAATGCGCGCGGTCACCTGCTCCATATGGCAATCCGCCTGATCTTCATCCACCGTAAGCAGAATATGGCTGGTATCGCGTTGTTCAGGACGCAAAAATTGTTGCTGATGTTCCTGATACCAGCGCAATACCTGATCTTCCGTTGGCGTTGGCGCCGCCTGCATGACGCGCGCCAACATGTTATCCAGCAGCACTTCGTGGGTCATCGCCTGATACATGCCCCGCGCATCCAGCCCCAGCCGGGCTAACTGACGTGGCGCCACATGACTTTGCTTGAGCCGTTCATCAAGATTTGCCATCGCCGCGCGGATATCATTTTCCGCAGCGCAAAGCCCCTCGGCCAACGCATGTTCCACCACCCGGCCTTCCAAAATCAATTGCTTGGCATAACGGGGCTCGAAATCGGTCAATTGTTGCGCGGTTAACGACCATGGTGGCGTCTGGTAGAGGGCCATGGACAACTTTAACCGGCTGAATATCCGCCATACTTCCATTGCACCAGCTCCTTAGGATTCCGTGACCCGTGCCGCCAGCGCCGCTTCCGGCACCCGAAACAGTCGCCCCTCGAACAACACCACATAGGCCATCGGCTGCCGATCGCGAATTTCATCCATAATCTGCCCCACCTGTCCTTCGTTGACCACCGGCCGCCCGTCAATAGCCAGCGGCAACGCGGCGCTGACCCAATCGCCGTACTGGAATGCGCCGGCAATCCAGGGCGCGCTGCCGGAGATAATCTCCTGTTCGCGGCAACCGGCGATGCAATTTTCCTCGACAAATTGGACCTGATAAATCAGATTATCCTGCGGGAAACCGCCCCATTCCCGCACATATCCGATGCTGCCCTTGCGCACCAGCAGCGCCCCGAGCGCTTTGCCGGGGAAAGCGCCGTCATTGCGCAATGAACGGATAACCCGTA
>JAATGH010000319.1 GCA_015654745.1 Enterobacterales bacterium
CCCGACCGGAACGGTGGTCAATGTCATGCCGTCAATGGAAATGGATCGAGGTAGTAATGCTGAATCCAGATAAGCCAGAAACCGGGCTGAAAACTGCAGCGTAAAAACGAATAAGGGTGTCAACTTCGTTGACAGCTACCGACCGTCTGAATCCACATCCGTTGAAAACGGGGGGATTACCGTGGTAAGTCTGCGATACCGACAGCGTATCAGTATCCGAACGGGCGAATCGAACTCAGGAGTAATGATATTGTACTTCCCTGCTCTGCCTATGATCGCCTGTCAGAGGTCGATCAAGACGCTATCGTTGAGAACAAAAGACTAGGGCACGCGCTGGAGGTGGCTAAACTGATGCAGGACAAGCGGGATAACACTCGCTCTCAGCGGCTTCCTGCGGGCAACGGACCGAGCCGCAGGAACAAAAAGAAAGGTCCGACCAAAAAACGACAGCGTGCGGTCAACGAGGATGACCTGCTTGAAGCCTAGTTCGACCTACAGACCCGCACAAAGAGATATTTGGAAGTTAATTAAATTATCATTATAATCAAATGCATTTTAGAGGAACAGCGTGTGAATAAGCAGAAGAAAACAGCTTACAAACGGGACAACAGATGATTTCAAAGGAAAACGCAGAGCATTACGTCTGGGGTGAAAAGTGCGACGGTTGGTACTTAGTCAAGCGACAGGACATGCTTGTTATACACGAAAAAATGCCTTCCGGCACAAAGGAAAAACGACACTATCATTCTGTCTCACGGCAATTTTTCTTCGTACTGGAAGGCATCCTGACAATGGAGCTGGAAGGTAAAAGGCATGAAATCGTTGCCAGACATGGTATTGAGATTCCTCCAGAAGCAAAGCATCAGGCCAGGAACGACTCCGATACTGTCGTTGAATTTATCGTAATCTCTCATCCAACGACTCGGGGAGATCGTTCTGACGTTTCCGAACTCACATCTTAAGAAATCGTCAAACTCTGGTCACTTCAGCTTAGCCTGCCCCCAGACACTTCAGCTTGGCTTTGACACTACGATTAATAAAATGAGTATGCTTGTTAGGGCATGAGCGCAAGACTTTCGGGAGAACAGGAAAAAAAGCGAGAAACCCAAAGCCTACATTTGACGGGCATCCAGTAGAGGTATTTCCATTTTTTTAAATTCATTGATAAGGATCTTGCAAGTCGCGTTATTGGTGATCTACTATACGACCGTTGTACTGTTGCTTACGCAACATGCCAATGTCCCAGCGATTTGAGAGGGGCGCCTTCGGGTGATCGCACTGCCAATGCCACCACAACCTGAGAGGTGGCGCCTTTGGGCGGTAACCTCGTTTAACCTTTGAGAACGAGGATCGCAATCGCGATAAAGGCCTACTTCACTTCAATCTGCCTGGTGCACAATCCTTCTGCGCAGGCACGTCCCCGATACGTTTTACTTTCTACGCTTTGAGCTTTGACGTCAGCTGCCGGTTGTGAACTTTGCGCACCGTGGGTATGCCATTTGGAACATTTGGCATCTTCCACGTACGCATTGAGAGCAGAGGAGCGCGGCGTCACTTGTGGACGAGTAAAACGAGTACCAAGTGACGCGCGCAGCGTACAACCGGCAGCACTGACGTACTGCCACTTCAACGACATTTCTACCATCTGACCAACACGTAGTGACGGTTTTAAAACGTATAACAAGACGTTTAGCCGTCATGCAGGTCATTAATCAACCAACTGTCTTACCAGCGGGAAAACCGTATGAAGACAATTCTTAAATTAAAGGAGGTAAATCAACACGACATCGATGGCGACGTCAGTAACACTGGCGTGTGGAGGCAATCTGATGAAAATCAGCCCGGCGTAAGCCGCGAACAGGTCTGAGACCTGGGGAGCCTCGTAATAACTCAACATTTCGCCGCCCCGATGCACAGATGTCTGTTGAGCCGCAGGAAGCGCAAATGTAACCGTGCCGTCGGGGTGAAATTTTTAGGGTACCTATAGCCGTGGGGAAACGGTGAGTTACGTATTCCGTTCACACGGACGGAATACGTAACTCACCTCATGATAATCAGGAGAGATCATGGCAAAACTCAATAAAAGCCTGGTAACGCTCGCCCGTCAGGCGGGGGGAAGCTTTAAAACGGTTTCCGACCGTATGAAAATTGCGGATCGATTGGCTGACGGTTTATTAAAGATGAATATACAGATACGTGATGCCGGTAATTTAAAAACCAATCATATCGCATTGTATGTGAGAAGTCGTCTGGCTGAAAAGATTTCGAAACGAACCATGCAAAATGAAATGGCAGCGATACGCGCCGTCCTGCGTATGGCTGGAAAAACCTTTATGGCAAATCCTGCGCACGAACAATTGAGCAACAACGCATTGGGTATTTCTGGAACAAGCCGTGAAGGTACCAAAGTCGCGATCCCTCGTGATGTTTACGAAAGTGTTCTTGAGAAGGTCCGAAATGTTGATGCTGGGGCTGCTGCAGCAATGGAATTATCCCGTCATCTTGGATTAAGAACTGAGGAGACGATTCAATCGGTGAAATCATTAAAAACATGGCAAAAAGCCATTGTCAATGGGCAGGAAAAAATACGTGTAGTTTTTGGTACCAAAGGGGGGCGAGCAAGAGATACAACAATAATAGACAGGGATGCATTGATCAGAATAGTCAATAACGCAATAAAAATTGCTGAGGGTAACAACGGAAAATTGATTGATAAACCGGGTATTCACCTGGCAATCGAACGTTATCGTAATATTGTTAGAGAGGCCGGGCTAGTGGGAAAATATGCACCTCACAGCCTGCGCTACGCATACTCACGAGATGCGACTGAGCACCATATTAAAAATGGATTTAGTCAGAAAGAAGCCGAGGCCTTAGTCTCGATGGATCTTGGGCATGGTGACGGAAGAGGTCATTATGTAGCACGCGTATATAACAAAGTGGAGAACGATGAGTAAAGCTTGAGTTATGTCATAAAGATTGGTCGTTGCTCAATATGACGGTGTTCTGGGCAAATCTGACAGCCGGCTAAGAGCGAAAATCGGACATTAGATCTGTAAAATGTCACTGAAGGAAAATGCAAAGAACTGAGAAAAGTTACCGGGTTAGTATCAAATATCGCCAGTGATACTGCTGATAATTCGTGAAACGAGAGCGGCTATTGTCCTGTCTTGATCTAAATCGGGGTCATAAATAGTCACTGTGATTCCACAACAGCGAGAGTTCATAAAAAGTTTTCGGCAAATATTCACAAGCCTTTTTGAAGAAAATCCCGGTGTTCCGGGGCAGTCAACGGCAGCCATTTCCGAGCTATCTAATACGTCCATATCGAGATGAATCCAATATGGCCTTTCGGGAAAGCAATTGAGACGCCCGAATATTATTTCTATCAGCTCACTATCCGATAACTTTATAGCGTCAAAAATAGTTATACGCTGAATCTCTGTTGCTGCTATGTCAGGCCATTCATAATCTTTTTGAAGCGACTCGCGCTCTCCTAATTGTATGACTGAGTCATCAGTAACAAGGGGCCCTTCGATCCCGGGCCACATACTTAATAATGGCTCTCCTCGCCCGGTGACGAGCGCCAAGTCCATTCCGGCTGCAGCTCCAGGCCTCGCGCCCGTTTCGCGCATCCAGTTACCGGGGTGGCGAAAATCACTGTGTCCGTCAATATGCACAAGTGCAATTTGCCCTTCGTTACGTCTGCTGCCCAGCAAGGCGCCTGGCAGTATTGCGCAGTCGCCGCCGATGATGACTGGTTTTAATCTCTGGCGACGGGCACTCTCCACCTCATTCGCCAGGACCAAATTGAGTTGACGGAGCTTATGACCGTTCAGGATGTCAGTTCCTGGTTCACTGTCAGGGCTGTATTCAGGACATGGAACAGTGATGATGTCATATGCGGCGAAGGCTTTATCTAGCCCATGTTTCATCAGTACTGGTGGTGCCTGGAATGTTCCTGGTATATGCCCCTCGTAAAGCGGATTAAGACCAAGATTAGACGGAACAAGAATTATTTTTTTCATCACCAGCCCTGCTTTTGACAGAATATTTCTTCTACAGTAATCAAAATTTCTCGCAGATCAAATCTGGCTGCTGTTAAAAGACACCCTCTTAACGTGAAACAGTTTATTTTTGCAGGCTGCTTAGCAGAATGCAGGAGGTTACAAGCTAACATAAAAGTTCTTAGGATAACTGCCAGTGTTAGTTAATGCGCTAATGTCGGCTTTGGCACAGGCTGTGTGAAAACGTTTTTGATCGCAGAGACTGCCAAAAACAGTGCTGAAAACCGCGCTCATACGTAAAATTCGGCTCGATTGACCAGTTAATCAATTTCAGATTTTGCGTAGTAGACGCGCGCGCTTCAGTTTTTGGTCAGGGTTTTCACACAGCCTGGGCACTGGGCTGACGGTCAGATCTGATTGGATCCAGAGAAGCAATGGTGTCAGTTTTCCTCGGTAATCGCATCAGTACATGTCATACATACTGGGCTCTCCGTCCTGGGAGCGCTGAGAGCGGAAAAACTTGCCCTCGACGGTCTTGCCGGATTTGCAGTAATTGTGTACGATTAATTCGCTAACGTTGTCTCCGACAACTGCCAATGTTCCGGTGATTTGAGAGGAACGCCTTCGGGTGATCACATGCCAATGCCATCATGACCTGAGAGATGGTGCTTTCGGGCGGTAAATCTGTTTAACCTTTGAAAACAGAGACCTTCGGGTTAAGGCTCACTTCACGATTTTTCCGACGACTCACCGCGGTATCCCATAGTCATACCAGCCATTTATCGACTTACCCATCCGGGACCTTGTTCCCATGGGGAAAGGTTCCATTCATTTCTTTTGAAGGAGCCTGACCATGACATCTTCACGTTTAACGTGCGAACAACGGATCGACCTCTGCGAGCACATCATCAGGAATGGTGTGGTCAGGGCATCATGTAACATGCTGATCCCTGAGAGCGCTGAAGGCATTAGGGTGGATGAAAATCGTACCGCCTGGTTGGTCGATGGATACCCTGAATATGTAGTAGACCAAAGCAGGATGATCACTTACATCATCCACGGTGTGGAAAGCGGCACATTCGCTCAGGCGATTGAACGCGCAGCGGTGCGTCTTGGTTTGATCGAGGCATACGCTGAGCCCACTGGCCCCCAGTTGCTTATGTTGCTTGAAGACATTATCCGGATGGCGGGTATGACGCCGTCGCATTCCTGATTAATTCACCCATGCGGGGAAATTTCCCCCTGCATGGGCGAAGATTTCTCCGCTTCACTATAGGAGAAAACCATGAGGATCATCATCTCTGCTTTACGTCACGCTGCTGTCACCCTGAATCGCCTTTCCGATGCTCTAGGGAGTCAGCGCAGCGAGTGGTTTACCAATCGCACCGGTCAGCTGAGTTTCCGGCCGGAAGTCCGGCCCAACGGCAAGGGACTGTTCACCGCAACGGTATCATGCCGTACCGGCTGCAGTTCCCACGAGTGGCAGGTGCGACAATACGGTACGTTCGGCCACTGGCGCTCTTCACGTAAGGCAATGAAGGCCGCACGTAGAATGGCGCGGGACCTGGCTTGGTACCGTTACGGTTTTAACTGATTTAGCCCACATTTCATCTTCCCGGAGGAGCTGCCCTCCGGGGGCTTCTCCATCAATTTCAGGAGAAGTTTTATGATTCGTTTTACCTCAACCAACCTGCGCTACGCACTCACGATGACCGGCGGTTGTCAGCGGCCTTTGATCCTGGAAAAGACGTTTGGCATTTTTATCCGGGTTCCGGATGACAATAATCCAGGCGAATGGCTTCGGGCTTACGCTGCGGGTTGCGATCCCCGTCATGATGACGACTGGGAACACCACGCTGACGCACTGATTCCGGAAATGGAATATTCGTTTTTGACCTACATTTCCCAAGATATTTGGAATGCGGTTATTAACTCACATCACGATCTGTTTATGACACCTTTCGGTACTACCGTGCTGACAGAAACCCGACCGCCTGAAAAGGTTTGGGTCCGGGTAGCGGAATATCGCAATGGCATCGAGCGTTTATTTGACCAGGCACATCGGCACTTCTGCGCCTGTGTTGGCAAACGCGAAATAGCTGCCTGGCGCCAAACGTCGTTATATGCGCTCGATCAGGTTATCAGGCTCGACTGCAAACGCGCCAAGCCAGACGATCGCGAACAGTTTGCTCGCGCTGTGTCAAGGATCAAAGACCGAATCAACTCGGTCACCCCCGAGGGTGAGGTCCTGACCTATTCACGGGTCCGTTAAACTTTTAACCATTATTGATAACCCTGGGTCGTTAACCAACGATTTTATCTCTTAACGACCAGGCGTTATTTATCCCTGCGGGACTTGTCCCTCTGGGAGAGGTTTCGCCGTACAGGAGAATACCTATCATGGATCAATCAGCAACGCTTACCGATACAAATATCACTCGCCCACGGATCACCGCCCGCGCAGTGACCTTTGACGAACTTCATAAGAACAGCACGCTGGCTCAGGTGCTGTCCTCCTTTGCTCGAAACCGCATTGTCTTCAAGTATGCCCAGGCACTCAGCGAGGATTATCAGGGTGACTTATGGCAAACATGGCTGCTGTCGAACGGTGGCTGGTTTATGGCTCCCAAAACTCAGCAGAATTACCACGTTTGCGTGCCGGGTAATTATTACGATGGCACCATGAGCGCGGAAACGTTTGGTATCACTATATCACTGTTTGCCCAGGGAGAGATTTCCTGGACCAGCGAACGTGACGTTGATATCGATGCTTATCATGCCCTGCGTGATTTTGCATTGGATCACGCCGAGGCGGCGGCAATTTTGGCCGCCATTGACTAATCGGAAACCGATGGTAGGGCAGTAACACCACTATTTAACGTCTGTCGGCATGATGTTCGCCGGCACTGATCACCCACCCTGAACGGGAGTTATCCCGTCAGGGGATGGCTCCCTTTTTTCCTTAAAGGAGCGTCATCATGAATCAATCAACACCATTGGCCAAACCCCGCAAAAGCCCAAAATCATCTCGCCGGCCATCGGCCCGGGAAGATTTATACCAAACAGTCACCGATAAAATTATCGCCGCCCTGGAAAAAGGCACCGCGCCCTGGCGCAGGCCATGGCGATCGGCTGAAAAGCGGGTCGGCAGTTCGCTACCGGCGAACGCGCTGACAGGGCGTGCGTACAGTGGGGTGAATATCCCGCTGTTGTGGATGGCCGCCGAGGAGCGTGGTTTTAGCACCGATCATTGGCTCACTTATAACCAGGCACAGCAGGCCGGTGGCCAGGTACGTAAAGGCGAGACCAGCAGTCTTGCCGTGGTATTTAAGCCGTTTGAAAAACAGGCTGAAGATAACAACGGCAACAAGCTGTTTGATGACCAAGGGAAACCGGTAATGGAATCTCTCGCCATGTTGAAGTCTCTTCAACTGTTCAATACCGAGCAGTGCGAAGGCTTGCCGGAGCAGATGGCGGGGCAACCGGCCAAACACATGACGCAGGAGGAAACCGACACGCTCAGTGCGCCGGTGATGAACCGGGTGTTGGCCATATTCAACGCCAGCGGCGTGAGATCCACCGCGCTGAGACAAAATCGGGCGTATTACTGGCCGGCAAGGGATGAAATCGTCATGCCATTAACCGGTCAGTTTTTACCGAAGCGGATTATTGGTCCACCTTGCTGCACGAACTGGTCCACGCCAGTGGCCATGAGACTCGACTCAACCGAGAAGGCATAACGTCGTCGACCCGAAAATTTGGTGATCCGGTATATGCGTTTGAGGAACTGGTCGCGGAAATGGGCAGCGCGTTTCTTTGTGCCGAGCTTGGTGTTTACGGCGAAGTGCAGCATGACAGTTACGTCGCCGGCTGGCTATTGCGGCTCAAAGAGGACAAAAAGGCGCTGTTCCGGGCTTGCCGGCAGGCGCGCGAGGCAACCGAGTTTCTTCTAAACCAACAGGCCGATGCGGGTCATGCAGTGCCGGCCATGAATGTGGCCTGATATCAGTGGCTTTCGTATTTACAGGATGAAACCGATGAGCCGATTGCCACTCTGCAGACTGGCGCGACCTTAAGGAGAGCCAATCACCCGTCGTTTGGGGGTTGGCCATCCCATTACATCATTACCCATCGGGGGAGACCTGCCCCCGGTGGGCGGCTCCCTCTTTTTTATGTCCATAAGAGGAGCAGTAACTATGTTCGAATGGTGCAAAAACCGTCTGGAAATCACCGGTCGTTCTGTTTTCATCGACGTCATGCAGCAGTGGGTGACGGGACAGGAGGTGCCTCAGTACCGCCATGCTGTCCAGCAGAGTATTCGGCTGTTTCTGGCCGGCGCGGCGGGGATACTAAAACCGGTGAAACCGATGGAATACCGCCCTTTCCCAGGGCTGGTTTCTCACGGTACCGGCTCGGCGGTGGCGCAAAACCAGGCGTTTCAATACTGGCTGGAGTTGCTGCAACAGGATCCTCAACTTAACGCGGAGGTGATCCGCCAGATTGATCGCATCTACCTGCAGTCGGGCATCGCTTCCGTGAAATGGGAGAGCATTCCCGTGGACGCGCGCCAGATAATGACGCAGCTCATGGTGCGTCAATACGCTGACTGGTTTGGTGTGGCCAATTGGTCATATTACATCGATGGTAGCGAGTGCTGGGAGCGACTGGGGATAATGCCGGAGCGTGCCTGCAACTGCGACATGTTGATGGTGATCCCTTCACGCCTGGGCGCAGAGCTAAATGGCAATGGCCGGCTGTTGGCTGGCACCATGACCACCGGCAATCTTTATAACCAACTCTATGGTACCGAGTGGCCGTCAGGCCACAACGTCCTCTGGTATCGCGACAGGATCAACAGCCTGCGGCTGGAGTTTGATACACCGTCTTATCCGCCGTCCAGTGAAGTGATGGGGGAGCTGTCGGCCGTTTTCGACTGTGAAATCCGTCATTGGTACCAAGAGCCGGTCAACGGCATTCGTGGTTATGACTGTTTTGACCGCGGGGACCATGTTGATAGCGCAGAGCAGGGTGCTGGTCCGTTATCTAACGCGCTGAACCCTTTCCCGGGTGAAGCCACGTTGGTTGCCGAACAGGGAAACCTGTTGCTCAGCAAGGAGGCGTAACGTGGCAACTGGCCATCCTGTTTTACATCCTGTGGCAAAACATGACGTTCAACCGGAAGAGATTTACCGGTATGTGGTGTGCAGTACGGCTCACCTGACTGAACGGGACGGTGAGTTGTTACATCGCTTGTGTCACCAACGATGTGAGTGGGGCGATGCCGAATGGATACACTTCACCGGCGTCGGTTATCTGATCCGTTTAAGTGCCTTTAACTACCCGCTTCTGGTACTCAAACGCCGGGGATTATCCCGGTCGGCACGCAGGTTGATCTGTGTGCTGATGACGCGGTTCGGCGTCTCGCTGGTGCACTTCGACTGCTGTGGCGAGGTGTTGAGCGGGTTTGAGATCCATGACTGGTAACTATTCCATTCTGTGAGACTGAAACGTAAACCCGTCCCGGGGGAATGTATCCCCGGGTGATTTCCCCTTTTTTGCACTGAGGGGAAAACCATCATCGGCAGTTGTCCATCATCTGCTACATACCGGGACGTTGTCTCGATATCAAACCAACCTGTTAAGGGGGAATACCCCCTTAACAGGGCGTATTTCCTCCGTGGAGATCGTTATGGCCATAAAGGCTAACCACAAGAATCGATTTATAGCCCTGTTTAATGAAACCGCCCGCTACCATCACCGGCAGCGGGTTTTTCGTGATTTTATTACCCTGGCGGCAACATCAATACATAACGGTATTCGTTTCGATGAAACGCTCGAACAGGAATATAGGGAAACTATTAGCCATTATGAGGCAAAAGATGCCGATCGCATGGCGCAACTGCTGGCTGAGGTCGTTATGGGTCGTTCAATGGACTATAACGGTTGCGCGGATGTTATTATGAACGTTTCTTCGTGTTGTAAAAGTAAATTCCTTGTCTCAATATGACCAGTTTGACTGCCATATTTCTCGATGACCTATTAATCAGGTAGACCCAGTTTTGCTGGACGGTCAATTTTTAGCTATACACGTATATTTAGTTGTATAATACATTAATTTCTCTTATGTTATCGTGCCGGAATGGTGTGTCGCAGTATAGATGAAATTGTTATTTTAAGCTCCACTCATATACCAGTTTGAGCTTATGACCAAAAACTTGATCAGAACGGTATAATTGATATGTATTTTGGTTATCATTTGATTATTATAAATATCTGCAATATGCTTAAATAAAATATTTTACTTATTACTATTGGTTAATTTCCGCGTATATACAGATAAGTATTTGTCATTGTATGAGATTATTTGCCTAAGGCAAGAATGATTTGCTGGTAGTACTGTTAGTTCATGCCGGTATAATGCCTTAATGCAAACAATTTCCCCTCGGCTACTACTGGCATAATAAGGAAATTTTTGTGTCGATATTGCAAGAAATTTTTTCATGGTCCCAGGGGAATCTTGCTCCATGGCAGCAAGATGCTGTTACTAGGCTATATGCCAGTCGAATTCTAACAGTAACTGACCTCGATGATTTATACATATTGGCTAAAGCAGAGCATGGGATCGAGGCACCGAATAAGAAACAGGTTGAACCATTAGCTGCAGGATTGCTTGCAGCAACTCCTGTGCCCAACCGCCTGGTGCAGCTTCTGGCGATTAAAGAAATTTCCAATGTTAACGCCCTAGCTGAAGGTATGCGGTTGCCCATTAGTCCCCAGGGTTTGACTGTCATATATGGAGAGAATGGTGCGGGGAAGTCCGGTTATTCACGGATTCTTAAGCAAGCTTGTCGAGCTCGTGACCAGCGAGAACCCATACTTCCTGACGCAAGAAAGGATCCTAACAAGATTGGCCCGATCAGAGCAGTCTTTGAAACTATGGTTGATGGGAAATCCATTGACCTTAAATGGGTTAACGGAAAAGATGCCCCTGAGGAACTTTCCGAAATCGCAATTTTTGACACGCACTGTGCGCGTGCTTACATTAATAACCAAGGTGATTTTGCTTACGTTCCGTATGGGTTAGATATTCTTAGTGGTTTAGTCTCCGCATGTAATGTAATTAGAACCAAAGCTATTGCAGAGAAGGCTCAAAACATACCTAATGTCGCTATTTTTGACGTCCTTGCTAAGACAAATACGACTGTTGGGAAGGCTTTGAAATCTATTTTGGGCTCGACGAAGGCTGTGGATATAGAAGCATTGGCGACTATGAGTGATGCTGAGATAGAACGGCTTGTCACCCTTAATAAGGCATTAGCGGAGGCGGACCCAAAACAGAAGGCTCAAATACTGAGGCTGAGAACTAAACGGTTTGCTGATCTGGGTGCAAGAATTTCAGCAGCCATAGAACTCGTCAGTGAAAAAAAAATTAACGAATTAAAGCAACTAATCAAAGCCTCAAGTACTGCCAGAAATGCTGCTGAATTGGCTGCCAAAGCCTTTAAAAATACACCAGGTCTACTTCCGGGAACCGGCAGTGATGAGTGGAAGGCGCTGATTGAGGCCGCCAGAGTATTTGCGCTCCAGTCACATGCAGGGCACAAATATCCTCAACTGCCGGGAGACTCCTTTTGTCCGCTTTGCCAAAAACCGTTGGGGCAAGATGGGGTAGCACGGCTTGCCAGCTTTGACGCTTTTATCGAACAGGCGGCTGAACAGGCTTGGAGTAACGCCCGCAAGGCGGCATTGGATGCGTATAATGCTTTTAAGTCAACGAAACCAAATCTGCAAATTGATGAAGCTCTCAAGCAGGAGTTGAGTGACACCAACGATGAACTTTCAACTGCTTGCACCGAAATGCAACGTATTTTATTGGACAGGTATGTACAGGTCTTAGAGGCTTGTTTCAGCAAATATGAATGGAGTCAGATTCAACTCTTACCAGAGGACCCTCGCACGACTCTTTCAGCATTTGTCACTAAACTAGAAGGCGATGCCAAGGCACTTGAAGCGTCGATGGACGAAAAAGCGAAGGCCCTAATGGTTACGGAGCAAGCAGAACTTGATGCGCGTAAGCGATTAGGCGATTTCAAAACATCTGCGCTTGATGCCATTGCAAAGCATAACTTTTCAGCAAAGTTGCAGGCTTGTATTGATTCTATCGCTCCAGCAAGTATCTCTCGAAAAGCCACAGATCTCTCAAAAACCGTTGCTACTCAGGAGGTTGCAGATGTTCTTAATGCTGAGCTTCGCAGCTTGAATGTCCACGAATTGAAAGTGGTAATGAAGCCTGAGTCACCCGGTGGGAAGACGCAGTTTCGGCTTGCTCTTCAACTACCTAGTGGCAGCGCCCCTATAGCCATCCTCAGTGAAGGGGAACAGCGTGCTATAGCAATTGCTTTGTTTCTAACTGAGGTCAAGCTTGGTAAGGGATTGGGAGGGGTTGTCTTCGATGACCCGGTATCATCGTTAGATCACCGCAGACGTTGGGAAGTTGCAGCGCGCCTAGCTACTGAAGCCAAGATCCGTCAGGTTATTGTATTTACCCACGACATTTACTTCCTTTGCATCCTTCAGCAGAAAGCTGAAGATATCAATGTAGGGTTGACTACGCAATGCATTCGTCGTACCGAGGCGGGTTTTGGTGTACAAACTGATCGTATCCCTTTCGACAAACTGAAAACTAAAGCTCGGATAGGGGCTCTTCGTCAGATGCATGTTAACGTTGAGAAAGCTTATAAAGCCGGCGATGAAGATAATTATAAACGTTTGACACGAGATGCTTACTATTCCCTACGACTCGCCTGGGAACGTGTTGTTGAAGAGGTGCTTTTCCAAGGGGTGGTTCAGCGATTTAATGAAGGAATCTCAACGCAGAACCTGCGATATGTAGTCGTAGAAGATGCTGATTACGCAGAGATTGATGCAGGAATGACCAAAAGCTCCAAGTTTGAGCACGATGCTGGGGCGCCAGCGCAGCTACCAACGCCTCATCCTGATGAACTCAAATTGGATATTGAGCGCCTTGACGCATTGAGAACTACTATAGAAATTCGGAAAGTGAAAATTGAAGCCCAACGTAGGTAGGGACTATATCTCTTTAGGTGCTGCATATACCTTAGTAACGTCTTGGTTATAGACGTTCATTGCCGTAAAATATAATTTTTCTTATTTAGGATATAGACGTATTGACGGAAACGAAGAATGATTACTTTTACTGACGAAGATATTTTGAACCTAGATGTGCAATATGCATCTGAAAACATCTCTTTTCATGCAAGACCGTTAAAAGCAGCTATGGATATATTGAAAGGTGAGTTTTGTATGGGCGTTATATCAAACCCGGTAGTTACGGAAATTTGTCGCGCCTATGAGAGGCTTATTCCAGAAGTCAGTTTCACTTGGCCTGGCATGGGAACTGGTTTGGTTGCATCTCTTGACCGAGTTAAAACAGTTAAAATTGGTGTATCTTTTGGCTCACCACATATACGACCATACGAAGATATGGGATTTAATAGCCATGCTGAATGGGAAACTTGGTGTCGTAGAGACTCGTCCATTGTAGCGAAATCCCTCTTTGCTTACGCTGATATAGTCGATCTAGTTTACGCTATCAACGACTCCCTGTCTATATCAAGAGAACTACAGGCTTATATATATTGGGGCATGTCAGCATCTAACCTTGAGATAGTAGCCCATTCATTATCGCGAACTGGTATGCCTGTTAGTTCAATAATTCAACCCATTTGCTTAACGATTGAACTTGCTGTCAAAGGAACACTTTTGTTAATGGGAGTAGCTGAAAAAGAGCTCAAATCCAGAGTCCTAGGTCATAATCTAATCGCCCTTACTGAACGAATGTCGCGTGAGCGACCACATCGGAGCGATGATAATATCTTTGCTTATGTGGAAAATATGCCTGACTACGTGCAAACACGATATTCAAGTATCCAGATGACGCGTCAACAAATAATTGATCTAGCCTTGAGAGCTCAATTTATTGCAGCATCTGCTACACGTAGAATGGTGAAAAATCGTGATTCCGCTCTGCAACTAGAGTCTGATAGTTGGCTAGGTCCTCGTTTAAAATATTTTCCATTGGTCTCAGCAAGCTGATGTGAGATTGACAAGGTTGAAATGGGCCAGGTCTACGTTTAACCCGGCGCTGAATTGTGGAAGGGTTTATATTGTTGAAAAATAAAAGCCCCGCATGGCATTCATGCAGGGCTGATTATTTAAAAGGTGTAGGTCAGTTGTGCGACGGCACCGTAAGTGCGGTCACTGCCAACCAGACCGGTAAGGTCGAGATGAACCACATCGAACGGTGACAGGCCGATGCCGGCGGTGAAGGCGTTATTGTTGCCGTTACGCATATCGGCGCGGTAGCCGGCACGCAGCTGCGCCCATGACCAGGCATTTAGCTCGACACCCACGCCGGCATACTGGCTTTTTTCCTCCGAGGCAAAACCGCTGGCCGGTGTCAGGTCAATATCCAGGGCGGTCGTCACGGTGCCATTGCTCCATGCCGTACCGACGGTGGCCTGTGGCCTGACTTTAAAACTGTCCTTGATGCCGTTGATTTCCTTGGTTTCCACGCTGCGGGCCACCAGGTTCTGCGCCACCAGGCCAATGGTCCACTCCGAGGAGAGGTGGGTGGCTAGTCCCAAATCTATATTGCCGCCAGTATCACTGCGTTCATAATCGCCGTCACGAAAATCAGACGTGCTGAAGTTGTTAATAGCAACGTTGTAGTTATAGGTCGAGACGCGTTGCACCTTAGGCGTGATCCCAACCGAAACCGGATACCCGGCCAGGTCGAATTGATGTGCTGCCGAAACGCCGTATTCTGTCACCAGGGCGGCCAGACCCTCTGCGCGCGAGGTCAGCTTATCGAGATCTGCCTGGGTCGGTTGAATGGCGCCGGAGCCTACGGCATCGAGATAGGCGAGGTCGCTTTGGGTAACCGTGGCTTTGGCATTGGCTGTGCCCCATCCTTTGGCCACAAAGGCAAAGGGCAACGTGGCGTTCGGGACGGCGATCGCTGCGGAGGCGGCGGCTTCGGCTTTTCCCTGGTGTCCGGAAATGTCCTGCAGTTTTTGTTTCAGGTTGCTGGCTGAGCTGCCGGCACCTGTGCCGCTGCCGGCTTGGGTGTTAAAAGTGTCCCAGGCTGATTTGACGTCATCAAAACCGTCGACCAGATTGTCCGGATCCGACACGCGAGCACCCACCGACGGCAGGATCACGCTGAAGTCATCGCTTTGGTCGAACTGGGTCAATAGGGCAGGGTTGACCAGGGGAGCTGAACCATAATGGGAGGATGCCACGCCGGTTCCACCCATGGCGTCGTTGCGCGCCTCGGCCCAGGTGCCGGCAGCTAGTGCGGACGCGGAAAGCGTCAACAGGCCGGTAGAAAACAGACTGCGGGTAATTAAATTTGCTTTCATCATTTATTCCTTAATTCACGATTATCTTTATTTAGGTAAAAGAGTGCCCTGATGCTGAAGCACCATTAATTGGGAATTTATTTACTGAATGACAGGGTTAATTATTCAAAGTTTTTTATCTGTGTGAGCCATTCCTCTTTTGCATATTTTTCAGGTAATAGGATGGGTTGTATTTCTTCGGTCTGCCAATTGAATGCTGTGGGTCCGCTATTTATTTTATCTACTGCCATAATGGGCAGGATTTTCCCATAGGACAGCAGGTCAAATAGGCCGGTGTTAATCACCTGAGTTCGAATGCGTGCCGTTCCCTTTCTGCAGTGATATCCACAAAAGGTCATAAAATCCAGAAAGGGTTGTTTGTGTATCTCCGCAATAGATTGCTCCCCAAAACATTGCGCGACGCGCAGGGTAAATCCATTTATTACCCGATAATAAATAAGCAGCACACCTACCCAGGTCTCGGTTGAAAACATATCCACCGGAGGCGTCAGATCATCGCGATATAACACAATTTCTGGTGTATAGCCGGCTGCATTTTCGGCGATTTTATCGCGTAAAAAGAACGCCAGTTTATGCCAATGGATAATAGGGCTGGGTATCACTATCTGGTGAGTTGCTTCTCCCCGCAGCCAGTCCTGACTGACAAAGAACCAGGCCGATACCTCAGCTAGGGCCTCGGAAGTCAGATAGTCCAGGGTGCGCTCGCGGCTTTCCAATACGCTAAGGCCAATGTTCCAAGGCGACAGCAACGTCGCCACGTCGGTCACTTTTAGGCCGTGTGCATCCATCACCCACTGGAAACGCTCAAGCACCTGTGTAGCCCTGTTTTGAAACGGCGACAGGGTTTGGCGGATGACACCCTCAATCAAGATATTGATAAATTCGGACGACGAAATGCCGAGTTTTGCCGACACATGCGCGACATATTCCCGTATACCCGGTTTGAACCTCACCGCGAGCGGCGCCCCGGATTTATTGCTTTCTTTTGCTGCGAGACTCAGTAACGCGCTGAGTTTATCGTCCTGCTCAAGGGACAGACGCGAAAGAACTGACGTAACAGTAAGATTCATCTATTTTCCTGAGAACAAAGTAATACACTGATTAGGCTATATTTTTATGTTACGTATTCACTGTGAATACAATAACGATTGATAGCCCAGTTGTATAACGCGCAATTTCGATCGTTCAGATCGACGCTGTTTGTGTAGCTAGTGTGAATACCGCTCGACAAGGGAGGTAGAGGTAATTATTTATCCGTCGGTGATAATTCTTTTCGCCGGCGGATCACAACTACTGCGCCACGTTCGGAAGGGGTAAACCAGCGCCACTCTCTCAACCACGTGTCAATCTGCAACCCGGCCCGCTCAATACGTCCTATCGGCCGTTTAATGACATGAAACAGATAGCTCCTCGCGGGGAAATAGCGCCGTAGCCTGGCGATACGGTTTGGCCCCAGGAGATGGGAGTACATGACAACGGAAAAATCGCGGTTATCGAGTGAATACCTGAGCGTCGCGAGCAGCGATTGCCAGAACTGGCTCAAGCGTCTGACACCTGGCCGGCCGGTGCTCAGCCAGGGATTCAGGTGCAACCAGTAGCGACCCCGTTTTTTAATCAGCACAAAAACCGGCTTTCTGAACCGCAACATAACGCAAGACACCAGCCTGAGCAGCAGCGGGGCCAAAAAGATAATGCTCAGAATAACTAGACTCTGCGGGGTTAGGAAAGAAGAGGTGATGGTGGTGGCAATTGCAGCACACAGCGCCGCCCAGCAGGTGGTGGCCAGCGCCATAATGCCCGCGTTGGTTTTCATGTCTAGTGTTTCCGTCAGCCGAAAAGGCGCATTCACGCATAGCCTCGAACTGAACGCCCGTAAAAACTCTTCATGCAGAACTGAAAAATAGATCAAGGGTTTTATCGGTTAAATGGATATCGAGTTTTCTCTTGCCGGACAGGTGCTACAGCATAGCGTAATGGCTCTTTACTGATGATTTAGGTGGGGGCATCAATGCTAAAGTGGGTGGCGGGCAAACTTAACCTGGTCAAGGATGGGGATCCGCCGGTTGCATCGATATCGACGCATAGCGGCACTGGGGGCTGGTATTCTCCATTAAGTGCGGACAGCCTTCTCTCGCTGGGAAACCGTAAACGGTCACTGCAGCAACTGTGGGACAACAGTCCGTTTTCGCGCCCGGTTTTTGACGCGTTCTGGCTAACGCCGGTCAGGGAGTTTGCCGTCAGGCTGCAGCAGCTCCCGGCCGCACAAAGCGGCCCTTATGCCCGTGAGGGCGGGATGTTGGATGAAGCCCTGGACGTGGCGCTGTGTGCCGTGCGATTGTCACGCGGCTGGATGCTGCCGCCCGGTGCTGCACCGGAGGAGCAGGCCGCGCAGGGAGCGGCCTGGTGCACCGCGATCTTCTGGGTCGCGTTGCTGCATGATATGAATGCACTCAATGCGATGGCGGCCTTTTATGAAGACGGCACCCGCTGGTATCCGGGCATAACGGTCCCATCAGCGCCTTGGCGACTCAGATTTACCCCCGATGATCAGGAATGCGCCGGGCGTGCGGCCCTGGTGGCTTTTCGTCTGTTGCCCGAGGAGGGCCTGCGCTGGTTAGCGCGTTGGCCTGCCGTCGTGGATATGCTGCTGGTGTATCTGTCAGGAAATAAACCGGCGGGCAAGGTACTGCACGCCGCCGTAAATGAAGCCAGGCAGAAATGTGGCCTTTTGGCACCGGAGCTTGTTCTGCCACCTGCGCTGGCGCCAGTGGAAACGGCTGGCACTATACCTCAGAATATTGCAGTCGCTTCTTCTGAACAGGCATTGCCTAATTCAACTCAATCGCCTGTTGCAACGTTTTCAACGAGTTATACTCATTCTCATTCGCAAACTCAGAATGCCGCTTTAACTGCGCCGGTGCTGGTCTCCGCTATAGAGCAAAATGAACCCGCGAACGATACCGAAAATGAACCCGCCATGACGCAGGAGACTGAATGTACTCCAGGGGAACTGCTAAACATACTGGATCAACTGACGGTTAACGGGGATGGGAGTTTGCCGGGAAATGTGTCGACACCCGACACCGCCGCGTTGATGGAGTCGTCTGATGACGCGACGTGCCCCTCATCCCCTACGGAGGTGACGTTATCGCCAGGTGAACGGTTCTGGCATTGGCTGGTGTCTTCGGTGGCCGACGGAAGCTTGACCGTCAATGCCCGAGACAGCCTGCTGCATGTGATGATGCAGTATGTATTTGTTCAGTCACCGGAGTGTTTTTACCGATATTTAGCCGCAGAGCACCGCGCTGAAATCGGGAAGAATGATATTCAGAAAAACTTTGAAGCGCTAAATCACCATTATTCACGAAACGGTAAAGGTATTTATATTTACCGACAATATGAGAACGAAAAGAGGGAAGGCCGCTTTACTAAAATATCCGGCTATATGATCCCCCTGACGCTTATTTTTACCCAGGAGGTTAGCCTCCACGACAGTCCCTGGCTGTCACCTAACAAATAGTTATTTACGGCCTTTACTCAGATTAATGGGAGTTGAAATGAATCAAATTAATTATGACGATATTCTTAAGGATTATTTTTTTAGTAAGTCATTACGACCGGCCACCGAGTGGAGTTATCTCAAAGTGACGAATTCTTTCAGGCGGTATACCGGTGACACGTTGTTACCTGGGGACGTTAATCGGACCACTGTACTGAACTGGCGCAGGCATGTATTAACCGAGCAGGGGCTGTCATCCAGGACCTGGAATAATAAAGTGGCCCATATGCGCGCCATTTTTAATCATGCTTTGTCGCAGGAGTTTGTGGAGCAGAAAGATAATCCGTTCAACGGGGTGATTGCCCGACCGGATGTTAAGCGTAAAAAAACGCTGTCCGAGGCTGAAATCAAAAAAATATACCTGCTGATGGAGGCAAGAGAAAGCGCTGAGGCTGTTGGCGCCATAGGCAAGTTACGCAGCGCCCTGCGTCCGTCATGGTTCTGGCTGACGGTGGTCGATACGCTGCGCTATACGGGCATGCGACAAAATCAATTGCTGCATGTCCGCCTCGGTGACGTCAACCTTGATGAGGGCTGGATAAACCTGCGACCTGAGGCGTCAAAAAATCACAAAGAGCATCGGGTGCCGATAGTGTCCGCCCTGCTCCCGAGGCTGGAACGGTTAATCACCGCATCGCTGGCACGGGGCGCAGAGCCGGGAGACCAACTGTTTCACGTCGGCCGTTTTGACGGCAGAAAGGGTGAGGTGACTGAGAACATGGATTATCCGCCGCTGCGCTCCTTCTTTCGCCGGCTCTCGGCAGAATGCCGTTGCACTGTAAGCCCACACCGGTTTCGGCATACCATCGCCACGGAGATGATGAAATCCCCGGACCGTAATCTCAAAGCGGTGCAGACCCTGTTAGGGCATTCCAGCGTGGCGGTGACCATGGAGTATGTCGAAGGCAATATGGACAGTCTGCGGGTGGCGCTGGAGGAGACGTTTGCGGGGCGGACGTGACTTAAGCCAAATTTAAGCGGCTGAAAGCAATAAAAGGTCGATTTTGTTTACAGAGGATTGACAGAAAGGAGCTGGATCGGTAAATATTCATTTCGGCAAGACGAGAGAAGTCCGAAGAGTGTCTCAATCACTCTCCGGACTCTTAGTCCCGTATGTTCAACAACCGATGTAGTATGTGTTACCCATCTACACGATCGTGACTCGGGTACCGATTTCATGCCCGTTAAGTTCTCATCTCTTAACGAACAGGCTCTGAAGTTGTGGTGCCCGGACTCGGAATCGAACCAAGGACACGGGGATTTTCAATCCCCTGCTCTACCGACTGAGCTATCCGGGCAACGGGGCGCATTAAACCGTATTGGCCGCATGGCGTCAATGGCTTTATCGTTTTACCGGTTTGGTTGCTGGGTTTTCACGCAGTTATCAATGAAACGACGCGGGCGGCCATTGAATCACCACGCCATGACCTCCTGGGCAATAAGTTATGTCAGGATATGACCAAGATATCTTTAAGTGCTGATTTATATTCGGTTAACCGGAAATAAGATATTTTCCCCTAGTGGGTTTCCTCTTGAACCTGGTGGGAAAAAATGCTATTATTGCGCAAATTTCACCTACTTCTGCTGCAAGGTCATTGAGAGCGTCGGTATGATAGATTCCATGCTGCTGCGTCAACGCGTTAGCCATCTTTCCCCGATGGCGGCATACCTGTGGCTGAACGATCGAAGTCCCTGCTTTTCGCCCAAACACCCCATGCGGTGAGGGTATCTCCCGGCTTCCTGTCAGGCAATGGTAACCAATGTGCTCTTTCCGTTTTTTACCTATGTTTATGGAACGCCGTAGCCACTAGTTTCCCCGATCATTCGCCTTTATCCCGGTAGGGAAGGTAATGACACCCTGTGCGGGCAGAGACGTTTTCTCGCCCTTGACGTGCCGGTAGGCACATCCACTCATCCTTAGCCTTCGGGATTGGTGCCATGAAATTATTTAAAATCGCCGCCAGCGCGGCAGTTGCCGATCGCTTATCCACCGCACGTGACATCGTCTTGATGGATAACACCGATTTTACCGATGTCGCCGCCCTGGTGGTCACCGTGGACGAGGCGCGCGCGGGGTTGCTGAGCATCCTGCGCAATACCGGCCTGACCATTCCGGCATTTGTGGCGATCGACAGTTCGGTCCAGGCGGCCGACGTGGCCTTGCCGCCCGATACCGGCCTGCTGAAACTGGATGATGCCAACCAGGGACAACTGTTGGAGGCCGCGGCCGGCGAATATCAACAAAGCGTGCTGCCGCCGTTTTTTGATACGCTGACCAAATATGTCGCGATGGGGAATAGCACCTTTGCCTGCCCTGGCCACCAGGGGGGGCAATTTTTCCGCAAGCATCCGGCCGGGCGGCAATTTTATGAATTCTTCGGCGAGAATATGTTCCGGGCCGATATGTGCAACGCCGATGTGAAATTAGGCGATCTCCTGATCCACGAAGGGTCGGCCAAGGAAGCGCAAAAATTTGCGGCTAAAGTGTTTAATGCCGATAAAACCTATTTTGTGCTGAACGGGACCTCATCCGCCAACAAGGTCGTCACCAATGCGCTGTTAACCCGCGGCGATCTGGTGTTATTTGATCGCAACAATCATAAATCGGTCCATCATGGGGCGCTGATCCAGTCGGGCGCCACGCCGGTTTATTTGGAAACCGCCCGTAATCCGTTCGGCCTGATTGGCGGTATTGACGCCCATTGCTTCGAAGAGTCGTACCTGCGCCGCGAACTGGCCCGCGTGGCTCCCCGGCGCGCCGAACAGGCGCGACCCTTTCGTCTGGCGGTGATCCAGCTGGGCACCTATGACGGTACCATTTATAACGCTCGTCAGGTGGTGGATAAAATTGGCCACCTGTGCGACTACATTCTGTTTGATTCCGCCTGGGTGGGCTACGAACAGTTTATTCCGATGATGGAACAGTGCTCGCCGCTGTTGCTGGATCTTAATGAGCACGATCCGGGCATTTTTGTCACGCAATCGGTACATAAACAGCAGGCAGGTTTTTCCCAAACGTCGCAAATCCATAAAAAAGATGCCCATATCAAAGGGCAAAAGCGGTTTTGCAATCATAAGCGGTTTAATAATGCGTTTATGCTGCATGCCTCCACCAGCCCGTTTTATCCCTTGTTCGCCGCCCTTGAAATTAATGCCAAGATGCATGAAGGCGCCAGCGGCCGGCGGTTGTGGCTGGATTGCGTGACCCTGGGCATCGAGACTCGTAAGCAGCTGTTGGCCGAATGCCATCTGATCAAACCTTTTATCCCGGATCGCGTGGGCGGCAAACCTTGGCAGGATCATGATACCGCCACCATGGCCCATGACGTCAGGTTCTTTAATTTTGTGCCCGGCGAAGCCTGGCATGCGTTTGACGGTTATAAAAAGGATCAGTATTTTGTCGATCCCTGCAAGCTGCTGCTGACCACCCCGGGTATCGATCGGGTCAGCGGCAACTATTCCGCATTCGGCATCCCCGCCACCATTCTGGCCACTTATTTGCGGGAAAATAATATTGTGCCGGAAAAATGCGATCTGAACTCGATCCTGTTCCTGCTGACGCCGGCGGAAGATGAGGCCAAGATGCGCCGTCTGGTGGCGGCGCTGGTGCGCTTCGAGCAGTATATCGAGCAGGATGCGCCGCTGGAGCAGGTATTACCCAGTATTTACGAGAAATTCACCGCGCGCTACCAGGGCTATAGCCTGCGGCGCCTGTGCCAGGAAGTGCATGATTTATACGTGAGCTTTGATGTCAAACAGCTGCAGCGGGACATGTTCCGCCGTGATGCGCTGCCGCATATGGCGATGAATCCCCAGGAAGCGCATATGGCGTTTGTGCGTGGCGATGTGGAGCTGTTGCCGCTGTGCGAGGCCGAAGGCCGTATTGCCGCCGAAGGCGCGTTGCCTTACCCTCCGGGCGTGTTATGCGTGGTACCGGGCGAAGTCTGGGGCGGGGCGGCGCTGCGTTATTTCCTGGCGTTGGAAGAGGGCCTGAACGTGCTGCCCGGCTTCTCGCCGGAATTGCAGGGCGTGTATGTGGTGCGGGAGCCCAACGGCGTCAGCCGTCTCTATGGTCATGTGATAACCGAGGCCTAAACCGCAGGCCGTAAGCCGTTATGTCCACGTGCTTGCCGAGGTCTAAACGCAGGCGCGTAAGCCTCTATGGCCACGTGCTTGCCTGGGACCAAACCGCAGGAGTGTCGCAAACGGCCTGCCATAGTGGCTCATAGCGCCGTTCGGCAGGCATATCGGCGGTGTGAATGCCCGGCGCCCGTTAACGCGTAAGCAGGTCTGCCCCCGCCCCCGCTGCCCGTATCCTGGGCTCCGGCTAATCATGCAAGCTAGGAGGCCGTTAAGCGGCCCCCTAGCCGTGGTGGCGAGCGTCGGCGGTTAGCGGTAGTGTTTTTGCAGGCTGCTGACCTTATACAGATACCGCCGCGACTCGGCGGAGGGATGCTTGGTGGACAATGCCTGATATACGTCCTCCGGATCCATATCGTTAATCACCGAGAACGCGCGGTTTTTATCACTGGAGAAGACGCGCAGTACGCTGCCGGCGCCGCCGTTATAGGCGGTGATCACCGCGTAGCGTCTGGCGGTGGGGTTGACGATGCCCGCCAGGTAACTGGTCTGCAGCATGGCCAGGTAGGCGGTGCCGGTATCAATATTGTTCTCCGGGTCAAACAGATAGCTGCGGCTTGGCTGGCCCCATTTCCCCTTCATCTTAAACACGTCGCGCCCGGCGCTATGCTGGACCACCTGCATCAGGCCTAGTGCGTCCGAATGGCTGACCGCATAAGGGTTGAAGCTGGATTCGGTTTCCATGATCGCCAAAATCAACGACTCGTCCACGCCGTATTTTTGGGCGGACCGGCGGACCATCGGCAGATATTTATGGGCGCGCTTATCCATATGGTTAGCCACCAGCTGGATGGTAACCGACCAGATTTGGCGCATGCCGGACGAGCGGCTTTGCAGGCGGGTCTGCAGCAGGTAATCCGCGAAATTCGCGGCGCGCCCCTCCCAGCGAATCGGCTCGCCGTTGTTATCCACCACCTGCCCGTACAGGAACGGCTGCTTACTGATCTTGATATCGTTGGCATCGGAATAGAGATCGATGGAGCCGGGATTATCGCCCATCAGCAGCGTGCTGATAATCGCCTGACGTAAATGCGCCGCCGGATCGTCCGACGAAATGGTTTCAACGGTAATGGTCCCGGCGTCAAAGTTGATATGGCTGCGGGTTTGATATTGGTCGGTGTATTTGACGTAATCCTTCGGTCCGGCGATCAGAACTTCGTTTATTCCCCAGATATTCTCGACATCATGGGCAAATTGCCCCATCAGGATATCGAAACCGTTAGTATCTTTTACATAGGCCTCATTGTTTCCGTTTTTATGGCTTGAACATGAAAACAGCAAAGGGGTGATCACAAGTAAAGCTAAAATTTTCTTCATCTTACGGGCCGCGTCAAAACCAGGTGTTCACAAAGGGTCCGGGGGGACCCTGGAAAAATCATTATTTTGTTGGGGGAGTATACCCATCGACGTGCACGTCATGGCCTTCAAACAAAAATTTTATCATCTCCTGTTCAAGGATTTTTCGATCGGCGAGATTCATCATGCTGAGTTTTTTTTCATTAATAAGCATGGTCTGTTTGGTCTGCCATAACGCCCAGGCTTCCTTGGAAATCTGGTCGAAAATACGTTTACCCAGTTCGCCCGGATAAAACTGGAAATCCTGCCCTTCGGCCTCTCGGTTGAGAAAGGTGCAAAAAATCGTTCTGCTCATGATAAATCCTCTTGGTTGGCTGGGCTGCCCGCAGCCCGTTGCCGGGGATTGCCCATCGGCAATGCCCCCACTTGCTGTAATAAGCGTTCCACCGGCGCGGCCAGTCCCACCGACGGCGGCTGCGCTAAGTTATACCAGAGTCCGGCACCTTCATCCATGCAACGATGGGCGGCGCCGAGATCCAGGCGCAGCGGTACAATATCGAGGTGGAAATGGCTGAACGTATGGCGAAACGCGGATAATTGTTCGCTGAGCCCGATATCCAGCCCCCGTGCGCGCAGCCAGTGTTCCGCATCTTGCCGCTGGGGAAACTGGGGAAAGCAAAATAATCCCCCCCATAGCCCCGCGCCCGGGCGTTGTTCCAGCCAGATTTCCCTGCCCGATTGCAAGATCAAGAACCAGGCGGTTTTTTCGGGCAGCGTCTGGCGCGGCTTTTTACCCGGGTAGAGCGCCCAGCTATTTGTCGCGTAAGCGGTGCAGCCGGTGCGCAGCGGGCACAATTCGCATTTTGGCCGCGACCGGGTGCAGACCATCGCGCCCAGATCCATCATGGCCTGGTTAAACTGGCCCACTCCGTCGGCCGGGGTCGCCTCTTCACTATAGCGCCAGAGCCGCTGCTCCACGTCTTTTTTGCCCGGCCAGCCGGCTACGGCGTGATACCGCGCCAGCACGCGCTTCACGTTGCCATCAAGAATAGGATAATGCTGGCCAAGCGCCAGTGATAAAATGGCCCCGGCGGTGGAGCGTCCAATACCGGGCAGGGCGGTAATCGCCTCGAACGTCGTGGGAAACTCGCCGCCGTGCCGTTCGGCAATCAGCTGCGCCGCTTTATGCAGATTGCGCCCGCGCGCATAGTAACCCAGACCGGTCCATAGGTGCAGCACTTCGTCCATGGGAGCCGCGGCCAGGTCCGCCACCGTCGGGAAGGTCGCCATAAACCGCTGGAAATAGGGGATCACCGTGGCCACCTGGGTCTGCTGCAGCATGATTTCCGATAGCCAGACCTGATAGGGTGTTTTGTCCAGTTGCCAGGGCAGGGTCTTGCGGCCGAAGCGCTGGTACCAGTCCAACACTTGGTGCGCGAACGGTTGCGCTTGTATCATCTGAGGGGTATTACTCTCCGGCAGGTATTCAGGTCAATTCTTTAGGCAGCGATTCCAGCATAGACTTGTCATACTGTAAACAGGAACTTTCAGCGGGCGCCTACTTGCTAATCAACGTTATCTTTGCATAATGCGCGATTGCCTTTCAATTTGCACAAAACGAAACGACTATGACCAATGAAGTGATTTCGCACGAATTTGATGAACAGGGGCGTCCGCTGCGGCGCATTCGCAGCTTTGTCCGCCGTCAGGGCCGGTTAACCAAGGGCCAGCAGCAGGCGCTGGATACGCTGTGGCCGCTAATGGGCGTAGAGTATCAGGCTGAGCCCGCGGATTTTACCGCACTATTTGGTCGCGATGCGCCGGTAACCCTGGAAATCGGTTTTGGTATGGGAGCCTCTTTGGTGCAAATGGCGGCTGCCCATCCCCAGCATAATTTTCTGGGTATTGAGGTCCATTTACCGGGCGTCGGCGCCTGTTTACTGAGCGCCCGCGAGGCTGGAATCGATAATTTGCGGGTGATGTGCCACGACGCGGTGGAAGTTCTGGTCAATATGATCCCCGATAACAGCCTGGCGCTGGCGCAGCTGTTTTTTCCCGACCCATGGCATAAGGCCCGCCATAATAAACGTCGTCTGGTGCAAGGGCCGTTTGCCGAATTATTGCGGCAAAAGCTGCGGGTCGGGGGCGTGTTCCATATGGCGACCGACTGGCAGCCATACGCCGAGCATATGCTGGCGGTGATGGGCGCGGCGACCGGTTATCGCAATCTGTCCGCGCAGGGAGATTATGTCCCCCGCCCCGAGTTCCGGCCTTTGACCAAGTTTGAACAGCGTGGCCAGCGATTAGGGCATGGTGTCTGGGATTTAATGTACGAAAAAACGGTCTGATAACCGACCGGCAAATTTTTTTTGGAGAGTTTATGCTACGCAACGCAATTCTGGGTATGTTGATGCTCACGGCCTGGCAGGCGCAGGCGGATTATCAGTGCCGGGTTAAACCTCAAGACGATATTTTTATTAACGGGCAGCAGGTTCAAGTCGTCGGCGCCAGCGGTAATTTGACCATAGGACGCAATGGCGACGTGGCGCGCGAGGGACGCCAGCTGGATCTGGATGCCAATCAGCGCCGGCAGGCGGCGGATTACCAGGCGGCGGTGCGCCGGGATCTGCCATGGATTGACCAGGGCGCCCAGGCGCATTTGGAAAAAGGGCGCGTGGCGCTCGATCGGGTGATCGTGCGGCAGCTCGGCAGCGACAGCAACGTGCGCAGCCGGCTCACCACGCTCGACCAGCAGCTCAAACAGCAGATGAACCGCATTCTCGAACATCGCAGCGAGGGGCTGGCGTTTCATCACCAGGCCATTGAGCAGGTGCGGCAAGATGGCCAACGCATCGTGCAGCAAAGCATGGGCGGCGTGGTGCAGGATAGCCTGAACGAGATGGGCGTCAAACAAACCCTCAATGCCGCCAGCGGCAACAGCCCTTTGCAGTCGGTGATGGGCAATTTGGGCAATTTACAGCAGGCGATCCAGGCGGAGTGGAGCAATCAGCAACAGGAATTTGAACAGTTCGGCAACCAGGTCTGTCAGCGGGTAACGGCCCTGGAACGGCAGCGCGGCGAGCTGGTGACGGCCTTACCGAAATAAACCGGCGCGGCGTGCCGCGTTTAATCCATAAACAGTTCCAATAGCGGGTTAAGGAACAGCTTGCCTTTTTCCGTTATGCGCCATTCGGTCTGGCTTTCGGTGATATAACCGCCGGCCAGCGCCCGATCCAGCGCATCGCGCACCCCGCTTTCATCCAGACCGGTAAAGTCGGCGTATTCATGACGCGGCGTCGGCTCCAGCAGCCGGAACCGGTTCATAAAGAACTCGAAGGGGAGGTCCGCCGCCTCCACGCCATAGCGTTTATCCAGATAATTTCCCTGCATATAACCGCGCGGGTGGCGCACCTTGACCGTGCGCAGCACCACGCCGTCCGCTTGGGTCAGTTTGCCGTGCGCGCCGCAGCCAATGCCGAGATAATCACCGAAACGCCAATAATTGAGATTGTGCCGGCACTCGAATCCGGGTTGGGCATAAGCTGAGGTTTCATATTGCCGATACCCGGCGGCGGCAAGCAGCGCATTCCCCTGTTGATAGATATCCCAGAGCGCATCGTCATCGGGCAATATCGGCGGGTGGGAACCAAACAGCGTATTGGGTTCAATCGTCAGTTGATACCAGGACAGGTGGGGCGGACGCAGGGCCACCGCCTGGCGCAGATCGTCAAGGGCGTGCTCCAGCCGCTGGTCGGGCAGACCGTGCATCAGGTCGAGATTAAAACTGCGCAGCCCCAAGCCGGCGGCCAGCTGTGCCGCGCGCCGCGCCTCCTCGGGGCCGTGGATGCGTCCGAGGCGCCGTAGTTTTTGCGCATCGAAACTTTGTACACCGATGGAAATACGATTGACCCCGGCCTGCTGGTAACCGCGAAAACGGTCAGCTTCCACGGTGCCGGGATTCGCCTCCATGGTGATTTCCGCCGTGGCGTTCACCGGCAGCCGAAGGCGCACGCCGTCCAGCAGATGCTGCATCGCAGCGGCGCTAAGCAGGCTGGGCGTGCCGCCACCGATAAAAATGGTGCTGATTTCACGGTCGCAGGTATAGATTGCATCCGCATCCAGATCCGCCAACAAATGGCCGACATACTCCTCGTGGGGGACGTCGCCTTTGAGCGCATGGGAATTGAAATCGCAATAAGGACACTTCTGGACGCACCAGGGGATATGAATATACAGGCTTAACGGAGGAAGTTTACCCATGACGCAAGGCTTCCAGCAACAGGGCCAACGCCTGGCCGCGATGGGAAACGCGCTGTTTTTCCTCGCGGCTCAATTGTGCGGCGGTGCGTCCCAAATCCGGCAGATAAAACACCGGATCGTAGCCGAAACCGCCGCTACCCGCCGCGGTTTCGGCAATCACGCCGCGCCAGCGGCCATGGCAGACCAGCGGAATGGGATCGTCCGCGTGGCGCAGATAGACCAGCACGCAGTGAAAGCTGGCCGCGCGCTGCGCTGGGGGCACCTCGCGCATGGCGTCCAGCAGTTTATCCAGGTTTTCCTGGTCGCTGGCCGCCGGCCCGGCGTAACGGGCGGAATAAATACCCGGCGCGCCGCCCAGGCAATCCACCGCCAGGCCGGAATCATCGGCGATGGCCGGCAGGCCGGTGATGCTGGCCGCGTGCCGGGCCTTGAGAATGGCGTTTTCAATAAAGGTCAGTCCGGTCTCGTCGGCGGCATCGACCCCAAGTTCGGTCTGCGCCGTTATCGCCAGGCCGAAGTCCGCCAATAAGCCCGCCAGCTCGGCCACTTTGCCGGCATTGCCGGTCGCCAGTACCACTTTCTGCATGTTATTTTTCCACTGTAATCGTATTGTCGGGAACCGGCTGCGCTGGGGCATGATTGGCCAGCAGGGCGTCAATAACGTCCGGAATACGGCGCGGCGCCGTGATTCGCAGCTGTTTATGGCGGCCCGATTCCCCTTTTTCAATATGCACCAGGCTTTTGGCCACCCCAAATTGCTTGGCGATAAACCGTAGCAGGTGTTCGTTAGCCTGGCCATCCACCGGTGGCGCGACGATGGTGACTTTTATTTCGTCGCCGTGCGGGCCGACAATCCGATCTCCACTGGCCTTCGGCTGAATATAGAGGCGCAGCACGAGGTCATCCGCGTCGCGCCAGGCATAACTCATAGGCGGAACCAGATGGTGGGAAACAGATCCATGCCCAGGTAGTTAAAGGCGTAGAGGATCAGGATCACGACCATCGCGGAGAAATCGATTCCGCCCATGGCCGGGATTATCCGGCGGATTGGCGCCATCATCGGTTCGCTAAGCTGATAGAGCACCTGATCCATGGGGCTGCGTCCCTGGCTGATCCAGCTCATCAGGGAGCGGATGATAATGACCCAGAAGACCAGTTGGCCGACGGCTTTTATCAGGGTCAGCAATCCCACTAGCAGATAAATCGGATCGGGGGAAACGCCGCCAAGCTGGATCAGCAGTTCCAGGGGGAATTTCAGCGTGGCCAGAATAAACGCCAGCAGCAGGGAGGCGGTATCCATCGGGCCGATGGAGGGGATCACCCGCCGCATTGGTTTAATCACCGGCTGGGTGATTTTGACGATAAATTGGGAAAACGGGTTATAGAAGTCGCAGCGCGTCCATTGCATCCAGATGCGCAGCAGTAGCACCATGATATACAAATCAATTAGCGTCTTGACCAGAAACGTCAGCGTCAGCATAGGAGGGTAGTGTCCTTAATAAGGTTAAACAGCGCCATTATGGCGAAAAAAATCAGAATAATTTTTCCATCTCTTTAGCGCGCGCCACGGCGGCCCGCATGGCATCCGCAACGGTTTGCCCCAGTTGGTGCTGATTGAATACGTCCAGCGCCGCGGCGGTGGTGCCCCCTTTCGAAGTGACATTTTGCCGCAGCGTCGCAAACGGAATGTCAACATTGGCTTGGGACAGCGCGGCGGCGCCGCTGGCGGCCTGCCGGACCAGCAAGCCCGCCGTGGCTTCGTCGAAGCCCTGTTTTACCGCTTCCTGCTGCATGGCTTCCATCAACAGGAAGAAATAGGCCGGCGCGCTGCCCGCCGCG
>JAATGH010000458.1 GCA_015654745.1 Enterobacterales bacterium
AGATGTTGACCGGTGTTATTTCTCTGGCAAGGTCGCTCATGCAGCCGCTATCCCTCTACTAATTGAAGCATCTACACCCTAAATAATTCGAGTTGCGGCAAGACGGCAGGCCCGCGTGTCCCCAGGAGCATAGCTCACTATGTGACTGGGGTGAGCGGGCGCAGCCAACGCACAGGCAACTTGAATTATGACGGGTATACCCGGATTTGAAGGTGCCAAAGTATACCATATTTAGGCGATTCAGGGAAAATAGTCGGCGACAAAAACCACCCGCCACAGTGATTTCAGCTGGCAACGGCGCCGATGAGTTGCCAGGTTAAAGGTACAGCCGCCATACTTCGCGTCGCCGCCCGCCTGCAACACCCATTATTTTGGGTATATACTGGCGGTAATTGCGCATGATGAGCGCCTAAAGGGAGCAGCCACAATGAATCCGCAAGTCAGTAGCAGTCGCCAAACCACCATTCGCCACGAGAATGTCGATCGGCAGGAAATCGCCAAATTCGACGCCGTTGCCTCGCGCTGGTGGGATTTGGAAGGTGAATTCAAGCCGTTGCATCGGATCAATCCGCTGCGCATGGGTTACATACTGGAGCATGCCGGCGGGCTGTTCGGCAAAACCGTGCTGGACATAGGCTGCGGCGGCGGCATACTGGCCGAAAGCATGGCGCGCGAGGGGGCGAAGGTCACCGGACTGGATATGGGCACCGAGCCGTTGGCGGTAGCCCGGCTGCATGCGTTGGAAAGCGGAGTAACGGTAGATTATGTTCAGCAGACGGTGGAGGATCATGCCGCCGCCGACCCGGAGCGCTACGACGTCGTCACCTGTATGGAAATGCTGGAACATGTGCCGGATCCCGCCTCTATCGTGCGCGCCTGCGCCAGCCTGGTGAAACCTGGCGGTGATGTCTTTTTCTCTACGCTCAACCGCAATCCTAAAGCCTGGCTGATGGCGATTCTGGGCGCGGAGTATTTGCTGCGCATCGTGCCGCGCGGCACCCATGACATCAATAAATTTATCAAACCCGCCGAACTGCTCAACTGGCTGGACAGTACTCCGCTGCGCGAGCGCAACATTATCGGGTTGCATTACAATCCGATTCGCGATCGCTTTAGCCTGGGCGGTAATGTCGACGTGAATTACATGCTGCATACCCATCGGCAGTAATAAATCCCGCCGGGATACCTACCTGACGCGCCCAGCACGGCGCGTTTTAACCTAAATTTTCTCATCCGGCGTTTAATAAAACAGCGAATAGTATCTTTTGTATTTTTTTGTGCACAGCGTTTGACATTCGCTAACCATCGGTGGAATAGCGCTTTAAAGAATCCGTTAACATTACACCCCCAAGTTATCCACAAACCTGGGCAGTTTAGTCCCTTGCAATAACCACGATTTGTCACTATCTTGTTATCAAATTAACGTATAAACCCTACATATAGTGTTCTACTGTCTTCGTAGACACTATTTTTGCTTATGCGCCCGCATAATCCTAGGGACTACCCGGACAGGTAAAAAGCCTCATGAACCAGAGTCTGCTTGTTACAAAACGCGACGGCACCAAAGAAAGAATCAACCTCGACAAGATACATCGGGTAATCGATTGGGCGGCGGAAGGATTGGAAAACGTATCTGTCTCCCAGGTGGAGCTGCGTTCCCATATTCAGTTCTATGACGGCATCAAAACCGCCGATATCCATGAAACCATCATCAAAGCGGCGGCGGATTTGATTTCGCGCGATGCGCCGGACTATCAATATCTGGCCGCGCGCCTGGCGATATTCCATCTGCGCAAAAAGGCCTATGGCCAGTTTGAGCCGCCGGCGCTATACGATCACGTGGTGCGCCTGGTGGAGATGGGCAAATATGACCAGCACCTGCTGCAGGACTATAGCGCCGAAGAATTTGCTCAAATGGACGGTTTTCTCGACCATTGGCGTGATATGAATTTCTCCTATGCGGCGGTTAAACAGCTCGAGGGCAAATACCTGGTGCAAAACCGGGTAACCGGCCAAATTTACGAAAGCGCGCAATTTCTTTATATGCTGGTGGCGGCCTGTCTGTTCTCCGGATACCCACGCGACACCCGCCTGGATTATGTCCGTCGTTTCTACGACGCTATCTCCACGTTTAAAATTTCACTGCCGACGCCGATCATGTCCGGCGTGCGCACCCCGACGCGCCAGTTCAGCTCCTGTGTGCTGATCGAGTGCGGGGACAGCCTCGATTCCATTAACGCCACGTCCAGCGCGATAGTGAAATATGTCTCGCAGCGTGCCGGCATCGGCATCAACGCCGGTCGCATTCGGGCGCTCGGCAGCCCGATTCGCGGCGGTGAAGCCTTTCATACCGGCTGTGTTCCCTTTTATAAACATTTCCAGACCGCGGTAAAATCCTGTTCCCAAGGCGGCGTGCGCGGCGGTGCGGCTACGCTGTTCTATCCGATGTGGCATCTGGAAGTGGAAAGCCTGCTGGTATTGAAAAACAATCGGGGGGTGGAAGGTAACCGTGTCCGGCAGTTGGATTACGGCGTGCAGATCAATAAGCTGATGTATCAGCGCCTGGTAAAGAGTGAGGATATCACCTTATTCAGCCCGTCCGATGTTCCCGGGCTGTATGACGCTTTTTTTGCCGATCAGGATTTGTTCGAACAACTTTATACGCAGTATGAAGCGGACGACAGCATCCGCAAAACCCGCGTCAAGGCGGTAGAACTGTTTTCGCTGATGATGCAGGAGCGGGCCTCCACCGGCCGGATCTATATTCAGCATGTGGATCATTGCAATACCCATAGCCCGTTCGACCCGGCGATTGCGCCCATTCGCCAATCCAACCTGTGTTTGGAAATCGCGCTGCCGACCAAGCCGTTGGATGACGTCAACGATGAAAACGGGGAAATTGCCCTTTGTACGCTGTCGGCGTTTAACCTCGGCGCGCTCGAAAGCCTGGATGATTTGCAAGAACTGGCCATTTTGGCGGTACGCTCGCTCGACGCCCTGCTCGATTATCAGGATTATCCGATTCCGGCCGCGCAGCGTGGCGCGATGGGACGGCGCACGTTGGGCGTCGGCGTGATCAACTACGCCTACTATCTGGCGAAAAATGGCGTGCGCTACTCCGATGGCAGCGCCAACAACCTGACCCACCGGACATTCGAGGCGATTCAATATTACTTATTGAAAGCGTCGAACGAGCTGGCCCGGGAACGCGGCGCCTGTCCGTGGTTCAACGAAACCACCTATTCCCAGGGCGTTTTGCCCATTGATACCTATAAGAAAGACCTGGACGCCATCTGCTCCGAGCCATTGCACTATGATTGGGAGACGCTGCGCGGCGATATTCAACAATACGGGCTACGCAACTCCACGCTGTCGGCGCTGATGCCGTCGGAAACCTCGTCGCAGATCTCCAATGCCACCAACGGCATCGAACCGCCGCGCGGATACGTCAGCATCAAGCAGTCGAAAGACGGCATCCTGCGCCAGGTGGTACCGGAGTCTAACCGGCTCAAGGATGCTTATGAGCTGCTGTGGGAAATGCCCAACAACGACGGCTACCTGCATTTAGTGGGCGTGATGCAAAAATTCGTCGACCAGGCGATTTCATCCAACACCAATTACGATCCGGCGCGCTTCCCCGCGGGTAAAGTGCCGATGAAACAACTGCTCAAGGATCTGCTGACCGCCTACAAATTTGGCGTTAAGACCCTGTATTACCAAAATACCCGTGACGGTGCCGAAGATGCGCAGGAAGATATGCTGGCCAGCGCCGACGCGGATGACTGCGAGAGCGGCGCCTGCAAGATTTAATATTGGCCGCGGACGGCGCTGATGCCGTCCGTTGGTAACGGGAGAGACCATGGCCTATACCACATTTTCACAAAACAAAAATAACCAGCTGCTTGAGCCGATGTTTTTCGGCCAGTGCGTTAACGTGGCGCGTTTTGATCAGCAAAAATACGATATTTTCGAAAAACTGATTGAGAAGCAGCTCTCCTTCTTCTGGCGACCGGAAGAGGTGGACGTGTCGCGGGACCGCATCGATTTCCAGGCGCTGCCGGAGCATGAGAAGCATATTTTCCTCAGCAACCTCAAATATCAGACGCTGTTGGATTCCATACAGGGACGCAGCCCGAACGTAGCCCTGCTGCCGCTGATTTCCATTCCCGAGCTGGAAACCTGGGTGGAAACCTGGGCTTTCTCGGAAACCATCCACTCACGGTCCTACACGCATATTATTCGCAATATTGTTAACGACCCCTCGCTGGTGTTCGACGATATCGTCACCAACGAAGAAATTCTTAAACGCGCCAAAGATATCTCTGGATATTATGACCAGCTTATCGAACTGACCAGCTATTATCATCTGCTGGGCGTCGGCACCCACCAGGTGGATGGGCGGGAAGTGGTCGTTAATCTGCGCGAGCTGAAGAAAAAGCTCTATTTGTGCCTGATGAGCGTCAACGCATTGGAAGCCATTCGCTTTTATGTCAGCTTTGCCTGCTCATTCGCGTTTGCCGAACGCGAACTGATGGAAGGCAACGCCAAGATCATCCGGCTGATCGCGCGCGACGAAGCGCTGCATCTAACCGGCACCCAGCATATGCTCAATCTGCTGCGCTCCGGCGAGGACGATCCGGAAATGGCGGAGATTGCCAAGGAGTGCCAGCAGGAATGTTATGATTTATTTGTCCTGGCGGCGCAGCAGGAAAAGGAATGGGCCAGCTATCTGTTTCGCGACGGTTCAATGATCGGCTTAAACCGGGATATCCTGTGCCAGTATGTGGATTATATTACCAATATCCGCATGCAGGCCGTCGGCCTGGATTTGCCCTTCGCTACCCGCTCCAATCCCATCCCCTGGATTAATACCTGGCTGGTGTCCGATAACGTCCAGGTTGCGCCGCAGGAGGTCGAAGTCAGTTCCTATCTGGTCGGCCAGATTGACTCCGAGGTCAACACCGACGACCTCAGCGATTTCCAGCTCTAGGCCAT
>JAATGH010000325.1 GCA_015654745.1 Enterobacterales bacterium
AGCAAAGATGTGTTTGTTCACTTCTCCGCTATTCAGGGTAACGGCTTCAAAACTCTGGCTGAAGGCCAGAATGTAGAATTCGAAATCCAGGATGGCCAGAAAGGCCCTTCAGCGGTTAATGTAACTGCTCTGTAATCCGCGTTACTTAAGTAACACTCAGTCGTTTGATTGAGGGATAACATGTAATTCCCCCTGCCAGTCCTGAACTGGCAGGGTGTTTAAAAACCTCGCCATGGCTCTCATACTCCTCCACGGTTGCTCAACGTCGTTAGTCCCTAATGAATGATGTCTTATGGCAAGATAATCAGGCCAGAGTGCTGATTCCTTCCGCTGATGGTGGGGTAGTCGGGATCTATGGCACGTTTGCGGCTATTGCGACGAAAACTGGTGTACTTAAATGATGAGTCTCTCGGCGTAGCGCCGGTATTCAGGGTAGCGCAAATGGTGCAATGGCCGATGTCGTCTACCGCGCTAAAACCTAACTGTTGTAGTTTATAATGGGCAATAGCCGGTAAATCCAGACGCCGATGGGCTGGGCTGACCAACGTGGCCGGCATGGACAACGTGGCCAAAAACTGCGCCGCCAGCTTCTCGTCCACTTCATAACAGCACGGACCCGCCGCGGGGCCTATGGCCGCTAGCCATTGTCCTGGATCGTCGTCCTTCGCCAGCATCTCGGCAAATTGCTCGATAATGCCCGACAGCAGTCCACGCCATCCCGCATGCAGCACAGCGATGCGCGCACCATCACGTCGGCAAAATAACAGCGGCAGGCAGTCGGCGGTCAGTACCGTTAACAGTACCCCTGGCGTGGACGTTATCAATCCATCCGCTTCACCACAGTGTTCGGCCGGTTGCGTAACCTGATGAATGTGGATGCCATGCACCTGTTTTTTTACCGGTAAGGTACGCAGCCAAGGCTGCAATGCCTGCGGCATCAGCGCGGTTTTATCGCCAAAGCCATGCAGAATGCCAGGAATGCGTTGAATAAGGGAGGAGTCCGCTGTCATATCCGCCTGAGTGAAATAGGTAAAGAGAGTCGCAAAAAATCAGTTTAGCGCCCTGACGCCAGAACAAAAGAGCAAAAGTGTCCCCAAGGGAACAAATTCGCGCTTTGTTGCAAAATAAGATGTCTTGTAGCACTGTTTTCTCCCTGCTGGGGAGAGGGATCGGGTTTAATGCCAGCAATAGGTATTGGCAACAAGAGAATGGCGTGAAAAACAGTCCTGACCAGGGTAAGCAAAACTTTATCCAATGGCGTTTCGGTTTGATGTGTGTGGGTATTTCACTCATTTTGGCCGTTCTTCTGCTCCGTATCGGGTGGCTGCAGGTGATCAAACCGGATAATCTGGTGGCTCAGCAAAATATGCGTTCGCTGCGGGTTGAACAAACGCCTATTCCACGAGGCATGATAACCGACCGCAACGGTCAACCGCTGGCGGTCAGCGTGCCGGTGGATGCTATTTGGGCTGACCCCAATGAAGTGGCGCAAAAAGGCGGAGTGGTGGTTTCCTCTCGTTGGCAGGCGTTGGCACAAACGGTGAATATCCCGCTCGATGAGTTATCTAAACGGATTAACCAGGATCCGCATATGCGGTTTATTTACCTGGCGCGGCAAATCGAGCCCAACGTGGCGGATTATGTTAAGCAGCTCAAGTTGCCGGGTATCTATTGCAAGGAAGAATCCCGGCGTTTTTACCCCGCCGGAGAGACCGCCGCGAATTTGGTGGGTTTCACCAATATTGACGATCAGGGTATTGAAGGCGTAGAGAAAAGTTTTAATCGTTTGTTAACCGGCACCGCGGGACAACGTGTGGTACGAAAAGACCGTTTTGGCCGGGTGGTGGAAACGCTTTCCTCCACAGATAGCTCGCCGGCTCATAATGTTGCGTTAAGTATCGATCTGCGGCTGCAACGTGAAACCGAAGAGGCGTTGAGCAATGCCGTGGCCTTCAATAAGGCGGACTCTGGCGCCTCGGTGTTGGTGGATATCAATACCGGCGAAATACTGGCGATGGCTGATTATCCCACCTTCAATCCCAATAATCGGGTCGGCGCCACCGAAGATGATTTCCGTAATCGCGCCATCAGCGATATTTTTGAGCCAGGGTCGACGGTTAAACCTATGGTGGTGATGACGGCATTAAAACAAGGGATAGTCAAACCTGATACCTTACTGGATACGCATCCCTATACCCTCAGCGGTCATTTAATCCGCGATGTGGCCTTTTATCCGGAATTAACCCTGACGGGGATTTTGCAAAAATCCAGCGATGTCGGCGTTTCACGCATGGCGCTTGCGATGCCGGTCACCGCCTTGTTAAAAACCTATCAGGGATTTGGACTAGGCCAGCCCACTGACCTTGGCCTAACGGGGGAAAGCGCCGGCTTAATGCCCCATCGCCAGCGCTGGAGCGAACTGGATCGGGCAACCTTTTCTTTTGGTTATGGCCTGATGGTGACTCCGGTACAATTGGCCCGAGTCTATGCCACTATTGCCAGCGACGGGATCTATCGTCCTTTGTCCATTACCCGCATCGATCCCCCAGTGCTTGGCCAACGGGTGATGGACGAAAGATTGGTGCATGAAGTCAAACATATGATGGAAAGCGTTGCGTTGCCCGGCGGCGGTGGGATAAAAGCGGCAGTACGCGGCTATCGGGTGGCGGTGAAAACCGGCACGGCAAAAAAAATAGGTCCTGATGGTCATTATATCGATAAATATATCGCGTATACCGCCGGTATCGCGCCCGCGAGTCGCCCGCGTTTTGCCTTGGTAGTGGTCATCAATAATCCTCAGGGCGGCAAGTACTATGGCGGGGCGGTATCGGCGCCGGTATTTAGCACTATCATGTCGGAGGTGTTGCGGATCATGAACGTAGAGCCGGATGCGTTGCCTGAGCAGGGCGGCCATCTTGTTCGCGTCAGCGGGACGGATGGCCATGCATCCTGACCGGCCGGCTGGAGTAAAGCAGCTGCCGCTGAGCGGGGTTTTGCGCTAAGATATGCGCCTATTTATCATTGTCCGGATCTGGTTATGCCTTGTTACCAATGCCCTTTGTGCTATTTGCCGCTCGTAAGGTCGGCCAATGTTTGGTCCTGCGAGGGGATGCATCGTTTCGACTGTGCCCGCGAAGGGTATGTGAATTTACTGCCGGTGCAGTTCAAGCGCAGCAAAATACCCGGTGATAATCAGGATATGATGCATTCGCGTAGGGCGTTTCTCGATGCCGGCCACTATCAGCCGCTGCGGGAACGCGTAGTCGGGCTTATCATGGCGTTACTGCCGCAGCCAACGGGTAACTGGCTGGATATCGGCTGCGGGGAAGGCTACTACACCGCGGCGCTGGCCGAGCGATTGACTCTGGGACAGGTCTATGGCCTGGATATTGCCAAGAACGCGATACGGGCGGCGGCGAAACGCTATCCACAGGTCAGGTTTTGTGTCGCGTCAAGCCAGCGCCTACCCTTTAACAACGCCTCCCTGGATGGCATTGTGCGTATTTACGCACCCTGCAATCCCGCCGAAATGTTGCGTACTATCAAGCCTGGCGGATGGGTGGCGACGGTCACGCCGGGACCACGGCATCTCTATCAGCTCAAGGCGCAAATCTATCCGCAGGTGCTGCTCCATCCGCTAAAGGATGATCGGTTGATCGGTTTTACGCCACTGCTATCGGAAAGCTTGTCATATCAGATGGAACTGTCGGGAAATGCCGCCGCGGCCCTGCTGCAAATGACGCCGTTTGCCTGGCGGGCCACCGCCGACGTGATGACGAGGTTAAACGAGCTGTCCCACTTTACCTGTGAAACGGACTTTATTATTCGCGTTTGGCGCCGGGATGAGTAGCGTTATAGTCCGGCTATTGCGGCCTGGCTGAGGTGGGCGTAAAGGATATTGCAACCGATGCCGATAAGGATTACCCCACCGATAATTTCCGCCTTTTTTCCCAGCATGGGGCCGATAAAACGGCCAAGTAACATGCCCAAGGTGGCCATCAGCATGGTGGCCATACCGATAATCATCGCGGTATGCAGGATGTTTACTTCCAGGAATGCCAAGCCAACGCCAATCGCCATGGCATCAAGACTGGTCGCGATAGCGGTGGTGACCAAAACACGCAGGCTGTGTTGGCCTAACAGCGGCATGGCGTTGGGCTGCTGTTTGAAACCGTTGATGACCATTCTCACGCCCAGGCAGCCGAGCAGGGTGAAGGCAATCCAATGGTCCCACTCCATGATGTAGCGGCTGGCAATCAGGCCGAGCGACCAGCCAATCAATGGGGTACAGGCTTCGATAACGCCAAAAATGAGCCCGGTACGCAGCGCTTCACGCAGCGGCGGTTTATGAAGAGTGGCACCTTTGCCAATAGACGCGGCAAACGCATCCATGGACATGCCAAACGCCAGAATCAACGTTGAGGAAAGATTCATCATACTGTTTGCCTCGGCCGGGAGCCAGTATCCACGTTTCCCCATCTCCCAACCCAACGATGGTTCTTCGTGTCTATAGTCTCGCCAACCATCCTGGTCGCCCGCACCACGTTGTTAACTCACAACGAGTATGTTGATACGGACATTTCCGCTTAACGACCGCGGAAACCGGCTACTCCCCAATGACGCCGCAACCTTACCATAATATTTCCGCCCAAAACAACAATAAAATAATAATGGGTTTTTTAATGAAAATAAGTATCATTCCCATAAAATTAATATAGCCAAAGCTATATTAAAATAAGTGAAAAGTGAGGCTAAAAATTGTAGAAAATGTATCCACTTGAACGGCGATCATAGCCGTAACATATATTTCAACGTTATAATTATGTTAACTATTTTCTAGAAAAAAGTTGTAGATTGTCTCTAAATCGTCCATTTTCCTGACCTGGATAAGCAAACGCCGCTTCTCGAGATCGATCACCAGATAACCGTCTTCGGATAAATTCATACTTTTTATGCGGCTATATCTTATAAACATATTGGCGTAAAAAAAACCAGCCGACTTGAAGATTAATTTTGGTTGCCTGATATAGGCAAGATAAACGGCCATAACGATCAAAATTAATAATAATGTAGTCGTAATAACGGTACCGTTATTAATGATATTTTGATAAACCAGAATTATCACCAAACCAATAAAAATCAGTCCGTCAACCCGACTCTGTCGCCGTAAACCAATTTTTAAGCGCGTCTTGCCTTGCAGCGCCCAGTCGACAATAAATTCATCAAACAGGGCGAAAACCAAAGATAAAGCGATAATTATCACCAGAACCATATCGGTGAGGGACATGCTTTCTCCTAAACGTAAGCATAAAAAAACCGGGGTAACAGCTACCCCGGTGCGTTCAACCAAGCGTGTTACAGCCCCAGCAGCCCGATCCAATAGCCAAAGATACCGATGGCAAAGAAGCCGACGATAATCCAGAGCGCATTGACCTTGCGACGCAGCAACCACATACACCCGAAGGTCAGCAGTAACGGCACCAGCCCCGGCATCAGCTGATTAAGGATGGATTGTACGGTGGTCACGGTCGTTTGACCATCCGGGTTGGTGATGCGCGATACCACCATGGGAATATTCACATGAGTCCACTTATTGACCAGCGCACCCATGACAAACAGCCCCAAGATGGAGGCGCCCTCCGTCAGTTTCTGTAATAAACCGCCGCCCATATCGCCAACGATATCAACACCTTTGCGATAGCCATACGCCACGCCATAATAACGGGTAGCCAGGCGAACGGCGTTGAACAGAATAAAAAACAGCAGTGGACCCAGCAGGCTGCCGCTCATGGCAATGCCGGCGCCTAATGCGGCAAACACCGGGCGAACGGTACCCCAGAATATCGGGTCGCCGACGCCGGCCAATGGCCCCATTAAACCGACTTTGATGCCGTTGATGGCCGCATCGTCAATGGGAGCACCGTTTGCGCGCTGTTCTTCCAGCGCCATGGTCACACCCAATACCGGCGCGGCCACAAAGGGCTGTGTATTAAAAAATTCCAGGTGACGTCTAATTGCCTGTTTGCGATCTTCGTTATTCTCAGGATACAAGCGACGAATCACCGGCACCATCGAAAAACAAAAACCTAACGCCTGCATACGTTCAAAGTTCCATGATCCCTGAAAAAGGTTCGAGCGAATAAAGACCGCGCGCACGTCGCCGGGAGTCAGTTTCTTTTGACCAGTTGTTTCGACCATTTCTCTCACCTTTTAATCAAGTTCATTATCAAGACCGTTATTGCCCTGCGGGCCGCCATTACCACCCGACGTGCGGTTATATTTCGGGCTTAACTGGATATAAAGGACTGCCATCACCACGCCAATCACGCCCAGGGAAACCAGGTTGAAATTAGTGAAGGCGGCGGTGACAAAGCCCAGGTAGAAGAATGGCATCAGGTAACCGGCGCGCATCATATTGATGACCAT
>JAATGH010000001.1 GCA_015654745.1 Enterobacterales bacterium
ATCTCCTGCCCGGCCGGTTCGGGTCTGGTGGCGTTTGCCGCCGCCACCGGCGTGCTGCCGCTGGACATGCCCGAGTCGGTGCTGGTGCGTTTCAAAGGCCAAATGCAGCCGGGCATTACGCTGCGTGACTTGGTGCATGCCATTCCCTATTACGCCATTAAACAGGGACTGTTGACGGTAGAGAAGAAAGGCAAAAAGAACATCTTCTCCGGCCGGATCCTGGAAATCGAGGGTCTACCCGAGCTTAAGGTCGAACAAGCGTTCGAGCTGGCGGATGCGTCGGCCGAGCGTTCGGCTGCGGGCTGTACCATCAAGCTGGATCAGGCGCCGATCGTTGAATACCTCAGCTCTAACATTGTACTGCTGAAATGGATGATCACCGAAGGTTATGGCGACCGCCGGACATTGGAACGGCGGATTAAGGGGATGGAAAGCTGGCTGGCCGAACCTCATTTGCTCAAGGCCGACGCGGATGCGGAATATGCCGCCATGATCGATATTGATCTGGCGGATATCAACCAACCCATCCTGTGCGCGCCCAACGACCCGGATGACGCGCGTTTGCTCAGCGAAGTGGCCGGCAACAAAATCGATGAAGTTTTTATCGGTTCCTGCATGACCAATATTGGCCACTTCCGCGCGGCGGGTAAATTACTCGATCAGCATAAGGGCCAGTTGCCCACTCGGCTTTGGGTGGCGCCGCCGACTAAAATGGATGCGGCGCAGTTGACCGAAGAAGGGTATTACAGTGTGTTCGGCAAAAGCGGCGCGCGCATTGAAATACCCGGCTGCTCCCTGTGCATGGGCAATCAGGCGCGGGTAGCCGACGGCGCAACGGTGGTATCCACCTCAACCCGTAATTTCCCTAACCGTTTGGGTAACGGAGCCGATGTCTATCTGGCGTCGGCCGAGCTGGCGGCGGTCACCTCGTTGTTGGGCCGCTTACCGACGGTGGAGGAGTATTTGCAGGCTATCGCGCTGGTGGATAAAACCGCGGTGGATACCTACCGTTATCTCAACTTTAATCAGTTGGCGGAATACACCGATAAAGCCGATGAGGTTATTTTCCAGACCGCGGTGTAATGGTATCTCCAGAATAATTCGGGCCGTGGGTAATGTACCTGCGGCTCGACGCATGACGTGTATAGGTGATCGGGGTTCATTCGCTGGCCCGCCGGCAGCTTAAATTATTTATGATTTGTAAGTGTGTTAATATAATAAAAATTTGATTAATTTTTGATTATTACCAAAGATTAAATAATATACTTCTTATTTCTGTGTTAGTTATATTAACAACACTTTTTAAATTTATCTTTAATTTATTTCTGTTTTATATGAAGACTCTTTTCTTAATCTAATATGGAAAATCATTTGATGATAGGGTATAAAAAAAGGATTTTATAGCAGAAGGAAATAAATATTATGCTAGATAATATGAAGCTTGATGGGGTGAGTAATCTTACGCTGACGACAAAGGACGCGGCCAGAGAGTCTGCTCCTTATTGGTCTTTTAGTCGGTGGGACGATCGGGAAAAACAGCTAAAATGGTCACTGTACTACGTCAATAATATTCCGTCGAATCATGCCACGTTCTCGCCAGGAAATAGCGTTAATCAATCGGATATCCAACGGTTGGCCCTACAAAAAAGTCTTATCTATGTGAGGCAACCAGGGGGTAACCGAGAAAAACGCCAATTACCCGCGTTATCCCCTAGCCGAGAAGAAAAAATCATCGCCAGGCCGGCCGCACATCGACATCGGCATGATATCGAGGGTACAGTGGAAAACAAGGCCGTTATACCCGATCCATGCCTCCTTACCGCTAACAGGATAAAAAACGTTCAAACGAAAAAAATGGATATCGATACCCCGTTATTTCTGGGAAGAACGTTACTTATAAAAGCCGCGATGTCCGGCTGTATCCATGATGTGACTGAATTACTGACGGCTGGAGCAAACCATCACGCTATTGCATTACATGACAATAAACGAACGGCGTTGATCTACGCCGCCAGGAATGGTCATGGCGCCGTAGTAGATAAACTCCTTACCTTTTATGAGGCTGCAGGCGATATTGCCGGCATCAGATATGCCGATTCAATGGGTATGTCGGCGTTAATGTATGCGGTAAAAAAGCATCATCAGCAAATAACCGACCGTCTGTTTTTAGCCGGACAGCATGTTGTCGATAAGACAAAATTTTATGCAAACGCCGCGTTGTCAGCATTCCCCTTGCGCAATGATGTCAATGAACCTCGGCGCCGGAGAAAAAAAACGCAACACCCACCTGACATAGCGTTAGCTATTCAGGATAGCCGGCGTAAAAAAGCGCCCGAGCCTAAGTCACGGCATAATCCAACGACGACGATAAGGAAATTAATGGACACTATGGCCCACCTAGGCACCAGCGACGCTCCCATCACCGTTAACGTATTGACCAACATCGCAATAATCGACGCGGCTAAAAATGATGATATTTCCTCGATCGATGCTTTATTGGCACAGGGTGCCGATATCGACGCGGTCGATGAAGAGGGTAAAACCGCATTGATATGGGCGGCAACGCGCGGCGCCCTGCAAATCGTGGAAGTGCTGCTGGAGCGTGGTGCCAATACCACCATTAGGGATCAAAACAACAAATCGGCCTTGCATTATGCTATTGAGCAGGGACATACGCCGGTGGAAGGGTTAATACTGCAATATATTCCCAGCAACGCAGCGTCCGCAACGCCATCGGGAATCCTTGCCGAGGGCATAAGCGGCCGTTGGTTAAGTCGGTTGGCCGGGATAGGCGTCGTAATGTATAACCGGTTTTTTCGTGGCGATGAGAAAACGGAGCTGGATACGATCTAGGTAATGCCATAGCCGGACGAATAACCATAGGGTAAAGCGTACTAGGCTGGCGCGGTGCCTGTCAGCACTGTCTGGCGTTATTTGCGTTGAATTGTCGGCAGTCAGGCCGGTTGGCACGGTAAAATACAACATAGCTAACGATCTTGCGCGGATAAAAGGGTAAAATCAGCAACAACCGGTAGCCAAGCTGACTCACTGCAATGCTACGTCAATTTACCACGCATGGGCTTATAGCTATGGATTACGACTTTATTCGCGATATCTCCGGGCAGGTCAGCGTAACCTTTTCCATGGGGCACGAAGCTATTGGCCACTGGTTCAATCAAGAGGTAAAAGGCGATCTTGCCCTGTTGGATCAGGTGGAAGCCAATCTGCGCCGGCTAGCCGGCGGCTTGGATAGCTGGCAGAGTATTGGCCATGAATATACCCTATGGACCGACGGCGATGAGGTTATCGTCCGTGCCAACGATATCGCTTTTGTGAACGATGAGCTGGAGGAAGGCTTGAGCTATTATGATGAAGAAAGCCTATCCCTCTGCGGTTCCGATGATTTTTTACAGGTGTTAACGCAATATCGTGATTTCTACCATCACGTCTAACGATTGCTAGACTTGGACGTTATTATTCATTTGTTCTTCTGGCATGATATAAATATATCGACATGACCATAATTTAGTATTGAATTTTTTTTTCTAGTTTTATTAGTAAATCTAAGTAAGAGTCGTTATTTAAAAACAAAAGAGTTATTGCGCAATAGAAAAGGGTCATTGTGGTTGTGTGGTTTTTAATGTAATTTTTTTTGTGATAAATTGGCTAAAACCATCCACCTTGATGAAAATAAAATATGCATCTTGAATCAACTCATTCTCCACCGCCGCATGGTTTTTCTTCTCATTCACCGCGGCAACCGATCGGCGGAACGGCGTATAATATGCGTATTCCGTCCGCATGCCGTAACCATCCTTATCTGTATTTCTCAGAGCGTCAATTATTAAAGTACGGTGGGAAGAAGGATGGCCAAATAACGGTTCAGACTCATGCAATTGATTATTCGCTAAAAAAATCAATATCGTCTACTATCGAAACGTCAGGTACGCCTTTAGATGTAGAGCCTATCCCCAACGCTAATCTTCAAAATCTGATAAACCATGGCGGCAGTGAAATTAAACCGGAAGGTAAAACACGGTTAATGTTGGCTGCGGAACAGGGACAATTCGCTGAGATAAAGGCACTACTGAAAGATGGCCATTGCGTCAATAAAAAAAGCAGACAAGGTTACTCGGCATTGATGTACGCTATTCTGCAGGGCAGTCTCAGCATCGTAAGAACATTGATTGAGCACCAGGCCGATATAAACGACGTCAATAATAATGGGATGAATCCGTTAAATATCGCTGCTTACAGCGGTTTTAAAACGATTGCCGTAACGTTGCTTCATCACGGCGCAGACCGCCTTCGCGTGAGTAATTCGGGTCGCACGCCGCTGATGAACGCCGCCTTTCAGGGGCGAACCGATATGATACCGCTTTTATGTTTTAATCAGTATTATATTGATATTCAAGATAAGGGTGGCAAAACCGCATTAATGCATGCTGCGCAACGCGGTCATTATGAATGCGTTGCGCAGCTATTGGAACATAATCCAGCGATTAATCTCCAGGATGCTCGGGGCAATACGGCGCTGCTTTATGCGGTTGCCGAGGGCCATAATGATGTGGTGTTACTGTTGTCAAAGGCAGGCGCCGACGTTAACGTATCTAATGTCAAAAATGAAACCGCTTTTATTAATGTGGCGAGGCAACGAGATGTCGGCATGCTTAAGGCATTACTTCAGTACGGCGCTAATCCCGAATTAGGCCAAAACCATGCCACTGAGTTAATGCGCGCAGCGAGGCGCGGGGACCATGAGTCCATCCATTATTTGCTTGCGCGGGGTCATTCCCTCGAGGAGGTTGATCTTTATGGTAGAACGGCCTTGTTTTATGCAGTCCAGGCAGGCCACGTCAAGGTAGTTGACAGGCTGTTGCAAGCAGGGGCCAATCCCGATACGCGTGATATCATGGGAACCTCATGCTTGATGCATGCCTGTTGGGGCGGCCATAAGATGGCGGTTCAATTACTGATGGCCCGTAATGTTGAGCCTTATTGCCTGGATCGCTTCGGGTTAACGCCCAAACTGATTGCCATCTCCCGGGGGCACTGGAATATTTATAATCAGTTGCTGAATTATTGCCATCCCGCTGGGGCGCGGGGCGTTTCGCCTATTAATAATGCAGCTGTGCCGGATACCTTTCCATCGGATGATTCAATGGAAAGGATGAATAAAGCAATTGGTGCGCAAAAAAATTATTATGCATAGATAGCTACACTACCGGTAGGTTGCGGCCGTAATAGATTTCCCGCATTTCCTTATACAGCAGATTGGTTATTTCTTTACGCTCCGTGGCACTTAAATCTTCCGGTCTCGCGTTAAACAGGTAGTGCTTTAGGTCGAAATCTTTCAGCATCATCTTGGTATGGAAAATATTTTCTTGATAGATATTTACATCCATCATGTGATACTGGGATTTCATGTCCTTGGACAGAAAATTTTGGATAGAATTGATTTCATGATCAATATAATGTTTTATGCCGTTGATATCGCGGGTAAAACCCCTGACGCGATAGTCCATGGTCACAATATCGGATTCAAGCTGGTGGATCAGGTAGTTTAACGCCTTGAGCGGTGAAATGACGCCACAGGTGGATACTTCGATATCCGCGCGAAACGTGCACAATCCGCCTTCCGGATGACTCTCAGGATAGGTGTGTACACAGATATGGCTCTTGTCCAGGTGGGCCACTACCGACTCCGGCAAGGGTCCGGGATGTTCGGACTTGTCGATGCTTTGGGGATCTATGGGGTCTTCACTGACCAGAATGGTCACGCTGGCGCCTTGGGGTTCATAATCCTGGCGTGCAACGTGCAGTATATTGGCGCCGATCATCGCGCAGGTATCGGTCAGAATCTCGGTAAGCCGGTTGGCGTTGTATTGTTCGTCAATATAAGCGATATAGCCGTCACGGTCATCGGCCGTTTTGGCATAACAAATATCGTAAATACAAAAACC
>JAATGH010000467.1 GCA_015654745.1 Enterobacterales bacterium
GAGCGGCAGGAACCACCAGTGACAACGAAGCCGGCGTCGGAACAAACCGCGGCGGCCCCCACTCCTCATTCAAATAATGATCGCTAAAACATGGCCGTTGAAGATACCCAACCGCTTATCAGCCATTTAATTGAGCTGCGTAAGCGATTATTAAACTGCATTGTCAGCATATTGGCGGTGTTCCTGGCGTTAGTCTATTTCGCCAATGACATCTACCAAATCGTTTCGGCACCTTTGATTAAACATTTACCGGTAGGTGCCAGTATGATCGCCACTGATGTGGCATCCCCATTCTTTACGCCCATCAAGTTAACCATTATCGTCTCGGTGTTTGTCTCGGCGCCGTTGCTGTTGTATCAGGTCTGGGCTTTCATCGCCCCGGCTTTGTATAAGCATGAGCGGCGTCTGATGATGCCGCTACTGTTTTCCAGTACGTTGCTATTTTATGCGGGCATGGCCTTTGCGTATTTTATCGTATTTCCGCTGGCCTTTAGCTTTTTTGCCCAAACCGCACCGCGCGGCGTACTTATCGCCACCGACATCAACAACTACCTTGATTTTGTCATGGCGCTGTTTATGGCGTTTGGCGTGTCGTTTCAGGTTCCGATTGCCATAGTGCTGCTGTGCTGGACCGGTGTGGTAACGCCGGAAGCACTGAAGAAAAAACGGCCCTACGTACTGGTGGGGGCATTCGTGGTGGGTATGCTGCTTACGCCGCCGGACGTTTTTTCCCAAACGTTGTTAGCCATTCCCATGTACCTGCTGTTTGAAATCGGGTTGTTCTGCGCTCGTTTCTATGTCGGTAAAGGCCGCCGCGGTCAGGAAGGAATGGAAGATACGGAAGATACGGAAAAGACGGACGATCCTAAGGATCCTCAATAGGCCCAGGCCTTCGGTCCCATCGCACTTACCCCGGATCCTATATTCAGGGACTTGAACCGCCTACCCGGCGGTTCTTCGTTTTGGCAACGAACGGTAAAGTCAGCGCCGCTATACCCATTGGCGGTGATATTCAGGAGAATGACACAATGAGCAATGTTTTTGGCATGTACCCCCAACGCCGCCTGCGTAGGGTCCGTCGTTATGATTTCAGCCGTCGGCTGGTGGCGGAAAATCAGCTGAGCGTCAGCGATCTCATCTATCCGGTATTTGTGATGGAAGGAACGCAACAGCGCCACGAAGTACCCTCCATGCCGGGGGTCTATCGCATGTCTTTGGATTTATTACTTAAAGAAGCCGAGGCGGTCGCTAAACTGGGCGTGCCGGTGCTATCGTTGTTCCCGGTGATTGAGGCTCCTTATAAATCCTTGTTAGCCGAGGAAGCTTACAATCCCGAAGGCCTCATTCCTCGCACCATCCGCGCGCTAAAGGACGCCGTGCCGGAACTGGGATTGCTTACCGACGTGGCATTGGATCCCTATACCACCCACGGGCAGGACGGCATTATCGACGAGCAAGGCTATGTCATAAATGACATCACAAAAGAAATCCTGGTGCGTCAGGCGTTATGCCACGCCGAAGCAGGGGCTGAAATTGTCGCGCCCAGCGATATGATGGATGGACGCATCGGCGCGATACGTGCGAAGTTTGAGCAGCAAGGCTTGGTCAATAACCAGATTATGGCTTACTCCGCCAAATATGCCTCGTGTTATTACGGTCCGTTTCGTGATGCGGTCGGTTCTAGCGCCAATCTGAAAGGCGGCGATAAAAAAACCTACCAGATGGATCCGGCGAATAGTGATGAGGCATTACAGGAAGTTGCGCAAGATCTGCAGGAAGGCGCCGATATGGTAATGGTGAAACCCGGTATGCCCTACCTTGATATGATACTTCGGGTAAAGCAAACCTTTGGGGTACCCACCTTTGCCTACCAGGTATCAGGCGAATACGCCATGCATATGGCGGCAATCCAAAATGGCTGGCTGCAGGAAAAACCGGCGGTAATGGAATCGTTGCTATGCTTCAAACGCGCCGGCGCGGACGGGATCCTCACCTACTTCTCGAAAAAAGTGGCGCAGTGGCTGCATGACGATCATATGCGGGGCTATTAACCGTCATATTTCCCGCTGCAGGTGCGTTGGCGTTACTCGGCCCCTCCCTGGGCCTCGCCCCTGACGGGGCCGCGACACGTCGCGTTCAAATCCACTCCTGCAGATTTATCCTCGTTCTGTAGCCGGCTCGATTATGCGGGATGGGTAGCTCACCCCAGTCTTTTACTGGAGTAAGCCTCTGGGGGCTCGCACTTTCTATATTGGCGTGGAAGAGAGCCGGTGGCCGCGTTCTTCTGACCCCGGGATTTACAGTATTTTTTGAAACTGGCGGTTCTGCAGGCTTTGGCAAACCTGTTTGTTGAGAAAATTAAGCAATAGCATCGAGCGGGCCTCACCATCGGGTTCGGTATATATCGCTTCCAAGCCTTCAAATACACCGTCGGTGATGATAACCCGATCGCCAATTTGCGGCGTCTGGGGATCGGTTACCCCTTCGTAGACATGATCGCGGAGTTCATCAATCACTTCCGTGGCGATGGTAACCGGCAGGTTGCCAAAACGAACGAAATGGCTGACCCCACGCGTGGCGCTGATGGTCGTGGTGTGGATGCGTTCTGGATCGAATTCGATAAACAGATAGTTGGGAAACAAGGGTTCATTGATAGCGGCGCGCTTGCCCCGGATAATCTTTTCCAAGGTGACCATTGGGCTAAGGCAGGCAACCGCCTGTCTTTCCAAATGTTCTTTAGCGCGGATCATTTGACCTCGCTTACAATATAATAAATACCATGCTTCCATAATCTTAAATGCCAAGTTTACCAGTATGCCAGCATATCAAATGCCTTTAGGGATAAATAGCTTCTCTCGGGCATTGTATAGGGGATGCTCTGCAAAAAAAACGGTAAATTTACCGTGAATTTTGACAAAAGGGCGGCATGGCTGGTAAACAGCCTTTATAATGCATCAATAACCAGGCAGCAAATGACGCTATGAAATATCGAGACTTGCGCGATTTCCTTTCCTTGCTGGAACGGCGAGGTGAGTTAAAACGGATTACCCTGCCCATCGATCCCTATCTGGAAATGACGGAAATCGCCGATCGCACTCTGCGCGCGGGCGGCCCGGCGTTGTTGTTTGAAAATCCCAAAGGTTATGCCATGCCGGTATTATGTAATCTGTTCGGTACGCCCGAGCGGGTAGCCTTGGGCATGGGGCAGGAGAGCGTTTCGGCCTTGCGGGAGGTAGGAAAGCTGTTGGCATTTCTAAAAGAACCCGAACCGCCCAAAGGTTTTCGCGATCTGCTGGATAAGGTCCCCCAATTCCGTCAAGTATTGAATATGCCCACTAAACGGCTACACTCCGCGCCCTGCCAACAGCAAATCTGGCAGGGAGAAGACGTCGATCTCAGCCGTATCCCCATCATGCACTGCTGGCCGGGAGACGCTGCGCCGTTAATCACCTGGGGCCTCACGGTTACCCGCGGGCCCCACAAAGAGCGTCAAAACCTGGGTATTTATCGCCAGCAGGTGCTCGGCAAGAATAAGGTCATTATGCGCTGGCTTTCCCATCGCGGCGGCGCATTGGATTACCAAGAATGGCTAACAGCCCATCCCGGCAAGCGGTTTCCTATAGCGGTGGCCCTGGGCGCGGATCCGGCCACGATCCTTGGCGCGGTTACGCCGGTGCCGGACAGTCTGTCGGAATATGCCTTCGCCGGCCTGTTGCGAGGCTATAAAACCGAGGTAGTGAAGTGCCTATCTTGCGACCTTGAGGTGCCCGCCAGCGCCGAAATCGTCCTTGAGGGCTATATTGAACCGGGCGAGATGGCGCTCGAAGGACCTTATGGCGATCATACCGGCTATTATAATGAACAAGATCACTTTCCGGTATTTACCATCACCCATATTACCCAGCGTCGGGACGCCATCTACCACTCCACCTATACTGGCCGGCCACCGGATGAGCCGGCGGTGATGGGTTTGGCGCTTAATGAAGTCTTTGTGCCCATCCTGCAAAAGCAATTTCCCGAGATCGTTGATTTTTATCTGCCTCCCGAAGGTTGTTCATACCGACTGGCGATAGTCACGATCAAAAAGCAGTACCCGGGTCATGCCAAACGAGTCATGATGGGCGTATGGTCTTTCTTGCGTCAATTCATGTATACCAAATTTGTTATCGTATGCGATGATGATATTAACGCGCGTGATTGGAAAGACGTCATCTGGGCAATCACCACCAGGATGGATCCCGCGCGAGATACGGTGCTTATGGAAAATAAACCGATAGACTACCTTGATTTTGCCTCGCCGGTTTCCGGATTAGGTTCCAAAATGGGTATGGACGCCACCAATAAATGGCCCGGAGAAACACAGCGCGAGTGGGGTACTCCCATCGAGATGGATCAAGGCGTTCGCTCGCGTATTGACGCTATCTGGGAAGATCTCGCCATATTGAAAGACAGTGGTAAGGGGCTGTGATCTCCCTGGCTCTCTATTCCGTTTTGCTTAACAGCCCGACAGAGGAAATGCATGACAACATTGACCTGTAAGGTCACTTCCGTGGAAGCCATCACCGATACGGTATATCGGGTATGTTTGGTGCCGGGAGCGGCTTTTAATTTTCGTGCCGGTCAGTATCTGATGGTAGTGATAGATGAGCGCGACAAGCGCCCCTTTTCCCTGGCATCGACCCCAATGGAAAACAGCATCATTGAGCTGCATATCGGGGCTTCCGAGCTGAATCTTTATGCGATGGCGGTCATGGATCGGATCTTGAAAGACCGTGAAATTACCGTAGATATTCCTCATGGCGATGCCTGGCTGCGTGACGATACTAACCGGCCGGTCATCCTGATCGCCGGAGGCACCGGTTTTTCCTATGCGCGCTCAATTCTGCTGACCGTCCTGGCGAAGCAGCCGGAGCGGGAAGTGGCAATTTACTGGGGCGGAAGGGAACTGCAGCATCTTTACGATCTTGGTGAGCTTGAAGCGCTGACGCTGCTGCATCCGCATCTTAAAGTTGTGCCGGTGGTCGAGCAGCCTGACGACGCCTGGCAGGGCAGAACCGGGACGGTGCTCAGTGCGGTATTACAGGATTATGGCTCTTTAGAAGGCTATGATATTTATATCGCCGGCCGATTCGAAATGGCTAAAATCGCCCGCGAGCGCTTTTGCGCAGAGCGCGATGCGACACCCGGCAGAATTTTCGGCGATGCGTTTGCCTTTATCTGAGCTGGGACATACTCTCCCCCCGCCGTCAACGCGGGGCCAAATGAGCCTTATTCACCACGGTTAAGCTGTTCCCGTCGGGGCGCTATGCTAAGATGGCAACCATTCAGTGGCATAAGTAAGGTCATTTTATGGACTCTTTTTCTACTCTTTATCAAGATCATCTTGCGACATTGCAGCAACGGACCCGCGAGATTCTCGCCCGCCATCATCTCGATGCGTTATTAATTCACTCCGGCGAACCTATTACGGCGTTCCTGGACGACTGTGATTATCCTTTTAAGGTCAATCCCCAATTTAAAGCCTGGCTACCGGTAACCAATGTACCGCACTGCTGGCTGTGGGTTGATGGTATCAACAAGCCCAAACTCTGGTTCTATTCGCCGGTGGATTATTGGTACAGCGTAGAGCCAATGCCGGAAAGCTTCTGGACACCCTTTGTTGATATTATTGCTTTTAACCATCCCGATCAGATTGATGCCTTATTACCGGCGGCGCGTGAACGGGTTGCCTACCTGGGTTCGGCTGCGGCGCGAGCCAAAAGTCTCGGGCTGGTAGCGGATCGGATCAATCCACAGCCGGTATTGGACTATCTACACTTTCACCGTGCCTACAAGACCGATTATGAACTGGCGTGCATGCGGGAGGCGCAAAAAACCGCCGTCTTGGGCCATCGGGCCGCCCATGAGGCGTTTCGCTCCGGCATGAGTGAGTTTGATATCAATAACACGTACCTTAGCGCCACGGGTCATCGTGATTTTGACGTTCCTTATGGGAATATTATCGCGCTAAATGAACATGCCGCGGTCCTACACTACACCAAGCTAAATCAGCGGTTGCCCGAACAACTGCACAGTTTTCTCATTGATGCCGGTACTGAATATAATGGCTACGCGGCAGATCTGACCCGAACCTATGCGGCGCATCAGGATTCTGAGTTCGCCGAGCTGGTGAGTGCGATGAATACCGAGCAACAGTCGCTGATCGGTACCATTGAAACCGGTGTTAATTACATTGAGTACCATATCCAGATGCATCGGCGCATTGCCAAACTTCTGCACCAATACGACATCGTGACCGGCATCAGCGAGGAAGCCATGGTGGCCGACAATATTACCGGCCCCTTTCTTCCTCATGGGTTGGGCCATCCGCTGGGGCTTCAAGTGCATGATGTCGGCGGTTTTTTGCAAGACGATCGCGGCACGCACCTGGCGGCGCCTTCCCTCTATCCTTATTTGCGCTGTACCCGCGTGATGCAGCCGCGGATGGTGATGACCATCGAACCGGGACTCTATTTTATCGAATCCCTACTGGCCCCATGGCGTAACGGCGCTCAGAGCCGCCACTTCAACTGGTCGCGTATCGACATGTTCAAGGCCTATGGCGGCATCCGGATTGAAGACAATATCGTGATCCATGAAAAACAGATCGAAAATATGACTCGCGATCTGAAACTGGCATAATGCACGCCTATTTTGTTCCCGCGGCGCCGGTCACGGTGGCCGTGGAGATCAAAAAAAGCCGTTTTATTATTCTGTTGGAACCTTCCGTCGGCATTGATGCCGCCAAAGCGCATATTCGACAAACCCGCGCGCTGCACCCCGGGGCGGCGCACTGCTGTTGGGCCTTTATTGCCGGCGCGCCATGGGACGTGCAGCAGCGTGGTTTTTCGGACGACGGGGAGCCTTCCGGCACCGCGGGCAAACCGATGTTGGCGCAATTATCCGGCTCGGGGCTGGGACATATTGTCGCGGTGGTGGTTCGCTATTATGGCGGGATAAAACTCGGGACCGGCGGGCTGGTCAAAGCCTACGGTGGCGGAGTGCAGCTGGCGTTAACGCTGGTTGGCCGCGAGAAAAAAATTCCGTCATTGGAGTTTGTGGTGCGGTGTCGTTATGACCAGCAACCCTGGATAGCGACCGTGGTTAAACAAATGGAGGGCCGGATCGTGCACGGCGAGTATGGTGAATCCATTATACTCAAGGTGGCGATCCCTTTTGATCGTGTCGCGCTGGCGGAAGAGAAACTACGAGCCATGAGTCGCGGTGCATTGCAATTAACGCCCGTTCCATAATATTCCATTATTGGGCAAGTTAGATAACACATTAAGGATCGTGCTGAAATGCATTTTCGCGCCATTACCCGTATTGTCGGTCTGCTCGTCATGCTGTTTTCCGGGACCATGATCGTTCCCGGCCTGGTGGCGTTGATCTACCGGGATGGCGCCGGCAGCGCTTTTACCCAAACGTTTTTTTTCGCCCTGTTAATTGGTTTGGTACTTTGGTTGCCGAACCGCCAGCAAAAGAATGAACTTAAGCCTCGCGAAGGCTTCCTGATCGTCGTTTTGTTCTGGACGGTGCTGGGAAGCGTGGGGGCATTGCCGTTCCTGTTTGCCGAACATCCCGATTTGCCGGTCACCGACGCCTTTTTTGAGTCGTTTTCCGCGCTGACCACCACCGGTGCAACCACCTTGGTGGGACTTGATAACCTGCCTAAGGCGATCCTGTTCTATCGCCAAATGCTCCAATGGTTTGGCGGCATGGGGATTATCGTACTGGCGGTAGCCATTTTGCCGATTCTCGGGGTTGGTGGCATGCAGCTTTATCGCGCCGAAATGCCAGGGCCGCTAAAAGACAACAAAATGCGCCCGCGGATTGCCGAGACCGCAAAAACGCTCTGGCTGATTTATCTGGCGCTGACAATCGCCTGCGCCCTGGCGTTATGGGGCGCGGGGATGTCCGTTTTCGATGCCATTAGCCACAGTTTTTCCACCATAGCTCTGGGCGGCTTTTCTACCCATGATGCCAGTATCGGGTATTTCCACAGCCCGATGATCAACACTATCGTGGCGGTATTCCTCCTGATTTCCGGGTGTAATTATGGTTTGCATTTTGCCATGCTGAGCGGACGCAACCTGCGTGTTTATTGGCGGGATCCCGAGTTCAGGATGTTTATCACCGTGCAATTTGCGCTGGTGGTGATCTGTACCCTGATTCTGTGGCGCTTTGATGTCTATCAAAGCGGCTTGCAAACGATCAACCAGGCTTTTTTCCAGGTAGTCTCCATGGCCACCACCGCCGGTTTTACCACGGACAGCATCGCCCGGTGGCCGCTATTTTTACCCATTTTACTGTTATGCTCCGCGTTTATCGGAGGGTGTGCCGGTTCCACCGGCGGCGGTTTGAAGGTTATCCGCATTTTACTGTTGTACCTCCAGGGCTCCAGGGAACTGAAACGATTGGTCCATCCCAATGCCGTCTACACTATCAAGCTAGGTAACCGAGCGCTGCCGGAGCGCATTGTGGAAGCGGTATGGGGATTCTTTTCCGCTTATGTATTAGTCTTTATCATCAGCATGCTGGCCATTATCGCCACGGGGGTGGATAATTTTTCCGCTTTTGCCGCCGTTACCGCTACGTTGAACAATCTTGGCCCGGGTTTGGGCGTGGTAGCGGAAAATTTTGCCGCCATGAATTCCGTAGCGAAATGGATATTGATCCTGACTATGTTGTTCAGGCGCCTGGAAGTCTTTACCTTATTGGTTTTGTTCACGCCGACGTTCTGGCGTGAGTGAGATAGGATGGTTATGAGAACACTGATTCTTTATTCAAGCCACGACGGACAAACCCGGAAGATTGCTGAGTTTATCGCCGAGCGGCTTGAACTATCCAATGGTGCCGGTAACTGCGAGGTGGTGGATTTAGCGGCGGCTGAACGATGTGATTTGCCGCGCTATGATCGGGTACTGATTGGTGCTTCAATCCGTTATGGGCATTTTGCCGCCGAATTGCCTGTTTTCGTCAAACGTCATCTGAGATGGCTTGACGCGGTGCCCAGCGCTTTTTTTGCTGTTAATCTGACGGCGCGCAAGGCGGGGAAACGCACCCCGCAGACCAACGCGTACACGCGTAAATTTCTTGCCTCCAGCCCCTGGCGGCCGGATCGCTGCGGCGTTTTCGCCGGGGCACTGCATTATCCGCGTTACGGCTGGCTTGATCGTGTCATGATCCAGTTGATCATGCGTATGACCGGTGGCGAGACCGACGCGACGAAAGATGTGGAGTATACCGATTGGCAACAGGTGAACGACTTTGCCAGTGATTTCGCCTTACTCACCGCGAAAACTGCCGGCATATGACCGGAATAACCGCAGTTTGTTGAAAAAAAAAACAATCAAACCAAAATACGTAATTAGCCCTTGTCACGCCTCATTAATTCCCTATAATGCGCCTCCACTGACCGGGAATAAACGCTAACGCGACGCCGGGTCGGGAAGGGACGAGCGCTTCGATGAAGCAAATAAAATCTTGACTCTTCAACGGGAAAGCGTAATATACGCAACCCGCGCCAGGTGAGTTTACAACCCTGCGCA
>JAATGH010000117.1 GCA_015654745.1 Enterobacterales bacterium
GCGCCCCAACCAGCAGCGTCGGCGGCGGATGACGGCCGCACGCTGCGGGCGAGTCCTTTATTCTTCACTATCCTCAGCGCCCTTTTTCGCACTCAGTCCGTATTCACGCAGCTTATTGGCAATGGCGGTATGGGACACCCCTAGCCGTTTGGCTAATTTGCGTGTGCTGGGATAGGAACGGTAAAGGCGGGTCAGCACCGAACGTTCAAATCTTTTACTGATATCATCGAGCGACCCGTCAAGCACCTCTTCCGTTATGGGTAACGCGAGCGATTGGACAAAGTCAGGCAGGTCGATGTCGCCGACCGTCAGTTCAGCGCCGTCGGACTGGGCCATGGCCCGGTAAAGCACATTCTTTAATTGCCTGACATTGCCCGGCCAAGCGTACTGGGTCAACATGGCCGCCAGTTCAGCGTCCACCGCGGGACGGGGGACGCCCTGCTCGTCACAAAATTGCGCAATAAATAGCGCCGCCAGCGGCATGATATCGTCAGGTCGCTCGCGCAAGGGGGGTAAATTTAACGTCAGCACATTGAGGCGGTAATAAAGATCCTCGCGAAAATGCCCCTGGTGAACCAATTCCAGCAGATTTTTCTGAGTGGCGCAGTAAACCCGCACATCGACATGCATTTCACGATCTTCGCCCACCCGCCGAAAGGTTCCGTCGTTAAGAAAACGCAGCAGTTTAGTTTGCATATTGGGGGTCATTTCACCAATTTCATCGAGCAATACCGATCCGCCATGCGCCTGCTCGAAAAAGCCTTTTTTGCTTTCCAATGCATTGGGATAGGCACCCGCCGCATGACCAAACAGTTCGCTTTCGGCCACATCATCAGGCAACGCGGCACAGTTGAGCGCCAGAAACGGTTGTTTACCCCGCGCACTGCGCATATGGCAGGCGTGGGCCAGTAAATCCTTGCCGGTCCCGGTTTCACCGCTGATTAATAGCGGTGCATCCAGCATGGCTAATTTACGCGCCCGTTCCAGCACCTGACGCATTTTTTGGCTCACGGCGATCACATGGCTCATTTCACGATCGTCATTCGGTCCGGTTTGCTGCAACTGCCGTCCCAAACGCACGACGGATTTCAACAGGATCACCCCCCCTGCCGCGGTGGGTTTGCCGTTTTCACCGGCGAGATGAATCGGGATGATTACCAGCAGGAAATCCTGTCCCATGATCACCACCGGTCGGCTTTCGGATGATTGCCGCTCGCTCTCCAGCCAACGCGCAAAATTAAATCCGTCGATCAACGGGCCGATGGGCATATGGTGAATCTGGTCATGGTGTTGACCAAACAGCGCCATGGCCGCCGGATTAGCCAGCTCCACTCGCCCCTTTAAATCAATGGACAGCACCGGTTCGGGCATAGCCGCCAGAATAGCGTCAAGGGCGCGGTGCTCGCGCTCGGACGGCATAAAAGAAACGGTACGAACGTCGGTAACGCCGCTGATGCGGCGAATATCGGCCATCATTACCCGAAAGGGTTCGAACGCCAGCGGTGGGAAATTAAGGTATATTCGACCTTGCGGATCGATCTCGATACCGCGCAGATCCACATTGCGAGCCACCAATAAATCAAGCAGTTCCCGGGCCAACCCCAGGCGGTCTTCGCAAAAAACTTCCAATCGCATGTAGCGCCTCTTAGCGGTGCAGTGTAGTGAAGAGAGATTCTCCGTCCATGATACGTGCCGGCGCGCCCGGGATGAAGTCATCTGTCACAAAAAGTTGACAGCCGGGAAAGGAAAACCCGGATTGGCGTAGCGGACCGGGTATGGGATTGGCGTCCAAGCGGGCATCCAGCCGGCTTAGGCCGACGGTTTACGTTCCATTACCGCGCGTAGCTGAGTAAAAATTTCGTGCCGGTAGTCACCTAGGCGCGGTTTGTCACCGTCGATCCAGGGTAGCGGGCGACATAGTTCCATCGCTTTAATCCCCAGGCGCGCCGTCAACAGGCCCGCGCCCATGCCCTGCGCGACGCGGGCGGACAGCCGGGCGGTCAAGTCTTGCGACATCCAGTCCATACCGACCTCCCTGACCCATTCGCTAACCCCGGCAAACGCAATATTGAGCAACACCAGCCGAAATAATCGGATACGGCTGAAATAGCCCACCTCGAGCCCATAAAGGCCGGCAATACGGTTAATTAGCCGCAGGTTGCGCCAGGCAATAAACCCCATATCGACAATGGCCAATGGACTGACCGCAATCATTAACGCCGATTCGGCGGCAGAACGGCTGATTTCAGCGCGTACCCGGCTATCGATAAGGGGTTGCACAATGCTGGCGTACAGTGTTACCACTTCACGATCGCTATGGCTCTCCTGTAGCATCCCTTGCCAACGTCGCAATGCGGGATGTTCCTGGTGTATCCCGGCCTGTTCGGCCAGGTGCTGGCAAAACGCCCGCCCTTGTCCCTGCCCGTGGCTGCGCAGCAGCACACCGGCCCGCTCCCGCTCGTCGGACCGTTGTCTCAATCGGTATAACCGCCGCCATTCGGTGGCCAGCGACCCGGCGCCGGCCATGACGAACAACGTGCCTGCGGCCAGCGCCCCCAGGGCTAGCCAGTCCTGCTGCTGCCAGGCGCGCACTGACCATAATATGCCCTGCGCCGCCGAGCTGATTACCAGCAGACCGGCGCCGGCAATGACCATGCGTCGCCAGACGCTGCGCTTCGGCCGCAGCGCATGAGTCAACAGCTGCTCGGGACGTCCCTCCTCATCCTGCTCCTGCAAAGGTTGGAACTGCGCAGGTTGCTCGTCAAAAGTCTGCGCGGCGCGCAGCGTAGCGGTTGCCGGCTCGGCGGGGGGGAGATCCTGAGTGGTGAAATCAATACGCGGCTTGACGGGATCGTTCATCGTAGCTTGTCTCCCAATAAAAACTCCATCACGGCGTCCATCCGAATATGCGGCAGCGCCCCGTCGGGGTCCATACTGCGCGGCCGAAAACTCTCAAACTGAAACCCCTGTCCTTGCCAAAACGCCGCGTCCGGTAACCTGGCCGGCACATCGCCCGGATAAAACGTCAGCAACTGGTCGTCGTCGAGCCGATGCCCCCGCAACGCCGGGATCTGCCGTCCCTCATGATTGACCAAGCCGCTTTCGGTTGCCTGTACCGAAGCCAGCCCGGCACAATCCATGGCAATGCCTTCGAACGCCGCGCTCTGCCAGGCGTCGCGTACCAGCTGTTGTAATAACGAGACCAAATTCGCCCGCTGATCGGCGCTCACGTGATCGGCTTTGCTGGCGGCAAACATCAGCTTATCAATGCACGGGGAAAACAGCCGGCGATAAAGGCTGCGCTTACCGTAATGAAAGCTTCTCATCAGTTGGGTCAGGGCCAGGCGCATATCGTTAAAGGCCTGAGGACCGTGATTCAGGGGTTGCAGGCAGTCCACCAGGACAATTTGCCGGTCAAACCCGGTGAAATGCTGTTTATAAAAGCCTTTCACCACGTGTTGGCAATAATACTGATAACGGCTGCGCAGCATGCCGAGGGTGGAGTCCTTACCCGCCGTCGCCAGCCGCGTTTCGTTGTCGGCCAACGACGGCCAGGGAAAAAACTGCAGCGCCGGCGCGCCGTCCATATCCCCCGGCAGCACAAAACGCCCCGGCTGAATAAAATGCAGCCCCTCACCTTTGCACCGCAGCAGGTAATCGGTATAAGTGCGGGAGATATCGGCCAGGACCCGTTCGTCGGCGGGCGCCAGCGGATCGAGCCCGGCGCACTTGGCCAGCCAAGGCGCGGCCCACTGCGCCCGTTCACCTTGCAGCAGCGCGTTCATTTGCCGTGACCAAGACAAATAATCTTGTTCCAGCATCGGCAAATCCAGCAGCCACTCGCCGGGATAGTCGACAATCTCCAAGTAGAGCGTGCCGGTATCCTTGATATGGCGCCACAGGGCGTCCCGGCTGCGATAACGCAATGCCAGCCGCATTTCACTGACGCCGCGCGTGGGCGTCGGCCAGGCCGGCGGCGTAGCGTATAACTGCGCGAGACCTTCATCATAAGCGAAACGCGAAATGCCCAGATGACGCTGGGTTATCCGTTTCGCCCCGAGCAGTCGTCCGTCCCGCGCTGCTGAAAACATCGGTAATCTGGCCCCCTGGTTGACCATCAGCAGTTGATTAACCAAGGAGGTAATAAACGCGGTTTTACCACTACGGCTCAATCCGGTGACCGCCAGGCGCAAATGCCGGTCCAGGCCGCGGTTGACCAGCGCGCCGAGATCGCTTTGCAGTCGGTTCATGGACATCATCGCTCCTGATAAAAAGAAGTCTATTATGTCGTCCAATCCGCCAACAAACAAATTTACTCGGCGCGTGCGACAATTATTCCTCCGGGCAGGGTATCAGCCTGCCATCGCCGAGCGCCGTGCCAGCTCACGGGTGTATTGGCGGCTGGCGTCAATCAGCATCCGGGTATAGTCATGTTGCGCGCCACCGTTAAGCAACCGTTGCTTATCCAGCGTTTCGATAATGCGTCCCTGCCGCATCACCGCCAGACGATGGCATAGATGGGCGACTACGCCCAGATCGTGCGTGACCAGCAGGAAAGTCAGCCCGTCCTGCCGCTGGAGATCGGCAAGTAAATTCAGGATTTCCGCCTGTACCGATACATCCAGCGCCGAGGTCGGTTCATCCAATAACAAGACGCTTGGCTCGAGGATCAGCGCGCGGGCGATAGCCACCCGTTGGCGCTGCCCGCCGGAGAGCTGATGCGGATAACGTTCGCCGAACGCCGCGTCCAGACCGACTTTGTCCAGCATCTGCTCTACCCGCCGCCGCCGCTGGCCAATCCGGTGTATGGCCAGGGGTTCGTCAAGAATTTGCGCTACCGTATGGCGTGGATGCAGGGAGCCATAGGGGTCTTGGAACACCATCTGGATCCGCCGGCAGCGTTCGGTGTTGATACCGTGGGCCAGAGGTTCGCCATCGATGGCCAACTCCCCGCTCCATTGGGTAAACAGTCCCGCCAGGCATTTCAATACAGTGGTTTTCCCCGACCCTGATTCTCCCACCAAACCAAAAATTTCACCCTTGCGTATGCAAAGCTCAACATCAAATAGCACCTGGTTGGACGCGTAACCCCGGCCGAATCGTAAATTCAGTCGCCGGATATCAATCATGGTCGTGGACGACATAAGCTTCTCCTCATGAATAGAAGGCCCCCGTTTCGCGCCCGCGAGACGCAAGCAAGCGCGGAGGTTACGGCCTAGTCGGTCAACCACGACGGATCGCGCCGCAGCACCGGCAGGCACGGCCGGGGATGGGCCAGATCCGGCAAGGCATCAAGCAGCCCCCGCGTATAGGGATGGCGGGCTTGATCGAGTTGGGCGGCGGCGATGGATTCCACGATCCGCCCGGCGTACATCACCAGTACCCGATCACAAAAACTGCGCACTACATGAATATCGTGACTAATAAAAATCAGACCCAGGCCGCGGGTTTCCACTAGATCGTCCAGCAATGCCAGAATCTGCAGCCTGACGGACACATCGAGGGCCGACGTCGGCTCGTCGGCAATGAGCAGTTCGGGATCGGTAATAAGCATCATGGCGATCATGATGCGCTGTCCTTGGCCGCCGGAAATCTCATGGGGGTATAATGAATACACCCGTTCGGGCTCGCGAATGCGCACCACGTCCAGCATATCGAGCGCCTTTTGCCTGGCCACCGAACGAGGAGCATGGTGATGGGCCCGCCAAGCCTCGGCAATCTGTTCCCCGACCCGTATCACGGGATTAAGCGAGTATTTCGGATCTTGCATAATCATCGCTATCCGTTTGCCGCGGATAGCCCGCATTTGTACCGCATCGGCATCAAGTAAATCCAGCCCGCAGAAGCGTAGCCGGGTGGCGGTAATCCGCGCACTGCTTGGGTGAAGCTTTAACAAGGCGCGTCCGACGGTGGATTTACCGGAACCCGATTCGCCCACGATCGCCAGTTTTTCGCGGCCCAGGGTGAAAGATACGCCACGCACCGCTTCGGTGACCCTCCGGCCGTTAACGAAACCGACGCGCAGGTTATCCACCTCTAATAAGAGAGCGGCGCTATTCCGCTCGGGGATCGAGAATGTCACGTAGGCCGTCTCCTAGAAAATTGAATGCCAGGCTATTGATAAAAATGGCCAGCCCGGGAATGGTCACCACCCACCAGCACTCCAGCATATAGCGCCGGCCGCTGGAAATCATCGCGCCCCACTCCGGATCCGGCGGCTGCGCGCCTAAGCCAAGGAACCCCAGACCGGCTGCGGTCAGGATCACGCCCGCCATATTCATGGTGATGCGGATTATCACGGACGGCAGGCACAGCGGCACGATATGCCGCCAGAGAATGCGCCACGGCGAAGCGCCCTGCAGCCGCGCCGCCGAAATAAAATCCGCCTGACGCAACGACAGCGTTTCGGCCCGCGCCAGGCGGGCAATGGGCGGCCAGGCGGTAAGGGCAATGGCGATGACCACATGCTCCAGGCCGGGACCGAGCGACGCGACGAACGCCAATGCCAATATCAGGCTGGGAAAAGAGATAAAAATATCCGTGATCCGCATTAAGATCCTATCCACTCGTCCGCCAAAATAGCCGGAGGTCACGCCGAGCAGCAACCCCAGCGGGCCGACGATAACCGAGACCAGCATCACGATATAGAGGGTGATGCGCGAGCCGTACACCAGGCGGCTAAATATATCGCGGCCGAACTCATCCGTTCCGAACCAGTGGAGGGCGCTCGGCGGCGTAAGCGTATGCTGCAGGTCCTGGATAAGCGGGTGCTGGGTGGCGATCCAAGGGGCGAACAGCGCCGTTAGCATTAATACCAGTACGATGCCGCTGCCGATGGCGGTCAACGGATTGCGGGCCAGTTTCAGCAAAAATCCGCCGCCCTGCCGCAGCCAGCGCGGCGCCCTGCCATGTTGCGCGCCGCGGCCCGGATTCATGGCCGGCTCATAGGAAATCGTCATAGCCGCGTCCTCGGATCAAACAGTTGATACAGCATGTCGGAAAGCACATTGAGCGTGACAAAAATCAACCCGACCACCAACACGCAGCCCATAACGGCGTTCATATCACCCAATAACAGACCGCCGGTCAGGTAAGATCCAAATCCGGGCCAGGCAAACACCGTTTCGATAAGCACCGCCCCCTCCAACAACGAGCCGTAGGCCAGGGCCACGACCGTCAACAGTTGCACCAGGATATTGCGAAACGCATGGCCCCAAATGACCTGCCGTTCAGACAGCCCTTTCACCCGCGCGGTAATAATGAATTCCTGCGAGAGCTGCGCCAGCATGAAGCTGCGCGTCATGCGGCTGATATAGGCCAGTGAATGGAAACCCAACAGCGAAGCGGGCAGCACCAGATAGTTGAGCGCGCTACAGAACACCGTCCAGTTACCGGCCCATAACGCATCCACCAGCAACAGCCCGGTATGGCGCGCCACAATTCCGTCATACGCCAAATCGACCCGCCCGGATCCGCCAACCCATCCCAAGGTGGCATAAAACAGGAGCAGCCCCATCATGCCGACCCAGAAAATCGGCGTTGAATACCCCGCCAGACTAATAAAACGCACTAGGTAATCCAACGCGCCGTTGCGCCGCGCCGCCGCCAGTACCCCCAGCGGCACCCCTAAGCCCGCACCGACGATAATCGCCATGGTCGCCAGCTCCACCGTGGCCGGAAAAACCCGAATGATATCATCGGCCACCGGTTTGCCCGTCAACAGCGCGTTGCCCAGATCGCCATGAAGCAACCCTCTGAGATAAATGAAGAACTGGAACCAGAACGGACGATCGAAGCCAAGCTGATGGTAGACTTGCTGATAAGTACCTTGATCCGCGTCCGGACCGACGATGGCCAGTACGGGATCGATCGGCATCACCCTGCCGATAATAAAGGTTAATACCAACAGCCCGAACAGGGTGATCACCATCTGTAGCAGCCGTCCGTACAGGCGCCGTCCCATCCCTTGCGGCGCAAACCATTCATTCAGGAACATGATGCCTCCCGAGCTTATTGATGATGCCGCCGCGCTGGTCGGCGGCCCGAATACGGCTCACTGCACCTCTTTGCCCACCGCGCGTAAAAAAGTGGTGGCCGAAGGATGGGGAATATAGTTTTTGACATTTTTGCGCACCACCACCGAATCGACCATTTGCGAAAGCGGAATAATGGCCGGGTAAAGGGATTCATAACGATTCTGCACGTCGGCATACAGCCGCAGTTGCCGCTGCGGATCCCGCTCCACCAGCGCCCGGTCAATTAAATCGTTAAGGGTTTTATCGTAAAAGCCGGTACGCCATCCCTGAAAATTGGTCAGCCGCGCTTCATCGCGATTGTCGGGGTTATAGACCAATGCGCGCAGACTGGAGTGGGGATGGGGCTCCACGCCGCTGCCGCCGCGGCCCACCAACAGGTCAAACCTGCGCTCGCGCATCGCACCGTAAATTTGATTGCCCGTGCCGGTGATGATTTTGGCGCGAATGCCGCCCTGCAGCAGGGTGGACTGCACGGCAATGGCGATATTGATAAACGGCGGATCGGCCAACACCCTCAGGGTTGTGTCAAAACCGTCGGGATATCCTGCCTCGGCTAGCAACCGTTTGCCGCGCGCGATATCGAGCCGGTAACCCGGATCGGGCAGCGTTGCGGGCATGCCGCTTTGGATTGGCCGCTGATGCAACACACCGTAACCCGGCATAATGGCTTTATTGATGCCGTCGTAATCAATCAGATAACGCACGGCCTCACGCACTTTGGGATTGGCGAAATAGGTCTGTTTCACATCCATCGCCACGTAATACAAGGTGCCTCGGGTGACTGCATCTACCCTGATATCGGGATTGGCGCGCAGCGCCTGGATATCCGGCACCGACATATTGCTGGCTATATCCAGATCGCCCTTGGCGATCATGAGACGCAGGGTTTGCGACTCCTGCAAATGGCGGAAGATCACCCGACTCATAACGCTGTCGCCGCGCCAGTAGCCCGAGAACCGGCTCATGCGCATCACGTCTTTGGCCTGCCAGACATCCAGCGTAAAAGGTCCTGATCCGGCCTCGTTGGTGGTCAACCAATGGTTGCCCCAGTCGCCATCACGTTCATGCGCCAGCACGGTTTTTCGATCCAGGACCGAACCGCTACCCAACGCGGCCAGGGAATAGAGTACCAATTTCGGGTCATTGGGTTTAGGCAGCGCAATCTCCACCGTGCGGGGATCCGGCGCGCGGATCTGTTGTGCGACGTTATTCCGGCTGAAACCATAGGATTTCCAGACCGAGGCCTGGGCCATATTGAGCTGTAGCACGCGGTGTAAAGACCAGACCACGTCGTCGGCGGTAAGAGAGTTGCCGGAATGGAATCTCACCCCCTCGCGCAAATGAAAGGTCAACAAATTACCGTCCGGATTGATATCCCAGCTGTCGGCCAGCGCGGGCATCACATGGGTTGGCGCGGCCGGATCAAGTTCCACCAGCCCGTCATAGAGATTCACCACGATGCCGACCACCTCATTACCGGTCATCGCCGCGGGGTCTAACGTCAGCAGATTGTTCATATTCATGCCGATGACCAATTGGTCGGGCGGCGTTTTGGCCTGCGGCGCGGCCAACGGCAGCAGCATAAACAACAACGCCGCCAGCCGAACACGGCGCCGGGAGTGTATTTTCATCGGGCATCCCCATGCAGGTAAGGACAGAGTGTTGTTTGCCGTTCGCCGGTTATTCCCGGCTTAGGGTATGCGCCGCGATATAACCGAAATCGATATCTTCCCCGAGCCCCGGCAGCGTCGGTAAATGAACCCAACCTTGCTCGTCCATGGGATCGACTATGCTTTTGAGATAGGCCGGCGGCTGCTCATAATCCAAAAACGGATGCAATAGCCCGCGCTCGTACCAGCGGCAGTTGCGGATCGCGCCGACAACCGCCAGATTGGGGGCCCCGTTACCATGAATCTCACAGTCCATGCCGAACGATTCCGCCAGATGCGCCACTTTAAGACAGGGACCGATGCCGCCGACGCCCGCCACCCCGGCGCGCAAAATATCGCAGGCGCCCGCCTTGACCCAGTCGGCGCGGCTATGGTGCTTGCCCGACAGACTTTCCGGCCCAATCACGTCGATATCGAGGTTTTGCGCCAACCAGGCATACGACGCCATGCTTTGCTCCTCCATGGGCTCCTCAAACCATGTGAAGCCTAATTTTTGCAGTTTACGGCCGATAAACAGTGCGTCGCTGCGGCTATACCAGTGATATCCGTCGAGCATCAGGGCAATATCGGGCCCCACCGCTTCGCGTACCGCGGCGCAGGCACGCACGTCCATCACGGGGCTGGGGGCAAAAGAGACCGGTGGCATCCAGGTATGCAGCTTGATGGCACGGTATCCTCGCGCAACCAGCCGTTCGGCAAACTGTGCATAGTCTTCCGGTGTGGACAGCCCGCCCGTCAGTTCATCGCCACACATGGTGCTGGCGTAAGCCGGAATCCGGTCTCTAAATCCGCCAAGCAGCTTATACACGGGCTGGTTAACCTGCCGGCCGAACAGATCCCATAGCGCCTGTTCGGCCACCGCCAACGCGCGGTCGGTGAGCTGGTTGGCGCTGCCCCGTTGCCAGTGCACCAGATCGTGCCATAACCGCTCACGGTCAAACGGGTCCTGACCCAGCAAGACCTTACGGAAATACGCGCTGACAATGTAGGGCCGAATGACCTCGGGAGGAGCAAACGCATAACCTTGAGCCCCTTGATCGGTATCCAGCGTCAGCAGCGCCATTTTGGCCTGAGTTTCGGCCCCCGGATGGGAATGGCCCGCGCTGTCGGCCACCCGGTGGGTGGCGTAGGAAAAAACGGTGACATCTACAGAAGTTATTTTCACGTCATTACCAGCCTATATAAACAAAAGATTGAGATGCCCGCATCGAGGGGACAACCACAAGCATGTTGGAGATAAGACCGCTGAGAGCATGAGCGCAGTACCGCGAAAAAACACGGCGGTTTTAACATGTAAAACAAGATGCTAAATAAGTTAAAATTTTGTTTTACATTTTGATTCTAGGTGGGGTCATTGATAGCGTCATTAGGCAGTTCATTCTAGATTGCATGAATTTCGCCGATAGTTCTAGGCTAATGCACAAACTATTGTGAGCAAAATCACAAAGATAGACAGGATTGTGATGCGGATCGACCCCCATCGCGGCGCGTAAAAAACTCCCGTCGCGACAGAAGGCACTATAGTTGGCGAAATCGGTTACGCAGGCCGAAGGCCTCCGACGTCACATAACGTTCCACCTGGCGCAGCCGCTGTTCATCATCGCGCAGGCGTAGCGCCAACAGGTCCAGTTGCTGCGCCGGGGAGACATACCGTCCAGCCGTCTCCTGCGCCGGGGCCGGTTCCAGCCAATACGCCAAGATTGCATAGGCGATGATGGTCAGTAGAAACAGGCCGAAAAACATCGAGAGCACAACAATGAGACGTACCAGTTTCACCGGCACGTCAAGATAATGCGCCACACCGGCGCAGACGCCTTTGATCATCCCTTCATCGGGCCTAAGGTAAAGTTGCCGCTTATCGCGCGTGGCCATTATCACTGCCTCCAGTTGGGATGTTCTGCATCCAGTATATCTTCCAACGCGCGGATACGCGCCTGCATGCGCCCTGCCTCTTCGGTTAGCTGCGCCAAGCGGCGACTGTCTTGCGCCTGTAGCACCGATCCCTGTCGGCGTTGGCTGTTATAGTGCAACCACAGCCATACCGGCGCCACAAATACGATGAAAATGGTTAACGGGATGGCGAGCACAATAAACAGGGCTTCCATGATTGCTCCTTATGACATTCTCTTGGTATCGAGTGAGATCGCGCCCCATCAGGCGGCGACCACCTTCCCCCGGCGGCTGGAATACGCCGCCATAGCCATTATTCTGTTTTATTCATCCGCGCCTTGAGCGCCGACAGCTGCGCACTGATTTCATCATCGGCCTTGAGTTCGGCAAACTGCTGATCCAGCGACTTTTGTTTACCGAAACCCACGCTCTCCGCCTCCGCTTCCATATGATCGATCCGGCGTTCAAACTGTTCGAAACGCGCCATCGCCTCATCAATTTTACCGCTATCCAACTGCCGGCGGATATCGCGCGACGATGCGGCCACCTGGTGGCGCAGGGCCAATGTTTTCTGGCGGGCCCGGGTTTCAGACAGCTTATTTTCCAGTTCCCCGATTTCACGCTTCATACGCTCAAGGGTTTCTTCTATCACCGCGACGTCCTGGTGCAGAAGGGTACCAAGCTTGGTTAGCCGCTGCTTCTCCATCAGCGCCGCACGCGCCAAATCCTCTTTATTTTTTATCAGCGCCAGTTCGGCTTTTTCCTGCCAATCGGCCTGCTGGGCTTCGGCCTGATCGATGCGGCGCAGCAGTTGTTTCTTTTCCGCCAGTGCCTGGGCCGAGGTGGTACGGACTTCCACCAGGGTGTCTTCCATCTCCTGGATCATTAAACGCACCAGTTTTTCCGGATCTTCGGCTTTATCCAATAAGGCGTTGATATTCGCGTTCACAATATCGGTAAAACGAGAAAAAATCCCCATGATGTCATCCTCTTAAACGTTGGTGGCTGAATGCCGGGTTATCCTTGATAGCCAGATAAGCCTTTACAATAACCATGCCAAGATTTAACAGAAGTTAATTTATTGATTTTATTGTTTTTTCTAAATTGACACTTCAATACCATCGCCTATAGTGATAATTAACACTACTAATTGGCGAAATTTACCATGAGCGAAAACCATGACAATTTGCTGGGCCAGGCCAACAATTTTCTGGAGATGTTGGAACAGGTGTCACGGCTGGCGCGGTTAACCAAACCGGTATTGGTCATTGGCGAGCGAGGCACCGGCAAAGAACTGATCGCACGCCGATTACATTATCTCTCCCCACGTTGGCAAAACCCGTTTATTTCCCTTAACTGTGCCGCGCTTAATGAAAATTTACTGGACTCGGAGCTGTTCGGCCATGAGGCGGGCGCCTTTACCGGCGCACAAAAACGCCACCAAGGCCGGTTTGAGCGGGCGGACGGCGGGACGTTATTTCTTGATGAGCTGGCCACCGCGCCGATGATGGTGCAAGAAAAACTGCTGCGCGTGATCGAGTATGGCGAACTCGAGCGCGTCGGCGGTAGCCGGTCGTTACAGGTCAATGTGCGCCTGGTGTGCGCTACCCACGCCGATTTGCCGCAACTGGCCAAAGCCGGGCAGTTTCGCGCCGATTTACTGGATCGTTTAGCCTTTGACGTGGTGGCCCTGCCGCCGCTGCGGCGGCGTCAACAGGATATTATGCTGATGGCTGAGCATTTCGCCATTCAGATGTGCCGTGAAATCGGTTTGCCTTTGTTTCCCGGTTTTACTCCTCGTGCGCGCCAAACCCTGTTGGATTATGGTTGGCCGGGTAATATCCGCGAATTGAAAAATGTGGTGGAACGATCCATATACCGTCACGACAGCAGCGAATGGCCGCTGGACGATATTCTGCTGGATCCTTTTGCGCGGGTGGAGTCGACGCCGGAACCCGACGCGGCGGCCAACGTTGTGGACGGCGATTCTCTGCCGCTGGACTTGAAACACTGGCTGGACCAGCATGAACGTTTTTGGGTGGAGCGCGCGCTGGTCCAGGCTCATTATAATCAGCGCCAGGCGGCCGAATTATTGTCATTGACCTATCATCAACTGCGCGGCGTCATGAAAAAACACGCCATACGCATCGGAGATGAAGCGAACCGCCCCGGATGAGCCCCGGTATTATGGGTAAAAAAAAAGCCAGCACCCAGGCTGGCTAATAAAAAAATAATACTGGAAGCAATGTGAGCAATGTCGTGCCGGAGAACCCTAAGTGGGGCTCAGTTTTCCCCGGCAAAAGAATGATAATGCGAATCACTATCGAATGTAAAGCACTTTGATGATAATTATTCTCATTACCATACCGTTATTAGGGTTCTTTTTGGTCAATGCCCGTTTTTTATTCCCCAGTCACCGGTTTATTGACGCCGCGAATTGGGCGTGAGGCCAGAGTAAGGTAAACTGGAAGCATTGACCGGCAGGATTTAAGTGGTGTATGGGAATCAAACGTTCTTTTTGGCTGGCGCTGTCTTTTGGCATCGCCCCGTTATTATTCAGTCTGCATACGGTTGCCGCCGCCAAGCCGGTCTCCCTGCGGGACATTCGCCAGAGCGGTTTCGTTTACTGCGTTAACGGCTTGCTTAACACTTTCAATCCCCAGATGGCCAGCGGCGGATTGACGGTGGATACGTTATCCGCGCAGCTTTACGATCGGCTGCTGGCAGTGGACCCTTATACTTACCGGCTGATTCCCGAGCTGGCGCAAAGCTGGGAAGTGCTGGACGATGGCGCAACCTACCGGTTCCATCTACGCAAGAACGTTCCATTCCAGCACACCCCCTGGTTTACCCCGACCCGCACGCTCAACGCTGACGATGTGGTGTTTAGTTTTGCCCGCATGTTTGATAAGCGTCACCCCTATCATGACGTGAACGGCGGCGATTACCCCTATTTTGACAGCCTGCAGTTCCCCGATTCGGTACAGAGCGTGCGTAAACTCGATAGCGACACCGTGGAATTCCGCCTGAAAAACCCCGACGCCTCCTTCTTATGGCATATCGCGACCCACTACGCGCCGGTGCTCTCGGCGGAGTACGCGGAACAATTAAGCGCGGCCGACCATCAGGAACGGATCGATCGCCTGCCGGTGGGCACCGGCCCGTTTATGCTCAATGAATATCGCGCCGGCCAGTTTATCCGGCTGCTGCGTAATGATAATTACTGGCGCGGGCTGCCGCGCATGGAGCAGGTGGTTATCGATCTGGGCGCCGGCGGCATTGGCAGGCTGTCCAAGCTACTGACCGGCGAATGCGACGTACTGGCTTATCCGGCGGCTAGCCAGCTAAGCATCTTGCGCGACGATCCTCGCCTGCGGCTGACGCTGCGCCCGGGGATGAACATTGCCTATCTGGCGTTTAATACCGCCAAAGCCCCGCTGGACGATGTGCGGGTGCGGCATGCCATTGCCCTGTCGATAAATAACCAGCGTTTGATGCAGTCGATTTATTACGGCACCGCGGAGACGGCGGCATCCATATTGCCCCGCGCGTCGTGGGCTTATGATAATGATGCCAAGGTGACTGAATACAATCCGCAGAAGGCGCGCGATATCTTACGCGATCTGGGCAAGGAACATCTTGAACTGAGCTTATGGGTCCCCACCGCGTCCCAATCCTATAACCCCAGCCCGCTGAAAACCGCTGAGTTAATACAGGCCGATTTAGCGCTGGTGGGCATTACCGTGAATATTGTGCCGGTGGAAGGACGATTCCAGGAAGCGCGCCTGATGGCCATGAATCACGACCTGACGCTGGCCGGCTGGTCAACGGACAGTAACGATCCGGACAGTTTTTTCCGACCGCTGCTCAGCTGCGCCGCCATCCATTCCCAGACCAACTATGGCCATTGGTGCCAGCCGTCGTTTGATGAGTTATTACACTCGGCGCTGCTATCGCAACAGCTGTCCGGGCGGATGGACACTTACCGCGAAGTGCAGCAGATGCTGGCGCAACAGTTGCCGGTATTGCCGCTCGCGTCATCCTTGCGGCTGCAGGCCTACCGTTACGACATTAAGGGGTTGGTACTCAGCCCATTCGGTAACGCCTCGTTTGCCGGGGTCTACCGCGACGATGATCAGGAACCCAACCCATGATTATATTTACCCTGCGCCGGATTGTCTTATTGCTGATCACGCTGTTTTTCCTCACCTTGGTCGGGTTCAGCCTAAGCTATTTCACCCCCAACGCACCGCTTAGCGGCGCGGCGCTTACCGATGCCTATCTCTATTATTTTAATAGTCTGCTGCATTGGAATTTCGGCGTGTCGAGCATTAACGGCCAGCCCATCGGCGAGCAGCTAAGCGACGTCTTTCCCGCCACGCTGGAACTGTGCGTTCTGGCGTTTATTTTGGCGCTGTCCATCGGCATTCCGTTGGGTGTTATCGCCGGCGTCACCCGGACCAAATGGCAGGATGTGAGTATCAGTGTCTTTGCCCTGATGGGTCTGTCGATGCCGGTGTTTTGGCTGGCCCTGCTGTTAACGCTGTTTTTCGCGCTGCATCTCGGCTGGCTGCCGGTCTCGGGCCGCTACGATCTGTTATATCAGATCAAGCCGATTACCGGTTTTACCCTGCTGGACGCCTGGTTGTCCGACTCGCCGTATCGTCATGAGATGATGGCCAGCGCCCTGCGGCATATGGTATTGCCTATCACCGCCCTGGCGGTGGCCCCGACCACCGAGGTCATCCGATTGATGAGGGTTAGCACCGCCGAAGTGTTCGGCAGTAACTATGTCAAGGCGGCGGCCACCCGGGGGCTGACCCTGACGACCATTATTCGCCGTCATGTCCTGCATAACGCCTTACCCCCCATCATTCCCAAGCTAGGGTTGCAATTTTCCACCATGCTGACGCTGGCGATGATCACCGAAGTGGTGTTCAGCTGGCCCGGCCTCGGACGCTGGCTGGTCAACGCGATCCGTCAGCAGGATTATGCCGCTATTTCCGCGGGGGTCATGGTGGTGGGCGCGCTGGTCATCGGCATAAACGTCGTGACGGATGTGCTCGGCGCGCTGGCGAATCCACTGCGCCATAAGGAATGGTATGCTCTCAGATAATGTTTACCGGGAAAAAAGCATGCCCGGCCCGCTGCGCTATATCTGGCGGATTTTTTATCATGACACCATGGCGATGATTGGCTTTTACGGTTTTCTGCTGCTGGTATTGCTGTGTGTCTTTGGCTCCTGGGTGGCGCCTTATGCGCTGGATCAGCAGTTTCTGGGCTATCAGCTGCTGCCGCCATCCTGGTCGCGCTATGGCGATGTGTCGTTTTTTCTCGGCACCGACGACCTTGGCCGCGATGTTCTCAGCCGGTTGCTGACCGGCACCGCCCCCACCTTCGGCTCGGCGCTGCTCATCACCGTCGCCGCCTCGGCGTGCGGCGTGACGCTTGGGGTGCTGGCGGGAATTACCCATGGTCTTCGTTCGGCGGCGCTGAACCATATCCTGGATACCCTGCTGTCCATTCCTTCGCTATTGATGGCCATTGTGGTGGTGGCGTTTCTTGGCCCCAGGCTTGAACATGCTATGCTGGCGGTGTGGCTCGCCCTATTGCCGCGCATCGTACGCACGGTTTATGGCGCGGTGCATGAAGAATTAGAGAAGGAATACGTTCTGGCGGTACGCATTGACGGTGCGTCAATGGTGCATATTCTGCGCTATGCGGTGCTGCCCAATATTGCCAGCCTGCTGGTCACGGAGTTTACCCGCTCGCTGTCCATGGCCATTCTGGATATCGCCGCCCTGGGATTTCTGGATTTAGGTGCCCAGCTCCCTTCGCCGGAATGGGGCGCCATGATGGGGGACACGCTGGATCTGGTTTATGTGGCGCCCTGGACGGTAATGCTGCCCGGTGGCGCGATTATGGCCAGCGTATTGATCGTCAATCTGCTGGGCGATGGCCTGCGTCGCGCGTTAATTTCAGGGGTTGAATAATGCCGTTATTGGACATCCGTAATCTCACCATTGAATTTATGACCGCCGAAGGGCCGGTCAAAGCGGTCGACCGGGTCAGTTTTACCCTGACCGAGGGCGAGGTGCGCGGACTTGTGGGCGAATCAGGCTCGGGCAAAAGCCTGATCGCCAAAGCCATTTGTGGCGTAACCAAGGATAATTGGCACGTTACCGCAGATCGTTTTCGTTTTGATGATATCGATCTGCTGCAGTTGACGCCCCGTGAGCGGCGTCGGCTGGTGGGCCATAATGTATCCATGATTTTCCAGGAGCCGCAATCCTGCCTCGACCCCTCGGAAACCATCGGTCGCCAGTTGATGCAGGTCATTCCCGGATGGACCTATAAAGGCAAATGGTGGCTTAGGCTCGGCTGGCGTAAACGCCGCGCCATCGAACTGCTGCATCGGGTGGGGATTAAAGACCACAAAGGCATTATGGGCAGCTATCCGTATGAGCTCAGCGACGGCGAATGCCAAAAAGTGATGATCGCCATCGCGCTGGCCAACCAACCCCGGCTGTTAATCGCCGATGAACCGACCAACGCCATGGAGCCCACGACCCAGGCGCAAATATTCCGTTTGCTGGCGGGTCTGAATCAGAACAACAACACCACCATTTTGCTGATAAGCCATGATATTCAGATGATGAGTAAATGGGTCAACCGGATCAACGTGCTTTACTGCGGCCAGACGGTGGAAAGCGCTACCTGCGAAGAGTTGATCGCCACGCCGCATCACCCTTATACCCAGGCGTTGATACGCGCCATCCCTGATTTTGGCCGTTCAATGCCGCCGAAAAGCCGGCTTAATACGCTGCCCGGCGGCATCCCCTCGCTGGAAAATCTGCCCATTGGCTGCCGCCTTGGGCCACGCTGCCCTTACGCACAAAGAACCTGCGTGCAAATGCCGCCCCTGGTGCCGGTGAAGAACCATTGGTTCGCGTGCCATTTCCCGCTGAACATGGAAGGGCAACAATAATGATGGAAACCTTGCTGGAAGCGCGCAATTTGACCAAAACCTTCCGCTATCGCACCGGACTGTTTACCCAGCACCACATAGAGGCGGTCAAACCCCTGAGTTTTATTCTGCGGGAAGGACAAACCCTGGCGATTATCGGTGAAAACGGCTCGGGAAAATCCACCCTGGCCAAGATGCTGGCCGGTACCCTGGAACCCACCGGTGGCGAGTTGTTCATTGACGATCACCCGCTGGCCTTCGGCGACTATCGTTATCGCAGTCAGCGTATCCGCATGATTTTTCAAGATGCCGGCAATGCGCTTAACCCCCGCCAGCGTATCGGACAATTGCTGGATGTTCCCTTGCGGCTTAATACCGACCTGGCGGCGCCGGAACGCGAACGCATCATCGACAAGACCTTGCGTCAGGTGGGATTACGTCCCGATCACGCGTTTTATTATCCCCACATGCTGGCGCCGGGGCAAAAACAGCGCGTCGGCCTGGCGCGCGCGCTCATCCTTCAGCCGAAAGTCATTGTCGCGGACGAGGCGCTGGCCGCGCTGGATATGTCCATGCGCTCGCAAATCATCAACCTGATGCTGGAGCTGCAGGCCAAACATGGCATCGCCTATATCTACGTCACTCAGCATCTCGGCATGATGAAGCATATCAGCGATCAAATCATGGTGATGCAAAATGGTGAAGTGGTGGAACGCGGCAATACCGCGGATGTACTGGCCGCCCCGCTGCACGACCTGACCAAACGGCTGATCGCCAGTCACTTTGGCGAAGCGCTAACCGCCGACGCCTGGCGCAGGGATGGGGTTGTCGTCTAGCGGCGATGGGCGCTCGAACCCGACGGCCGAGGTGGCTATGGCAGCGCCGGAGCGGCACGTTGCGCCAACCAGAGGCGGACAAAGCTGAACAGGGTGTTGGCCAGCGGGGTGGCGCGGCCGGTTTCGGCGATCACTACCGCGCTCTGGCGCTTCATGGCCGGCAAAACGATCGTTCGGGCACGCAAGTCCGGCGTCATTCCGGGCAATAGCTGACCGTGCGGCATGATGCCGCAGCCCAGTCCGGCAAAGACCCCCTGCAACAGTTGAAAGATCGATGCGCTTTGCAAGGTAATATGTGGGCGTACCCCGGCGGCGCGAAAATGTTCATCCAGATAACGCCGGAAATAGCGGCTGGGTTCGGCCAGGCATAGCGGCAGTTCCGCCAGGTCGCTCAACGTCAAAGGCTCGTCCGCCGCCATGGTGGGGAAATGGCCCGGATGAAACAGTAACTCACAGGGTGCATCCGGTAAGCGCGCCACCTGGTAATGCAGTTCATGTAACAACCCCAGTTCAAAAAAACCGATGCCCATATCCACGCTATGATTGGCCAACGCCTCGACCAGCGCGTCGGCGCTAAGTACCGTGACCTGATACTCCAGTGCCGGATAGTCCTGACGGGCGTCGAATAACAGCTGTGCCAAGGGTATGCCGCACTGGGGAACGATGCCGATGCGCAATGTGCCTACCAGCCCATGCTTTAGGGATTCAACTTCCAGTTTCAGCCCCTGATAAACTGAAACGATCTCCCGCGCCCAGGTTAACACCCGCTCCCCTTCGGCGGTAAAACCTTGAAAACTGTTGCCGCGGTGAATCAACGCCACGCCCAACTCCCGCTCCAGGTTTTTCAGGCGGGCGGAAAGCGTGGGCTGACTGACAAAGCTGGCTTCGGCGGCGCGGCCGAAGTGGCGCTCGCGCTCCAGATTGCAAAGATAAATAAGCTGTTTAATATCCATAAGGTAACGGTGATTCCGCCAGGCTTGGACGATGCCGCCAGTATATCACCTTCAATCGGCTCCCACGGCGGATCAGGTAGCGGTCCCCAAAGCGGTTTTCACATCCAGGGCGATTTTTTCCACCTGCGGACCGTAAATGATCTGGATATCATGTTCACTAACGCGTTTAACGCCGCTGGCGCCGGTCAGCATCAACGTACGATCGATCACCAAGCGCATATCCTGGACCCTGACACGCAGTCGGGTAAAACAGCAGTCCACCTCGGCGATGTTGGGCGCCCCGCCCAACCCGGCAATAATATTGCCCGCCCGTTGGCCGGCGGCGACCGGCGGGCGTTGCACAACCTCCGTATCCTCATCCTCGCGACCGGGCGTTTTCACCGCCATGCGGTTGATCACGATACGAAACGCATAATAATAAAGAGGAAAATAGAACGCGCCCAGTATTACCGGGTACCACCAATGGGTCTTGGCGCCCCCCAATACCCCGAATACCACCAGATCGATCGCGCCACCTTGCACATTGCCAATCATGACCTGAAACAGGTCCATCAGCATAAACGACAGGCCGCTCATCAGGGCATGGAACAAATACAGCACCGGTGAGACAAAAATAAAGCAGAACTCCAGCGGTTCGGTAATGCCGGTGGTAAAAGACGCCAGCATGCCCGCCATCATAAGGGCTTTGACCCGCTTTTTATGTTCAGGCCGCGCGCAGTGATACATGGCTAGCGCCGCGCCGGGCAGGCCGAACATCATTACCGGAATTTTACCCTGTGCCAAAAATCGGGTCGCTTCGCGCATGACCTCATCGTTTAGCTGGCCGGGATGGGACAGCGCGAAATTGAAAATATTCAGCGCCCCCACGAGGGTCTGATTACCCACGGTGACCGTGCCGCCTATGGGGGTAAAGCGTGCGGTTTCATTGAGAATATGGTGCAAACCGGTAGGGATCAGCAGCCGTTCGGCAAAACCATACAAAAACATACCATACTGCCCGCTTTTGCCGATAAGCTGTCCTACCCAGGCGATAGCCGCGCCAATAGGCGGCCAGACAAACGCCAGACCAATGCCGACCAAGGGCAGCACCACCACCGTCACGATTGGTACGAAACGCCGTCCGCCAAAAAAGCCGATGGCCGTCGGCAGCACCGTGGTATAGAAACGATTATGCAGGGTTACCGTGATCAACCCGGCGATCACCCCACCCAACACGCTCATATTGTAACTAAATACGCCTAACGTCGGCGCAAATTCAGCTGAATAGACCAAGGCATCATTCGTGGACATCCCGCGTGCGGTCAGCGCCGCCACCGTAGTGCTAGCCTGGGTCAGCCCCTGTGCCGCCAGGCTCGCGCTGATGCCGACGTGCATGGCGATAAACCCGATCGTCGCGGCGAACGCCGCCGTCGGTTTTTCCGCCTTGGCCAACCCAATGGCACAGGCCAGGGCAAACAATAGCGGCAGGTTACCAAATACCGCGCCGGCCACCTGTCGGATAAAACCAATCGCGATCTGGGGATATTTCAAACTGGCGAACGCATCACCGGTGACCGCCGGATTTTGCATTGCCGCCGCCAGGCCGAGAAAAATACCTGCGGCGGCAATGACCGAAATCGGCATCATTAATGCCTTGCCAAATCCATGTATTTTGCTGGCTAATTCTGTCATAAGCGGGATTTCCAGGTTAACTTACGAGAGTTAATTATGAGTCAACAGAATCATTCGGCAGTCGTTCGGCAACGGTTATGGCCTAAACCTTGAGCCAGCTCACAGTTAGCTTCCTGCTTCAACACTCAATGCCGCCCCTGCATCATAGTCATTGTCTATCCTGCGATAACATTATTCGATTAGACGCACCACTATTAACGCTTTAAGCTTAACCATACAACACCAATACGTTAAAAATAATTTAACATTCAATCATTTTATTTCACCTGTGAATATGCGCCATGAAATTTAAACCGTCGATCAAGCCTTACCAAGGCGCAGCGGGAGGCTGGGGTTCACTTGAGGCCACTACCCGCTACGTATTGGACAGTAAGCAAGCGTTCAAAAATATCCGCAACCTGCTACGGGTCAATAAATCCAAAGGATTCGATTGTCCCGGCTGCGCCTGGGGCGACGACAATACCAGCACCTTTAGCTTTTGTGAAAACGGCGCTAAGGCGGTGAGCTGGGAGGCCACACGCAAGGGACTGGATGCCGCGTTTTTTGAACAACATTCCGTGGCCAATTTGTATCGTCAGAGCGACTATTTCCTCGAATATCAAGGCCGGCTGACCCAACCGCTACGTTACAATGCCCAAACCGACCGTTACGCGCCAATCAGCTGGCAGGCGGCGTTCGCATTGATTGCACAACATTTGCATGGGCTGGATAATCCTAATCAGCTGGAACTCTATACCTCGGGACGCGCCAGCAATGAGGCGTCCTATCTTTATCAGCTGTTTGGCAGAATGTTCGGCACCAATAACTTCCCCGACTGTTCCAATATGTGCCACGAAGCCAGCGGCAGCGGCCTTAAACAGAGCATTGGCGTCGGGAAAGGCACGATTCACCTTAATGATTTCGCGCTGGCCGACGCTATTTTCGTCTTCGGACAAAATCCGGGTACCAACCACCCGCGCATGCTACACAGTTTGCGTCACGCAGCCGATCGCGGCGCCAGCATCGTCACGTTTAACACCCTGCGCGAACGCGGCCTGGAGCGCTTTGCCGATCCGCAAAATCCGCTCGAATTACTGACGCCCAAATCGGGACGCATCAGCAGCCGCTATTACCAGCCGAATCTGGGGGGTGATATGGCGGCGGTGCGCGGCATGGTCAAGGCATTGCTGGAAACCCACCGTCAACGACAGGCCGAAGGCCATGCGGGGCTGTTCGATGAACAGTTTATCGCACTGCATACGCAGCAGGTGGCGGATTATCTGGCGGCGGTGGACGCCACCGAATGGCAACAAATTGTCGACCAATCCGGTCTTAGCGAGCAACAGCTGCGGGAAGCCGCGACGATTTATCAGCAGGCCGAACGGGTGATCTGCACCTGGGCCATGGGCGTGACCCAACATAAGCACTCAATCAATACCGTACGGGAAATCGCCAATCTGCAGTTGCTGTTTGGCCAGATAGGCAAACCGGGCGCCGGATTATGTCCGGTACGCGGCCACAGCAATGTTCAGGGCAACCGCACCATGGGTATTGACGAGAAGCCCCCAGCCGCGCTACTTGACGGTCTGGCGGCGCATTTTCACTTCGAACCGCCGCGCGCCCCCGGACACAGCACGGTCGAAGCGTTGGAAGCGATGCTGCGCGGCGACGTCAAGGTACTGATCGCCCTCGGGGGCAATCTGGCGGCCGCGGCGCCGGACACGGCCCGCACCGAAAGCGCGATACGCCGCTGCGGGCTGACGGTGCATATCGCCACTAAACTTAACCGCAGCCACCTCATTACCGGAGCGGATGCCCTGATATTACCGACGCTTGGCCGCACCGAACGCGATATCCAGACCACCGGTAGTCAGTATGTCACCGTCGAAGACTCCTTTAGCATGGTACACGCATCGGAAGGCGTAAACCCGCCGCTGTCCGCCCTGCAACGCTCCGAGACCGCCATCGTTGCCGGCATCGCGGATGCGGTGCTGGGTAGGGAAACGCTGGATTGGCTGCAGCTGGCGGGTGATTACGGCTTAATACGCGAGCATATCGCCGCCACCCTTCCCGGGTTTGCCGATTTCAACCGGCGCTGCGAGGAGCCGGGGGGATTCTACCTGGGCAACGCCGCGGCCGAACTGCGCTTTACCACCCCCACCGGCAAAGCCATGTTCAGCGCGGCGGCGCTGCCGGACACGCTGTTCCCGCAGATCGCCGGACAGGTGGTGCCCTTTACCTTGCAAACCCTGCGTTCCCATGACCAGTACAACACCACCATCTACGGCATGGACGATCGCTATCGCGGCGTCTATGGCCAGCGTGACGTCGTGTTTATTCATCCGCAGGATTTAGCTAAGCTTGGGCTGCGGGATGGCGACCGGGTGGATATTGAAACCCTGTGGCATGATAACGTCAACCGCAAAGTCAGGGGATTTAAGGCCATTGCTTATGATATTCCCCCGGGTAATCTGGCCGCATATTACCCCGAGACGAATCCCCTGGTGCCGCTATCAAGCTTTGGCGACGGCACCCACACCCCCACGTCAAAATCGGTACCGGTGCGCCTGACGCCAGCGCAAAACGTCGCCACTGACCGGATTATCTAACCTTTTTTACCCACACCAGCCGCCCGTCGCCGTCGCGGGCGGTTTTTTTCTGCCGAGATCGGGTCGTTATGCTTGCCGCCGCCGGTCGATTCGCGTAAAACTGTCTGCCGTTATTGAAGCCTTTTACACTCATATTTCTGGACATTATGTTTCAAGATAACCCGCTGCTCGCGCAGCTAAAACAGCAACTTCACTCTCAGACGCCGCGTGTCGAAGGCGTGGTCAAAGGTACTGAGAAAGGGTTTGGCTTCCTTGAAGTCGATGCTCAAAAAAGCTATTTCATTCCGCCGCCTTTTATGAAAAAAGTGATGCATGGCGATAGAATTACCGCCACGATACGCGCTGAAAAAGACAAGGAGATAGCTGAGCCGGAAGAACTGCTTGAGCCGTTCCTGACGCGCTTCGTGGGCCGTGTCCAGTTAAAAGACGACCGTTTGTCCATTGTGCCGAACCATCCGCTGATCCGGGAAGTCATCCCCTGCCGGCCGGTACGCGGCGTGGAGCATCCCTTCCAAACCGGCGACTGGGCCGTGGCGGAGATGCGCCGTCATCCGTTGAAAGGCGATCGCCAGTTTTACGCTGAAATCACGCAACTGGTGACGACCGGCGACAATCATTTCGCACCCTGGTGGGTCACCCTGGCCAGGCATAACCTGGAACGTGAAGCGCCGCAAATGCCGGAAGCCCTGGCGTTGCATGATGACCATCTGGTCCGGGAGGATCTGAGCGCGCTGGACTTTGTCACCCTTGACAGCGCCAGCACCGAGGACATGGATGATGCCCTGTATGTGGAAACCGGTGAGAACGATACGCTGATATTGACCGTCGCCATTGCCGATCCTACGGCTTACGTCCTGGCCGACAGTCCTCTGGACAAGATCGCCCGTGAACGCGCGTTTACCAACTACCTGCCCGGTTTCAACATCCCCATGCTGCCTCGGGACCTCTCGGACAACATTTGTTCGTTGCGCGCCAACGAACGCCGGCCGGCATTGGCCTGTCGCGTCACCGTCGCTCAAGACGGCGCGCTGGGCACGCCGCACTTTTTTGCCGCCTGGGTGGAATCGAAGGCCAAGCTGGTCTACGACGAAGTTTCCGATTGGCTGGAAGATCAGGGCGCCTGGCAGCCGGCCAACGACGCCATTGCCGGCCAGATTCGTTTATTGCAGCGCGTCTGTCTGGCCCGTGCGTCCTGGCGCCAGGCTAATGCCCTGGTGTTTAAGGACCGTCCGGATTATCGATTCGTTCTCGACGACCTCGGCGACGTACTGTCAATTCAGATCGAACCAAGACGAATTGCCAACCGCATGGTGGAAGAAGCGATGATCGCGGCCAATATTTGCGCCGGTCAGGTACTGCGCAACGGCCTCGGTTATGGACTCTACAATGTTCATAACGGGTTTGATGAAGTGTTGGTTGACCAAGCGGTGGCCGTGCTGGCGGCGAACGACGTGCAGGCAGATGCCGCCACATTGCTTACCTTGGACGGTTTTTGCCGTCTGCGCCGCCAGTTGGACGCGATGCCGACCTCCTACCTCGACAGCCGGATCCGCCGTTTCCAGACCTTTGCGGAAATCAGCACCGAGCCGGGTCCCCACTTCGGTTTGGGTCTGGAAGCGTACGCGACGTGGACTTCACCGATCCGCAAATACGGCGACATGATCAATCATCGGCTGCTTAAAGCCCTGTTAGGTCAGGGTAGCGCCAGCCGGCCTTCCGAGGAAATTACCCTGCGGATGTCGGAACGGCGCCGCCTGAACCGTATGGCGGAGCGTGACGTGGGGGATTGGCTGTACGCCCGTTTCCTTAAAGATCAGGCCGGTACCGATAAGCGCTATCAGGCGGAAATTATCGATATCTCTCGTGGCGGTATGCGGGTGCGTTTAGTGGAAAACGGCGCGGTGGCATTTATTCCAGCGCCCTTTATTCATAGCGTACGCGATGAACTGGTCTGCAGCCAGGACACCGGTACGGTACTGGTTAAAGGCGAGGAACGCTATCGCCAGGGAGACACCCTTGAGGTGACCGTGGCCGAAGTCCGGCAGGAAACCCGCTCGGTGATCGCCCGACCTGTGATGTGAGTTCACATGTCTGAGTGAATAAAAGCCTCCATGACAAGCATGGAGGCTTTTTTTTTGAACCAACAAAAACCCCCCTTAACGGGGGGTTAAATATGACGGCCAACAAAGAAGCGTTACCTTTCTAATACCTTGGGTTTAACGGCCGCAAGCGGTTCTTCGTCCACGACCCGCACATGGTTTTTGCGCACCCGTTTGTAATAGAGCGCGGTAATGATCGGCACCAGAATCGAGGTCACAATCACCGAAGTCGCTACCAGCGCGGTTGCCGCCGGAGCCATAGGTTTAAAGGCCGGGACCATCTCGGCAATCAACACCGGAGTGGCCACCGCCGCGCCGGCGGAGCTTGAGGCTGCGATCCCGGCAGTGCCGTCACCGCCACCGATAAACTTATCAGCCAGAATGAGCGGGATGCCGGTGACAATGATCACCCCAACGCCCAGCATGACGCCCAACAGGCCGGTTTGGGCAATCACGTTCAGGTTAATAGTGTTACCCAATGCGAACGCAAAGAAAGGAATCAGCGTTTGCACCGCCTTGCTAAAGAAATCGCGCAGCTCTGGGTCCAGGTTTCCCAAGGCAAAACCAATCAGGAAGGGTAAGACCGCGCCCACAAACACATGGGGCTCAAACGACGCAATGCCGGCGGTGCCCAAAATAATAATGGTCATCAACGGGCCGGACTCCAGCGACATGAGTACAAACGCCCCGGATTCTTCCTTGGTCCCGTATTGCTGCATAATCGACGCATACAAGCCGCCGTTGGTCATGTCCATTGAAGCGACCAGCGCCAATGTGGATAAACCGGCAAAGAACCCTATTTCAACGCCGTTTACCGGCAAGACTCTTGATGCCACAGCCGCGACTACCCAGGCTACGGCGATTTTCGTCACCACCAGCGTACCGGATTTACGTAATACGGTGCCGGTGGCGCTCAGCTTAATTGACGCACCCATACAGAAAAACCACACCGCCAAGATCGGCACGGTACCGGAGATCAGGCCGTTGGTAAAAGATCCAAAATATTTGCCCGCGTCAGGAGCGAAAGTATGACAAAGCGCACCGATAAATAACGGCACCAGCATCATACCACC
>JAATGH010000194.1 GCA_015654745.1 Enterobacterales bacterium
ATGGCTGTAACGAAACTGGTTCTGGTACGACACGGTGAAAGCCAGTGGAACAATGAAAATCGTTTCACCGGCTGGACGGACGTCGATCTGTCCGACAAAGGCCGTACCGAAGCGAAACAAGCGGGAAAGCAGCTGAAAGAAGAAGGGTTTATCTTTGACTTCGCCTACACCTCCGTATTGAAACGCGCTATCCATACTTTATGGAACGTGCTGGACGAATTGGACCAGGCCTGGCTGCCGGTGGAAAAATCCTGGCGCCTGAATGAACGTCATTATGGCGCGCTGCAAGGCCTGAATAAATCTGAAACCGCGGAAAAATACGGTGATGAACAGGTTAAACAATGGCGTCGCGGCTTTGCCGTTACTCCCCCTGAGCTGACCCGCGACGACGAACGTTTTCCAGGTCACGATCCCCGCTACGCATCACTGAGCGCCGCAGAGCTGCCGACCACTGAAAGTCTGGCGCTGACTATCGAACGCGTAACGCCGTATTGGAACGACACCATTCTGCCGCGCATGAAAAAAGGCGAGCGCGTGATTATCGCCGCACACGGTAACTCCATCCGTGCGCTGGTGAAATTCCTCGACAACATGAGCGAAGAGGAAATCCTCGAACTGAATATCCCTACCGGCGTGCCGTTGGTTTATGAGTTCGACGAAAATATGAAACCTATCAAGCATTACTATTTGGGTAACGCCGCTGAGGTGGCAGCCAAAGCCGCAGCCGTCGCCAACCAGGGTAAAGCCAAGTAAGGTTTTATTGCGATAACCTCGCCCCGCCGCCGGCCAAAAACCGGATCGTGCGGGGCGAGTTTTTTTTGCATCCAGCTTCCCTGCTTTTACCCCTCGCCCGCCATATTTGACATCCCGCATCGTCAGGCGCGCTCGGTTTTAACCTTACAGCGCTTTAGACTTCTGCCGGTTAAGTTCCCTTCGGGTCTGTACCGCCTGGGCTAACTGTTCGAGCATCGTCTCGGTATCGTCCCAACCGATGCAGGCATCGGTAATGCTTTGACCATAGACCAACGGCTCGCCGCTTTCCAGGCTCTGGGCCCCCTCCACCAGGTGACTCTCCACCATCACACCGATAATACCGTTTTCACCGCCGGCCAGCTGCGTGCATACGTCATTGGCTACGTCCATTTGCCGTTTGAACTGCTTGCTGCTATTGGCATGACTGAAATCGATCATCACCTGGGCCGGCAGGTGGGCTTTAGCCAACCCTTCCTTCACTGCCGTAACGTGGTGGGCGCTATAATTAGGCTCCCGTCCGCCGCGCAGGATAATGTGGCAATCACCATTGCCGCTGGTATTAACGATAGCCGAGTGGCCCCATTTGGTCACCGACAGAAAACAGTGGGCCGCGCCGGCGGCGTTGATGGCATCGATAGCCACTTTAATGGTGCCGTCTGTACCATTCTTAAATCCTACCGGGCACGAGAGCCCCGACGCCAATTCGCGATGTACCTGTGATTCGGTGGTCCGAGCGCCAATAGCCCCCCAACTCATGAGATCGGCAACATACTGCGGGGTGATCATATCCAGAAACTCACCCGCCGCCGGCAACCCGAGATCATTGATTTCCAATAACAGTTTGCGGGCAATACGCAGGCCTTCGTTAATTTGGAAACTGCCATCCATCAGCGGATCGTTAATCAATCCTTTCCAGCCTACCGTGGTACGCGGTTTTTCAAAGTAGACCCGCATCACGATTTCCAGTTCGCCCTGCAGCCGCCGGCGCAGTCCCAATAGGCGCGTCGCATACTCTTTGGCCGCGGCCGTATCATGAATTGAGCACGGGCCGATCACCACCAGTAACCGATCGTCACCGTTTTTGAGGATCTTGTGAATGGCGGACCGGGCGGCAGCAACCGTGTTAGCGGCATGTTCGGTGGCCGGAAATTTTTCCAGCAGCGCAACGGGCGGCAGCAATTCTTTAATCTCTTTAATTCTCAAATCGTCGTTAAGGTAATTCATGGTCGGTAACTTTTCTCTCCGCGCGACTGCGCTTCTCTGTAACGTTATGAATTTTGCTGTTTAATCTATTTAGCCAAAATCATAGGGTAAATGTATTTTTCGAGCCTTTACGGCTAAATTGCCGCCAAATTTGATAATGGTCAATTATTGGCTATGCTTAAAGCATGTTAAGGCAAAGATATCGGGAAGTTAATTCCCAGCCATAGTTGTCGTAACATCTGCTTATGAGGCCACTTGATGCGCCTCGAACGGATTTCCCGTTCGCTAAAATGTAAAAATGCGGGCTTGATACCCCGCCGTGCACTAAAGAGGGAAAATAATATGCAAACCTACACCACCAAAACCATGGCGATGCTCGTTTTTACTGCGGTTATGACCTTGGGCAGCGGTGCCGCGCTGGCGGCGAATTCGTCTTCCGCCGCCACTGACTCTTCGAATAATGGTCAGGAAAATCAATCCGGCAGTACCGGGTCGAAAGAAAATTCCGCACCTAACGGCGTCAGCAATGACCAAATCAATAGCGGCAGTACGGATACATCCAAGAGTGGCAGCAGTACCGATAGCGGTAATTTAAGCGCCTCCGAAGTCCATAAAAATACCATGTGCAAGGATGGACGCTGCCCAGATACCAACTCCAAGGTCCAAACCGGTACCAGCACGGATACCAATGCCACTAAAACCGACGGCACCACCAATTAACACACGAGTATCTTAATATGAATAGCGTACGCTGTCCCACATGAAAATGGGTACAAATGCCCCTAATTCATATTAAGATATCATCAGTGGGCACCTAAGATTACCTCATCTAATCAGGCCATGGCCTGATTTTTTTTGCATCTTGCTGGGGGTAAGCGGGGAAAGCCAACGCGGCTGCCATTGGGATGATGACGGAATATGCTAAATAATTCAGATGGCGGCAAGACGGCAACGCAGCTGCCATTGGAATGATGACGGGTATGGAGGACACAATATGGCAACGACGCATGCCCATGGGCCGGTGGAAAATGGTAATAACAGGCGGTTGATGGCGGCTTTGGTGGTCACCGCGGTCTTTATGCTGGTAGAAGTGGCCGGCGGGGTGATCTCCGGTTCGCTGGCTCTGCTGGCTGATGCGGGTCATATGCTCACTGACGCCGCGGCCCTGCTTATGGCGTTGCTGGCGGTGCGCTTTGCCCAACGTAAGCCTAATAGCCGCCACACTTTCGGTTATTTGCGGTTGACTACGTTGGCGGCTTTCCTGAACGCCATTGCCTTATTGGTCATTACATTACTGATTGTGTGGGAAGCGATCCGGCGATTTTACCAGCCCAATGCGATCCAAGGTTGGACGATGATGGTGATTGCCGTTGCCGGCTTGGTGGCCAATTTGATTTCGTTTTGGTTATTGCATGGGGGTGAGGGCGAAAGGAATATCAACCTGCGCGCCGCTACGCTGCACGTATTGGGCGATCTGCTCGGCTCGGTGGGGGCCATTGCGGCGGCGCTGATTATTGTGCTGACCGGCTGGATGCCCATCGACCCGATTTTGTCTATTTTGGTATCCTGCCTGGTGTTACGCAGCGGCTGGCGATTATTGCGTGAAAGCCTGCATGAACTGCTGGAGGGTACGCCCAGCCGGATAGATATTGAGAAACTAAAACGCGAGCTGTCGCTTAATATTCCTGAAGTGCGCAATATCCATCATGTGCATATTTGGCAGGTTGGTGAGAAACCGGTGATGACATTACATGCACAGGTGGTGCCGCCCTATGATCATGATGCGTTGCTGCGTCAGATTCAATACTTCCTTCTGGAGCATTACCAAATCAGCCACGTCACGGTGCAAATGGAATATCAGCAGTGTCCAGAAGATGATTGCGGTATCAATCAAGGGGCCGAACTGGCCCATGCCCATCACCACCATTAACGCCGCACCGGTTGCGGCGCGTCTTACGCCCGCCGGGCAGGATTAGGCGTTACCCGTCACCTTTAGCTTGAGTTCCGCGGCAAAGGCCAGCATACGATTCAGCGGCACCAGCGCCTGCTGGCGCAGCGCGGCCGGCACATGCACCTCATGGTGTGGCCCGGCAGACTCCAGGCCGTTAGCAACCGCTTCCAGACCATTCATGGCCATCCAGGGGCAATGCGCGCAGCTACGGCAGGTTGCCCCTTCACCGGCGGTCGGCGCTTCCAATAAGGTTTTGTCTGGGCAGGCTTGCTGCATTTTATAAAAAATACCGCGATCGGTGGCGACAATCATCTGTTGCTGCGGTAAATTTTTTGCCGCCTGAATCAATTGACTGGTCGATCCCACCGCATCCGCCATTTCGACCACCGCTTGAGGTGATTCCGGATGCACCAGCACCGCCGCATCTGGATAAAGCAGCTTCATGCGCGCCAGCGCCTGTGTCTTGAATTCATCGTGGACGATGCAGGCGCTTTGCCAGCATAAGATATCCGCACCCGTTTGCTGCTGGACATAACGTCCCAGATGCCGGTCCGGCGCCCAAATGATTTTTTCACCCAGGCTGTCAAGATGCTCAATCAGCTCAACCGCAATACTTGACGTCACCACCCAATCAGCCCGCGCCTTAACCGCCGCCGAGGTATTGGCGTACACCACCACCGTGCGATCCGGGTGGGCATCACAAAAAGCGCTGAATTCTTCGACCGGGCAACCCAGGTCAAGAGAACACTCCGCTTTTAGCGTGGGCATCAGCACCGTTTTTTCCGGGCTGAGGATTTTCGCCGTTTCACCCATAAAACGCACCCCCGCCACCAATAGCGTGGTGGCGGAATGGGTACTGCCAAAACGGGCCATCTCCAGCGAGTCCGCCACGCAGCCGCCGGTGGCCTCGGCCAGGGCCTGGATTTCCGGATCGGTATAATAATGGGCGACCATTACCGCATTGCGTTGTTTAAGCAGGCGCTTGATTTTATCGTAATAGAATTGTTTTTCGTCTGCGCCGAGGGCACGGGGTTTTGGCGGGAAAGGGTAAATTGCCGCATTGACGTCCAGTAGTTCGCTCATCGCTTCTCTCATCACTTGGGTCCCGCGCTTGAGCTACGTGCCGAGAGTTCCGGGGTAGCCTATGCGGCCGATGTGTTTTGCATACTAAACAAAATAATCAATTTTTGGCCAAATGTCGCCTATATTTTGCGTTTACGCCGAAATTTAGTTTAGTCGAGATGACTTTTAGGGATTTTTGATAGGCAAGGGCAAAACCTTAATAGATTTTAGCCCGCAACACAATGCGCGATGCGCAAAAAGAGCTTCGCTTCATGCATAGATGACACATTGCCAAAAAGTGGCAAGCGCAAGCATCCCGTTGAGCTTGTCCCCATCGCAGGTATGTTCGCGCATCGTCAACACACCTGCGATGGGAAAGATGCCGGTTATTATCGCTCTTTGCCATCATAGGCATCTAATGCGACCCACAGTGACTCGATCACCACATTACCAACCGCCGGCAAACCGATTAACACCGCGCTGATAATCTCCTCGCGTCGAGCGCCTGCATCTTTGGCGGATAGCACATGAAAAGGGATCCCGGAAGTTAACCGGGTAGCGGCCAATACCGCCAGAAAGGCCAGTTCCCGGTTTTTTTTATCCATTCCGTTTGCTTCATCAAGCTCTTGAACCATTTTCATCCAGGCGTGGGCATGGTCGGGGGCTTGAGATAAAAAAGTTTGGAACGCATTTGATATTTTCATAGGTACCTCCTGGACGCCATTTTATGGGGTTGTGACCCTCCACACAGCAACCGCCGTCGCAAAATGAACCTTGCCGGCAACGCTGTCTCGCTACGCTCGGCTCGAACCTGCGCAGGTTCGATCAAGAGCATGCAGGTGTCGTTAGCAGTGGAACTGCTAGGCATTGGCGTCGTTGGTGATGGGGTCGTGCAGGGTGACTCGGCCGTGGGCCTCGCCCTGCGGGTCGTTGCCGTGCCGGCAACGCTGTCTCGCTACGCTCGGCTCGAACCTGCGCAGGTTCAAATCCTGCACGACAGGTGCATTATGTGAATTATCTATAGGGTTTTAAGTATTGGGATCTTTGTGTGTATGGTGGGTCGTGCAGGATTCGAACCTGCGACCAATTGATTAAAAGTCAACTGCTCTAC
>JAATGH010000215.1 GCA_015654745.1 Enterobacterales bacterium
AAATGCCCAGCGCGATCAAGGTGAACATATTGAGGGATCGAAAGACCAGCGACCGCCAGCCCTTCGCCAACAGCGGCCAGCCGCCCCACAACACCACCGGCGTCGCGAGCAAAGCCTGAAAAACACCCATTCCCTTCATGGGTAAAAAAGCGATGGGATGTCCCGTCGCTTTTTTATTTTTATACCTCACTGAAGGACACTCTACATGAAAACCCAATTTCGCCGAGTTATCCTGGTGATGCTCACGCTGGCGATGGTCATTAATTATCTGGATCGTTCTGCGCTGGCCTATGCAATGCCCTTTATTACTCATGATTTCCATCTGACCCCTGAAGAGAAAGGGATAATATTCGGCAGTTTTTCCATTGGCTACGCGCTGTTTAACTTTGTCGGCGGCGTGCTTGCGGATAAATTTGGCCCCAAACGCGTGTTCTCCTGGTCCATGACCGTCTGGTCAATTATTTGCGGTCTGACCGCCGGCGCGTTTAATTTCTGGACCATGTTTGTCGCCAGGGCGGTGTTTGGCGCCGGCGAAGGCCCGATTTCCACCACGGCGAACAAAGTGGTGAATAATTGGTTTCCCATTAAAGAGCGCGCCCGTGCCGTGGGTATTAACCAGGCCGGAGGACCCTTGGGCGGAGCCATTTCAGGCCCAGTGGTGGGTTTTCTTTGTATCACATTCAATTGGCGGATTTCATTTATCCTCATCGCGTTTATCGGCATTACCTGGGCCATTATCTGGGCAGTGATCGGCACGGATAAGCCACGGGATAACAAGTACGTGTCCGCTGCCGAAGCCGCTTTGATTGAAGGGGAAACGGAAGCGGTTATCGCCCCCGAGGACACGGGCGCCGCAGTCCCTGCCCCGTCGATGTGGAAAGCGATTTTGCAGCCCTCGATCCTGGCTACCGCCCTGTCGCTGTTTTGCTTCAATTATGTGTTGTTCTTTTTCATGAACTGGTTTCCCACCTTTTTGGTGGAAACAACCGGCATCAGCCTGAAGGATATGAGCATCGTCGGCGTTCTGCCCTGGATAGCCGGTACCCTCGGCTATATTTCCGGCGGCTATATCATTGATTATATCTACCGGAAAACCGGCAAACAGCTGTTCTCACGCAAAGTGGTGCTGGTGACCTGCTTTACCCTCTGTTCCCTGTGCGTCGGGCTTATCAGCCAGACGCAAACCGCACTTGGCGCCGTGGTGCTGATGACCCTGGCCTTTGGATTTATGCAGATTGCCGCCCCGGCATATTGGACGCTGATTCAGGATGCGGCGCCGAAAGAATACGTCGGCAGCGCGGGCGGATTGATGCATGGGCTGGCCAACATTTCCGGCATTGTGGCTCCGACAGCCACCGGGTTTATCGTCGGCTCGGGTTCCTATGCCGCCGCGTTTATTCTCGCCGGTTGTCTGGGTGTGTTGGGCGCATCGGTCGTAGCGCTGTTTGTTAAAAAAGCCGATCGCCACAGTCCGCAAAAAACCCTGGCGCAAGACACAGGAAAAACATTATGAAAATTATCGATTTTGAATCAGGTTTATACAGAGTTCCTCTCACGGAAAACTGGGGGTCCTCCACCTACGCGTTTTCAAGCCTGGAGTTCGTCATCGTATGGCTGAAAACCGATACGGGGCATACCGGAACCGGCTGGACATTCAGCACGGGAAACGGCGGCAGCGCCTTTAAGAACTTAATAGATCATTACCTTGTGCCGAAAGTGCTGGGTGAAGATCCGCTGGAAAACGAGCGTCTTTGGCAGCGAATGTGGCTTGAAAGCCACGATATCGGTTCGGCGGGCGTAACTACCCATGCCATCGCCGCCGTGGATATTGCCCTATGGGATTTGATTGGCCAGGCGCTTAACCAGCCGTTATATCGGCTGTTAGGCGGCTACCGGCGCAGCGTCAAGGGTTATGGCAGCGGCGTGAACCTTCATTTGGGCATAGAGGATTTGCTGGCGCAAATCGAGGGATTTCTCTCTTTAGGCTATCGCACAATAAAGATGAAAATCGGTAAGGAGGATGTGTATGAAGATCTTCAGCGTCTAATGGCGGTACGAGAACTCGTCGGCCCGAGAGTCAATATCGCGGTAGACGCCAATAAGAAATGGCATTCTGGTGAAATATGCCGGCGCATGGACATTCTTAACCAGGCAAATATCTACTGGCTGGAAGAACCCATTATCAGCGATGATATTTCAGGACATCAGAGCGTACGTCAAAAATGCGTCGTGCCGGTAGCGGTAGGCGAAAGTATATATACTAAACACCAGTTCGCACACTGGATAAAAATGGATGCCTGCGACTATATCCAGCCGGATGTTCATCGCGTTGGCGGTATTACCGAATTTGTCAAAATTGCCCGATTGGCGGAAAGCCATAATATTCCGGTTATTCCCCATTTTGGTATGGAGTTAATTGCACATCTCGGATGCGCGCTACCCAACATTGAGATGTTTGAAGGGCTTAAGGGCGCCGGGTTAAGTGAAATGGGCATCATCAGCGAGCCCTGCCTCGTGGTCAACGGCGCCATCAGCCCTTCAGATCGGCCAGGGCATGGCATTACCTTCGATCGGCGAATCATCCAACGGTACGTTATGGATGACATCCGCCTGCGTAATCAGCAGATCACCACGCGTACCGATGTCTGACCGATGTCCGCAACAGGGGGGATCGACGGTCGGCCCCGGGAGAATCTAATGGACGTTATCAATACACTTTTCGCGCTACCGGTAAAGACGCCGCTCGGCACCGGCACCACGCTACGTCAAATAGGCGAGCTTGAGGTTCTGATTGTCGACACGCCGTATTGCCAGGCGGCGGTGTCATTACAGGGCGCGCAATTGCTGGCGTGGAAGCCCGCTTCGCAGCCGCGGCAGGTGCTCTGGCTCAGCGGCACAACGCCGTTTCAGACCGGTGTGCCCATTCGCGGCGGCGTGCCGGTGTGCTGGCCCTGGTTTACCGACCTGGGCGGCGAGCCGTTCCACGGCTTCGCGCGCCTGCTACCTTGGCGCATCACGGGGATGGTTCCCAGCCAACGCGCGGTTAACCTGACGCTCGCGCTGCGCGATACGCCGCAAACCCGTCAGTGGTGGGATCACCCATTCCATCTCGAACTGAATATTATCCTCGGCGAAAGCCACTGCGAGTTGACCTTGATAGCGCATGGCGATTATCGCGCCACGGCCGCGCTGCACAGCTATTTTTATACGCCCGACATCGCCGGAATCAGCATTAAAGGCACGGGCAACCAGGGTTTCGACACCGTAGCCGGTGTTAATAAAATGCTGCGGTCCCTGCCGTTCACCCTCAATGGTGAAACCGGGATCATATTTTCCGCCCCTGAGCCGCAAACCAGCATTCATGATCATGCCACAGCGTGCGATGTCATTATCAGCCATCGAAACAACAGCAACATCGTCGTATGGAACCCTGGCGCGACCCGCGCGGCCCACATCAACGATATACCGGATGGCTCTTACCGGAACTTTGTGTGTGTCGAAACGGCATGCGTCGATCGCCCGCTGGTCAGCACTCATCAGCACCCCGCCTCACTGGGCGTGCAATTTCATATTTCCGCCGTTGGTTCCTCGACTCACGGTGATGAATAAGGATCCTTATGCGTATTGCCCAGATTGACAGTATTATTGTCCGGCTGCCGTACAAACCCGTTGTACGGCGCGCCTCCGGCAAAGAGGGTGCCTTCAACGCCGCACGGGCCCTATCGCCAACCTTGGATGCGCTGCTGGTCCGCGTAGAGACGGACAACGGTTACGTTGGCTGGGGTGAAGCGTTTGGCCATGCCTGTAATCCAGCCACCATGGCGCTGCTTACCGAGCGGGTGTCGCCGTTTTTTCGCGGCGAAGCCTGTGACGACATCAGCGCACTGATGGCGAAAGCCCATTACGCCTTTCACAGCTACGGCCGCGGCGGCATAATGATGTACGCGCTGTCGGCGCTGGACATTGCCCTGTGGGACATCCGCGCCAAAGCAGAAAATCTGCCGCTGTGGCAACTGCTTGGCGGTACACGTGCCCAAATCGAACTCTATCCCAGTATCCCCAGCTATGATGGCGACGTCGGCCAACTGCTGACCTGTATCAATGCGCTGGTCCACCAGGGTTACCGCAGCATCAAACTGCATGAGCGCCAGCCGGCGGCCATCGCCACGGTCTGCCGGGAAATGCCTGACAATGTGGTCTTGATGGTGGATACCAACTGCGCGTGGAGCGAAGAGGAGGCGCGGGATATTTTGCCGGCGCTGCTGGAGGCAGGGGTGTCCTTCGTCGAAGAACCCACCTTCCCGCCGGAAAATATTTCTCGTTTGCAGCGGCTTAAACAGTGTACCGGCATGCCCATCGCGGCCGGTGAAAATTTCAATAATAGCGAAGAATTTCTTTTGAGCCTTGAGCATGGCTGGCTGGATGTATTGCAGCCGAGCGTCGCCAAAATCGGCGGCATATCCACCGTTCTCGACATTATCGCCGCCCATGCCGAGCACCCGTGCGCCACCCTGCTGCCGCACTGTTTTTATTACGGCCCGGGCCTGGCTGCCAGCGCACATCTGATAAGCGTTATGCCGAGCAATGTGCCGCTGGAAGTTCCGTGGCTGGCGTTTGAACAGCAATTGCATCCGTTGATGCACTATCAACCGGTGATGGCGCTGCCCGATGTCCCCGGTCTGGGTTTTGCTCCCGACGCTACGCTTATAGATCGTTTTACCATTGCCAGAGGATAACCTATTTTCTGCAAAATGGCCTCGATACGCTGCCGGCACTGTTGGACGACTATCGCCGGCAAGGATTATCCCGTTCCCTTCTCACCGGTTTGATGGGCACATCTGGATAATCTAACCGGTAATACCTAGAGCGATTTTCGCCGCCAGGGCATCGGCAAGGGCCAGATGCGTCTGGCAAAAATTGGCTGGACCACTATCCCATTGAACAGATGTTCGTGTGTTTTCTCCAAAGAATATGTCTTGGCACCTCTTTAAAATATCCTTTTGTGAGCGCAATATCATTAATTAGATAAATTGGTTGGACAACCATCCAAAATGCCGGATAGTTAGCTTAACAAAACTACATACCTAAGAAGGATTTCGAGATGTTCAGAAGCAATTTTAAGCCGGGTTCCACCCGCTGGGCAGTTCGTCGTGCGCAATGGCGCAGTATGGGCATTCGCGAAGAAGACATGTACAAACCGAAAATCGCCATCATAAATACATCCAACAAACTCTCTTGCTGCTATGTGCATCTTGATGAGCTGTGTCGCATTGTGGAGCAAGCTATCCGCGACGCTGGCGGATTACCGTTTGAAGTACGCACCGTGGCGCCAAGCGATTTCGTCACCAGCGCAGGTAAAAAAGCCCGTTATCTGATGCCTACCCGCGACCTGATGGTCAATGAAGTGGAATGCATGATGGAAGGTGCGGTACTGGACGGCATGATTTGCCTTTCCTCCTGCGATAAGACCACGCCGGCCCACTTAATGTCCGCCGCCCGGCTAAACGTACCGAGCCTGCTGCTTACCTGCGGTTATCAGGTCGGCGGCAAATGCTCGAATGAGAAATTCGACGATCAGTTCTTTGATA
>JAATGH010000384.1 GCA_015654745.1 Enterobacterales bacterium
CAGATACACAGTGGTAGTAGGTGAAGTTCACGTTCCCTGGTACCGTCACTGGAGGGCCCGTGTACACGCTCGAGGTTGCCGAGGAAGTCGTCGAGCTCGTTGACGATGTTGTCGACGAAGATCATGCCGCAATAAGAGCATTCTGTTAGCTCGTTTCTCCCCCGTTTGTTTACCACCATACCCTAAATAACTCGAGTTACAGACGGGCGGCGACACGGCGTTAAAATCTGTTTGGAGCAGATTTGATTGCGACCTGATACGGCTCCGTTAGGGGCGAGGTCCAGGCAAGGACCGAGTATTGCCAACGCCCATGCAATTTGCAGTACGACGGGTATATATGCAGTATGTTCAGCTATCAATATAGGATGCAATCGCTGTTATGCTACTATTTTTAATTGAGGCTTTATCTACTTACCAAGGAATGCGTTATGAAAAGATCAGCATGGTTTAACCAGATTGCGATCCGGGTGGCCGTGGCCGCATTGCTTCTAACTCAGTTGGCAGCCCTACCGGCCAGGGCCGAGACCACCCCTCCGATCGCCACTAAAGTCACCTTCGTGCAGGAGTGGCCGGTGGCGGATGGGTTCTGGATCCCCTGGACGCTGGGTAAGGCCAAGGGGTTTTATACACAGGAAGGAATCGATCTCGATATTGTAGCCCCGCCAACGGTGGCTGATACCATGAAATTCCTTGGCACCGGTAGGGCTGATGTAGCGTTTACAACCGTAATGGACATTATTTTTGCCAAAGAGCAGGGTGCCCCGGTGATAGCCATCGGTCGGTATGGCGTCGGCAATAATTGGGGTATCTTTACTCAGCAGGGCCATCCCGTCAGTCTCCACGAGCTGAAAGGTAAAAAAATTGGTATCTACAACGATGCTTGGACCAAGGCGCAATTGACGCTGATGCTGAAAAGCGCCGGCATGACCTTGGATGATGTCACCATGGTTGCCGCCGCAGATGATACCGTACCGCTGCTGCTGCAAAACCGCGTGGACGCTACCACCGGCATTACCAACGCGGAAGGAACGGAAATTGCCGTTACCACCGGGAAAAAACCTGAGTATTTGCCGGCCACGGCGCACGGCGTGCCAAATAGCCCAATCTTTATGTTTGCCGGCAACCAGCAATGGTTGAATAAACATCCTGATTTAGCCAAGGCCTTTTTACGCGCCACCGCCAAAAGTATCGATTATGCCATTGCCCATCCCGACGAAGCCACCGCCGCATTTGCCGCGCAGTACAGCAAGGCCTACGATGCAGCCTTTGTCCAGCAGCAGTGGCGGGACACTATGGCCATACTGGGGGAGGCCGACGGCGATCGGCTTAAGCTCGAAGACCGTTCCTGGAGTGAACTGCTGAACGCAATTTCGGCACTGGGTATTATTAAACAAACACTAAAACCCAGCCAGTATTATACCAATGAGTATCAGCCAAACTCAGCGTCAAGTGGGCTGTAGTTTTCGGCCCTGACGGGCCGAAAAGGTTTCTAGCCCTAGCGCCCGGTGGTTAGTGCCGCATATATAGCATCGGGATCGCTGTGGGCCTTGCGTGGCGTGGAATACAGCGCGGTGATGCGAGCGAGGGCTTGCTCTATACGCCCGGTGTTAAGCGCAAAGGGTAGCCGTGCCGCTATTGCCGGGGCGATTTTTACGCCTTCGGCAATATGTTTAATTTTTTGCGTCAACTCCGCACCCTCCGCTTCCACACCTAATTGTCGCAGAGTGAGTGGTGTAGAAAAGGTGGTTAATAACGCCAAGAGACGCGCCTGCTCTCGATTTCCTGGCAGCGTGTCGTCCAGATAGGATTGCACCACCAGCCCGAAGCCCACCAGTTCACCATGCAGAAATGCATGCAACTCAGGGTGGTAGGTCATGCTGTTATGCAACGCATGGGCCACGCCAATGCGGGTCACGTCGTCGCGCATGCTGTTGGCCATGCCCGCCAAGGCGATGACCGCATCCACCACCTTGCTAAATGCTGGGGTGGCCTGATGCCGTTGGTTAGCGGCGATGGCCTCTTCCGCCGAGTGTTCAAATATGTCCAAGGCCAACTTGGCGGCCTGTGCTTTAAGCACCAAGGCCAGACTACTATCATCTTGCCGCAGGTAAGGTTCGAATTCATACCATTTAGCCAGGGCATCGACGATACCGGCCTTCAGATAACGTACCGGCGTATTCGCGATCACCTGACTGTCCACCAGTACCCATTCCGGCGTGCGTTGCAACGGCATGGAGTTTAAATGCCCGCCGGCTTCGGTATAAAGTACCGATATGGGGGACCAGGCGGCGCAGGTGGCGGCGATGGTCGGCACGGTGATCAAGGGAAGCTGTCCACTGGCTTCGGCAATGCCTTTGGCCGTGTCCAACACCTTGCCGCCGCCGATGCCGATGACCAGCTTGACGCCCAGGGCTTTTGCCTGCGCACTGAATGCGGTAATGGTTGCGCGAGTACATTCACCTTGTAAAAAAAAGCGCTGATAATGAATATCATGGGTAGCGAAGCTGGCCTCGATCGCCGCTTCCGTTGCCTGCCAGGCCCGCGGGCTGGTGATAATCATGACCTGGTTTTGGGTAATAGGCGCGACAAATTCGCCGATACGTTTGATTAGCCCCACCTCATTAAGGTAGTTCTGCGGTGCTTTAACCACTATCACGTTATTCTTCTCCTATCCTGCTGAAGATGATTTCCGGCCGCAGTGTTATCTCTGCATGCCCCACCGTTTAACCGTTATCCGCTCGAGGCTGCTGAAAATCAGCCCCTCGACTAATAAGCCAATCAAAATTACCGAGATCAGTCCGGCAAATACATGATCCGTATAGAGTTCATTACGGTTTTGATAAATATACCAGCCAAGCCCGCCTTTACCGCTTGAGGCGCCGAAAACCAGCTCGGCGGCAATCAGGGTGCGCCAGGCAAAAGCCCAACCGAGTTTTAGACCAGAAAGAATGGAGGGCAGCGCGGCGGGAATTAAGATATACCAAACGTAGCGTAAACCGCGCAGGCCATAATTGCGGCCCGTCATGCGTAGCGTATCGGATACGCCGAGAAAACCGGTATAGGTATTCACCGCCATGGGCCACATGACGGAATGTGCCAGTACGAAGACCAGGCTGTTTTCTCCCAGACCGAACCATAGCAATGCCAGCGGTAACAAGGCAATGGCCGGCAGGGGGTTAAACATGGATGTAAGCGTACTTAAACAATCACGGCCGAGTTGGGTCGATACCGCCAGCGAACTAAACAACAGCGCCAGTACGGTGCCGATAAGATAACCTTTGATCAGGGTACTTAATGAAATGGCCACTTTCGCCGGCAACACGCCGTTGGCGATATCCTGGAAAAACGCCGTCATGGTCTGGATAAAACCGGGCAGCAGGAGATCGTTATTTTGCCAACGCGCGGCCGCCTCCCACAGCAAAATCAGCACGAATAAAATAACTGACTTGCGCAACCAGGTTTGGGTCCACAGTCGACTGTACCAGGGCAGGGGGTTGATCAGGGTTAACCGATCTATCGGCGCCAGTTCAAACTGATATTCCGGCCGGATCGGCGGTTGCATGGTCATAAAAAATGTCCCTGGGCAAAAAAGATCATTTAACCTCCCACCACTTTAAAACGCGGTTTGACCGCGGCGGAAAGAGGCGGCGCGATAGCCGAGTCCGCATCGTCGAACAATAAATGATGGATCCGCTGTGCGGTTTGCTGAAATGCGCTGCCGCCAAAGTCACTTATACCAAACTGGTGACTATTGATTTCAGCCCGTACCCGGCCAGGATGAGGTGAGAGCAACAGTATGCGGCTACCTACGACCAGCGCCTCTTCGATCGAGTGGGTCACGAACAATAGGGTAAAGCGCACCTCGTCCCACAGGGCGAGCAACTCCTCTTGCATTTTACGCCGGGTCAATGCATCCAGCGCGGCAAAGGGTTCATCCATTAACAGGACCTTGGGTTCCATGGCCAGCGCACGGGCAATGGCAACCCGTTGCTTCATGCCGCCGGACTGCGTATGGGGATAAGCATCGGCAAAAGCCGTCAGGCCCACCTTATCCAAAAAATACTCCGCCCGTTCCCTGGCTTCTTTTCGCCGTGCCTTGCCGCTGGCTAACAGAGGGAACATCACGTTTTCTAATACGGTTTTCCACGGTGGCAACTGGTCGAATTCCTGAAAGACCATCAACCGATCCGGCCCCGGCTGCGTAACCGTTTCCCCGGCCAATTTAATACTGCCGCTAATCGGCGGCAGGAAACCGCCGATAGCTTTTAACAGGCTAGACTTACCGCATCCGGAAGGGCCAAGCAGCACAAATCGATCGGCGGTAAAAACATCAAAGCTGACATCATGGGTCGCCCTGACCACGCGATGGTGGGTTCGATATTCAAGATTTACCGTGTCGACCCGCAGTATTGGTGCCACATTCGGGGCGCTTTGTATCTTTAACGTCATGCTGCTACTCCTGTCACGCCGGGCTGCGGATTTAACTACCCGGCAGCGTATAGGCTTCCGGGAAAAAGTAATCTTTCCATGAAGCGGCACTATTTTTCAGAATGCCGAGTTCATGAAGTTTTTCGGCGTAGACAAAGGTTTTCTGTGGCGCAATAGTGAAATCGTTTTCAGGGTCATTAATGATTTTTTCGATTAACTCCAGCGGCAAATGTGACTGTTCGACGCGAATATAGGTCTGCGCCGCCGCATGCTTATCTGCTTTTATGATATCCGCCGCTTCCGCCAAGGCATCAAAAAACGCACGATAGGTTTTAGGATTCTCATCATGGAATTTTTGCGTAGCGTACAGCAGGTTGAAAGAACCCTTACCGCCGAGCACATCATAAGAACTCAATATCTTATGAATGCCGGGATGCTCCAGCGCCTGATATTGAAACGGCGGGCTGGAAAAGTGGGCGCTGATCTCAGAACCGCCGGAAATTAACGCAGCGGTGGCATCGGGATGCGGCAAGCTCAACGTTATGGTATCGAATTTTTTGTATTCCGCGTTGCCATACAAACGGGCGGTTTCGATCTGCAGCGTCCGGGATTGGAAACCCACGCCGGCGGCGGGAACCGCAATGCGGTCTTTATCCGTTAGGTCTTTAATACTTTTCACCGCCGGATTATTACTTAGCAGAAAGTTGGGCATTGAGCCCAGCGACGCCACCGCTTTGACATTCTGCCGTCCCCGCGTACGGTCCCATACGGTGAGCGCCGGTGGAACCCCGGCGGAAGCCACGTCCAGCGCGCCGGTCAGCAGCGCTTCGTTCATGGCGGTCGCACCGGAAATGCTATGCCAATCCACCTTGATATCCAGGCCTTGCTCTTTGCCATGTTTTTCGATGAGCTGTCGATCGCGCACGACGTCCAAAATCAGATAACCGATACCAAACTGCTGTGCGATGCTAATGGTGCCTTCCGCCCGGACGGGCGTCATCGCTAAAAAAAACGAACTAAAAGCGGCAGCCACGCCGATTCGTTTAAACAAAGAGTTCATCAAATGTATCCCAAAAACGTTATATTATCCCGCCATCTTAAATAATAATGATGCAAAGGGGTAAAGTGTTTTTTGGAATAAATTATAAGCATATGCTTATGCGTTATTTAGCTTTACTTGGGATTTTTTTAGCATTAGAAGGCAACGGCTACTGGCGATATAGTTAATTTCCATCTATCGATATTTCCTTCTGGTCGTTCGAGACAATATCAATTGCGATATAGTGCTCCTGTGCAGGACCGCGACAACCCTTATTTTCAACGCAGAATTTAGTCTTAACATTCATTGATCAGGAAAATATTATGCATCTCGCCCGCTTCCCCCGTCTTTCCTTAGGCCAGTTCCCTACTCCTATTGAAGCATTACCCAATTTGAGCCGTTTTCTTGGCGGTCCCACTATTTATATCAAACGTGATGATAATACCGGTTTGGCAAGCGGCGGCAATAAAACGCGTAAATTGGAATTTCTCCTCGCCGACGCGCAGCAGCAGGGTGCCGATGTCGTGATAACCCAAGGCGCGACGCAGTCTAACCATGTGCGCCAGACCATTGCCGGCGCCGCCAAGATTGGTCTGAAAACGCAAGTATTGCTGGAACGTCGGGTGGAGCGATTCGGTGAGGACTACCAACGCTCCGGCAATGTGCTGCTGGATAATTTGCTCGGCGGCGTAGTAGTGGAACACCTGCCGGCCGGCAGCGATATGCAGCAGGCCATGGAGCAACTTGCCGACCGCCTGCGCGCCAATGGTCAGCGGCCTTATGTGATACCCGGAGGCGGTTCAAATCCCATCGGGGCGCTGGGATATGTGGCTTGCGCGCAAGAGCTGTTGTACCAATCAAGCCAGCAACGTTTGCGCATCGACCATGTGGTCCACGCCACCGGCAGTACCGGCACCCAGGCCGGATTGTTGGCCGGGCTGGAGGCCAGTAACAGCGGTATCCCGGTACTAGGCATCAGCGTGCGGGCGCCACGCGCCAAGCAGGAAGAGAATGTCTATGCCTTGGCCGCCCGCACATGGCAGCTACTCGGCGCCCGTGGGGAATTACCGCGCGATCGGGTGGTGGTGAATGCGGATTATGTGGGTGAAGGCTATGGATTGCCCACCGAGGGAACTCTCGAGGCGTTGCGCCTGCTGGCGCAGCTGGAGGGCATTTTGCTGGACCCGGTTTATACGGGGAAGGGGATGGCTGGCCTGATTGATTTAATCCGCCAGGGACATTTCAAATCAACGGACAATGTGTTGTTTATCCATACCGGTGGATCGGCCGGACTGTTCGGGTATCGTCAGCTCTTGGAACAGCGGGCGGAATAATGAGCCATTTTCTGCTGGGCGTATTGGGCGGGATGGGGCCGCTGGCCACCGTTGATTTACTGCAGAAGATCATCGAGGAAACTCCTGCCGACGGCGATCGGGATCATGCGCCGGTGGTGGCATGGAATGTGCCGCAAATTGCCGATCGGCAGCGGGCGCTGGCTGGCAGCGGACCGTCGCCACTGCCGGCGCTGTTGGCGGGAATTGAGCAGCTTAACCGCGTCGGTGCCAGCCATATCCTGATTGCCTGCAATACCGCCCATCACTGGTATGATCAAATGGCGGCGGCTAGCCACGCGCCGATATTGCATATTGCCGACGCGACGACCCAGGCCTTGCGACAGCGGCCGGCCGCGCGGATTGGCTTAATCGCCACCCAGGGGACCCTGGACGCGGGTTGGTTCCAGCGGCGGTTCGCTGGCCTGGGCAGCGCGACGCTGCTGCCGCGGCCGGCTGAAATGGCCGACTGGTTTGTGCCGGGCTGTTATGCCGTTAAGCGCGGAGAGCTGCGTATGGGCGGGGAATTTTTCGACCGCCTGGCCGCTGCTCTGGTATCACGGGGCGCCGAGCAACTGGTGCTGGCTTGTACCGAAGTGCCGCCTGGGCTGGCGGCGGTGGAATCGTCCTACCGGGCGCTGAGTCTAGATGCCACCCGCGCTTTAGCGCATGCCGCCCCATGCCTATGGATTGATTATCGCGATAATAATCAGCTCCATACCAGGCTCAGCGAATAAGCGTAAAAGGCCGGCGAAATTCTGCTTAGTTTAAAAAACTATAAGTTACCTTTTTTTCTTATTTGTCCCCTTAGCTCTTACTCGGTATGAATATAGTTATATTAGAGCTAAAGGAGGTAAGACCCGTGAATTTTCAGCAACTGCGTATTATTCGGGAATCCGCCCGTTGTAATTATAATCTGACCGACGTGGCCAGTATGTTATTTACCTCCCAATCCGGCGTTAGCCGTCATATCCGCGAGTTGGAAGAAGAACTGGGCGTCGAGATATTTATTCGGCGCGGGAAACGACTCATTGGCATGACCGAGCCGGGTAAGGCGCTCCTGGCGGTGGCGGAGCGTATCCTGAGCGATGCAAATAATATTCGCCGGATTGCCGATGTGTTTGCCAATAAGGATTCCGGCGAACTCTCCATTGTGACTACCCATACCCAGGCGCGCTACAGCTTACCGGCGGTGATAAAGGAATTCCGTACGCTCTATCCGCGGGTGCGGCTGGTATTAAACCAGGGGAGTCCGGAAGAAATTGTCTCCATGTTGCAATCGGGCGAGGCGGATGTGGGTATTGCCAGTGAAAAACTGATGAGCGAGGAACAACTGGCGGCATTTCCCTATTATCGCTGGCATCACGCGGTGTTGGTGCCGGAAGGGCACCCCTTGACACAGGAAGGGGAACTTTCGCTGGAAACGCTGGGCCAATACCCGCTGGTGACCTACCGGCGCGGCATTACCGGCCGATCGCGTATTGACGTGGCCTTTCAGGCGGCCGGGCTTAAGCCCGAGGTGGTTCTCAGCGCCCAGGATTCGGATGTCATCAAGACCTATGTTGAGCTGGGGTTGGGGGTCGGCCTGTTGGCCGATATGTCTTATAACCGCGAGCGTGATATTGGGCTGGTGAGTATTAACGCCGAGCATTTATTTGAGCCCAGCACCGTTTGGCTGGGTGTGAAACGGGGTCAACTGCAGCGCAAATACGCCTGGCGCTTTATTCAGCTATGTAATCCCCAGCTCTCCCTGACCGAAATCGAGGAGCAGGTATTATCCCCTAACCCCACCGAACCCGCGTTGGATTATCAAATTTAACCCTCCAACGGGCGGTAACGCCGGGCGTCAAACCAGGGATTCGCAGGCCGGTGTGCGGTGTGCTGGAATCCCGGCGCTGACACGCTGACACGCTGACACGCTGACACGCTGGGCCGGATGCCTTGACAGCGTGTCGGTGCGGGATATCAATCCACCGATGCAACTTGTGCTGCGGCCTGCTGTTGCACTAATGCGCCTAGCGCTTCATCCGCCAGCTTGGCAAAATACGCCGCTGCGGGAGCGATCGCCTGTTCATTAGGGTTGAAGCGCGGGTGGTGCAGGCCAAATTCGCTGGCCGAACCAATGCTCACAAAGGTTCCCGGCACCTGTTGCAGGTAAAGGGAAAAATCTTCGCCACCCATCTGCAGTTCCGCTTCCTGCACCTGATAACCCACACCGGTGGCGACGTGTTGGCTGAATTCGGCCCAAAACGGGGTATTGACTACCGCGGGTGGGCCTGGATACCAGTTCAGCGTCGCCTCAGCGCCCATGGCGCTGGCGACGCCATCTATGACTCGGGTCAGCGTTTCAGGGATTTTTTCCCGAACTTTAAGGTTGTGGGTTCGCACCGTGCCTTCCAATTCCACGGTTTGCGGCAAGACATTCCACGTGTTGCCGCCCTGAATGCGGGTTACGCTCACCACTAGCGATTCCAACGAACTGAAATTGCGGCTTGGCAGGGTTTGCAACGCGTTAACTATCTGGCTGGCGGTCACAATGGTGTCAATGCCTTGCTCGGGTTTAGCCGCATGGGCCCCCTTGCCGGTTACCGTGATCTGGAAACGGTCAATATGGGCATAAAATGCGCCAGGGCGGGTGGCAAAAGTACCTAGCGGGAGCTCGGGGGCATTATGCATACCGAATACCGCCGAGACATTATCCAGTGCGCCCGCGGCGATCAGGTGACAGGCGCCGTTAAAATTCTCTTCCGCCGGTTGAAAAAAGATCCGAACCGTACCGGGCAAGTCGGCTTCACGGGCTTTAAGCAATAACGCCGCGCCCAGCATCACCGACGTATGTACGTCGTGCCCGCAGGCATGCATTACGCCGGCATGGCGTGAACTAAAGGGGACGCCGGAAAGCTCCTGGATGGGGAGTGCGTCAATATCCGCCCGCAGCGCGATAATCGGACTTTTTTGCAGGCCGATTTCGGCTACTACGCCCGTAGCCAAGTTTAACGGCACGATGCGGATATCCGCCTCGCGTAGCCAGGCGGTAATTTTTTCAGTAGTGGCGAATTCCTGGTTCGATAATTCAGGATGGGTATGCAATTCGCGTCGACAACGAATCAAGCGTTCAGTAAAGGTGTCAGACATGGACATGACCGTTTCTCAGATAAAAATTTATCTTAGCGGGTAATGTTAAATTACGGTAAATACTGTTCGGTTATATTACATAGCTTTCAGGTATGATTCGGCGGCCATCCCGCCAATGTCCATGATGATAAAACTCACGGGCAATGGCGAACCCCCGCCCAATGACGGGGTGGGCATGGCTGCGAACGGGTTTTTAACCATGCGGGCGGGTTTTATTCATCCTTTGGAAAATCCGCTCCACGGGTAACATCGGCCCAACCATCAAAATCACGTTGCAATAACGCGATTTTTTTGTGCGCGTTTTCCAATGCGGGATGACCTAATAGCAAGCGCAGCGGCGGTTGCTTGGCTTCCACCGCCTTGACAATGGCTTTTACCGCGCGTACCGGATCCCCTGCCTGTTTCCCGCTGTTATCGCGGCTGGCGCGGGCCCGCACATGGGCTGTTTCAGCATAATCGGCTATGGTCTGCGGCGCTTCATCGGCGGAACGGCCAGCCCAATCGGTACGGAATGGACCGGGTTCGACAATCAATACCTTGATACCCAGGGGTTCCACTTCCTGGGACAACGACTCTGATAGTGCCTCCACTGCAAATTTGGTGGCGTGATAGAAACTCAGGGATGGGAAGGTGGTGATGCCGCCAATTGACGAAATATTGACTATAGTGCCGCTACGCTGTTGACGCATAACCGGTAACGTGGCGCGGGTCATCGCGGTCAATCCCCACACATTGATATCAAACATCCGGTGCACGGCGGCCAGATCGCTCTCCTCAAACGAACCGAAATACCCGATACCGGCATTATTCACCAGCACGTCAATGCGGCCAAACCGCGTAATGGCCGCGCTCACGGCGGCATCGATCTGTTTTTGCTGTGTAACATCCAGTGCCAATACCAATGCAAGATCTTCGTGGCCGGCAACCAGATCGTTTACCTGTTCGGGATGTCGGGCGGTCACGACGGTGGGGTAGCCTAGGGACAGGGTATGGGCGGCCAGTTCACGGCCGAAGCCGGTATAGCAGCCGGTAATAAACCAGACTGGTTTATGCTGTTGTGTCATTTTGCTTCTCCATTAAATTCATCTATATAGACATGCTAAGGCCGATATGGCGGGGTTCGGTGGTTCCTGCGGGAGTCAATCCGCGGCCCATCCTGCAGAGTGACATAGTGGCGTATGTGGCCGCAGGCTGCAACCATCTGCTATTTGCGCAGTTTGACATAATGCTTTTGTGAGATTAATCACGCTAAAGCATAAACGTCAATAATATACTTCGCGCTGATTAGAAACTGCATTTCAAATTTAATGAATTAATGTTTCTTTCTTTTGTTTTACCCATAAAAATCTCGTTTTCATAATGCTAAAAAACGTCTGGGATGGAAAAATGAGGATAATAAAAAACTTGCGTTGGTATATGATTGGCATGGTGATGCTAGCCACCGTGCTAAACTATCTGGCGCGAAATTCACTGGCGGTGGCTGCCCCAACCATCATGGAGGAAATGCATTTCACCGTACAGCAATACTCCTATATTGATGCCATTTTCAAAGGTTGCTATACCCTGACGCAGCCGGTGGCGGGTTATGTGTTGGATTTACTAGGAACAAAATTAGGTTACCTGCTGTTTGCGATTGCCTGGGCGTTGCTGAATATGGCCCATGCGTTTGCCGGTAGCTGGGTCGCGTTGGGAATCTTGCGTGGTGCGTTGGGAATGGCGGAAGCCGCGGTGATACCTGCGGGTCTCAAGGCTTCCTCTGAATGGTTTCCGGCCAAAGAGCGCCCGGTGGCGGTGGGGTGGTTTAACGCCGGCGCGGCGATTGGCGGCGTATTGGCACCCCCGTTGGTCGCTTGGGCAATTATGGTGCATAGCTGGAATTTCGCCTTTCTATTAACCGGCGGAGTAAGCTTAATCTGGGCGGTAGGTTGGTATAAACTTTATAACACACCGGACAAACATAAAAATATCTCTTCACAGGAACGTGATTATATATATGCCGGACAGGAGTCACGCCACCATAGCAGCAATAAGCAAAAAGTACCGGTAAGCCAATTACTCAAAGACAGCCAATTTTGGGGGATTGCCATCCCGCGTTTCCTCGCCGAACCGGCGTGGGGGACGATTAATGCTTGGGTACCGTTATTCTTATATAAAGTCTATGGTTTTGATCTCAAACATATTGCCATGTTTGCCTGGATGCCGCTGTTATTTGCTGATGTGGGCTGCATTCTCGGGGGGTATATGCCGGGATTTTTCCAGAAGCACTTCGGCGTTACGCTTATCGTTTCGCGCAAGCTGGTCGTCTCGGTCGGCGCATTGTGCATGATTGGCCCAGGGCTTATCGGCCTGTATCATAGCCCGTATTTTGCCATAGCCATGCTCTGTTTTGGCGGGTTTGCCCATCAGACCTTATCCGGCGCGCTGATTACCTTGTCATCCGATCTGTTTGGTCGTAACGAAGTAGCCACCGACAATGGCCTGACCGGCATGATAGGATGGGGTGGTTCGACATTGTTTACGTTGGTGGTGGGGGCATTGGTCGGTATTATCGGTTTCTCACCCCTGTTTTTAATGCTGTCGGTTTTTGAAATCATCGCCATGATCATTGTGTGGACCGTGATAAAAGAACGTCCGGACAGCGTTGCCCTGCAACCGGGAAAAGTGCATTAATCAGTGGATTCTAGCGATCTTGCATAGGGTAAAATAAACCCTTAACGGCAGCGGCGCCAAGGCGCGTTTGCCCTATGCCGGCAAGCGCGCCCTGGCCGTTTTGGTTAGGGCGTTTAGCTTTTTCAAAAAGAACAGGATAACGCTAGAAATGGTGATATCCCCGTTGGCCGGCTCGTGGCAAAAACGTGGTATAGGACGAGTAATCCTTGCCCTCTGATGGTGTCACCTGGGCAGCACCCGGCACATTCCCTACGCCCATAATCGGGTACGGGCGCGCAGCGGGAAGATGACCGCTGTTATCGCCATAACGGCCAGACCCTGGGGGATGACTCAACCATGCCGATTTCTGGCAATAGGGACATTTCAATTGCAAGGGTTGTGCCCGATCGCCAACGTTATAGACGGGCTGGGCCAATCTATTGGCGATGTGTGCCGCTGAAGGGCTTGCCGAATTGCGCATAGCCTGGTGCCGCGGAGCTGTCTTGGGCGCTGGAGATTTGAGTACCTGCGCGAAAGTTCGATTACCGGCGGTGGTTGTTTGATTATTAATTAACGAGTGATATACGTCCATATGATTAAAAATCCTTGAATTTGGTTTCATCCGCAAAATGGCATGGACGACCTTCGCCCACGCCCAGTCATTTACTCTAGCAAATCTGCCCTTTTGAAGATAATAGAGTAAATTTTAGAGGTCGGTGAACCGGCCAGCGTCGGCAGCAATCATACCAAGGCGCCTTTTAAAGCAAATAGTTGTCAAGCCGTCTATGCTGGGGCGACTGCGGTAATCAGAACAAGGAATACCCGCGTTAAAAACGTATTATCCGCCGTAAAAATCAACTGCGCACGCTCCAGATCGCTCGCCTCCATCACTGGGAATAAGCGGTCGTATCCGGGATACATATGAGGGGGAGGCGAATGTGATCCTTTATAAGGGAAAAGGATAAGAAATGTGACTGCTATCACTGATAAATATTAGGAATAATCCTAAGATATAATCATCCTTTACAGAGCTACCGCCTTGACAACGTCATGAGCGCCGGAGATAAGCGCCGGAAGGGATCGTCATCTCGTATGTCATTTTTGCCTGAATCGCGGCTCTTTCTCAGAAAAGCGCATCGGCTACTTACCTCCTCGTTTGAGGGAGTACAGCAAAAGTTGTCGGTGCGCTTCTCTGTCCACAGTGGCGGCTTATCGCCTATCTAAGCGTACATAAAGGTTACAAAACCGATGATGATCACGGCGAGCGCGGCCAAAAAAGTGATGTCGTTAGTTTGCATAAACCACCTCCTGTTCACCTGTAATAAATCATGGGCTGAAAGGCGGTGGGGCGCTGTGACTCATCAACCATATTTAACAAAAAAAACGCTGCGGACGTAACGGCAGGCAAATGTCCCATCAGGTTAACGCGCCCGCACACATAATTTCGCTTAGGCAATTTAAGGCGTTCTCTGCAGTATATAGATTGCTGATTTTATCGTTAAGGCCCCTGCGATCGGCATGGCTTTGAATAACCATACCCGTTTACCAAACGTCCGTGATCTCCTGGCTTCTATGCTCATGCTGTGCTCCACCACCCGGGCCGTGGCAGATACACTTTGGTTTAAAAACGGCGATCGGGTAAGCGTTGAAGATTTATTCAATAAGGAGGAATCTTTCACCGGTTGTGCCAAAGAATCCCCGTGGCCTCCGTTTGCCCCTCGGATATTATATTGGACGCCGGTTTTACTTTTGGCTTGGCCGCGCGCGATAATTGGAAGTATTTATCCATACCCGACGTTTTGCCGCTGGCATCGATAAGCTATCGATAGCTAATGTTTCGGGGTACCTATATTCCAGGGACAAGAAATAATGGCAATATTCTTTTGGGGTGGCTGAGATGGCGAATATATGCATGGAAATCTATTGATAATTATTTTTTTTAGCACGAACCAACGATTGCGATCTTAAAATATGCACGGGGTCGTGTTCATGGGTATCGGCTAACAACAGTCGCTCCATGGCTTGAGAATCAATGTCCTCAATTAATGAAAAATGACATTTTTCCAAAAAGACGCTTACCTCTCCGGGCGAAAAACCGAAGGTCCAATGTCGACTCCAATCATCATTATTATCAATATATTGTAATGTTTCGCCGCCGTTAAAATCATCGGTTAACGCGTCGGTGTGAACATAATCAAAGACGATTTCGCTCTGGGGGCCGGCGTGTTGTGCAATTGCTGAAAATAATGCTGTTACCTGTAGCTCATCTAAGTAGCAAAGCAGACCTTCAAGCACAAAAAGGCTGGTTTCACCGGGTGGAATAAGACAACGCTTTAGTGATTCTCCAAGATTATTTTCCGTAAAGTCTATCGGGATAAAGGTCATGTTCGCCGGTAATGGAATATCAAGTTCTTCAAAAATGGCTTTTTTCTTTAGCTGCAGATTGGGGTGATCGCATTCATAAATTTTGGTCTTCGCTAATTCTTGTTGGAATCGGCAGGCGCGAGAATCAAAACCGGCGCCGATAATAAATACTTGCTTGAATTTTTTGGGCAGCGACCTGAAAATATTGTCTATGTAACGGGTTCTGGCTACTATATATTCATAAACTCCGGCCGGCGCGCCCAACCCCAAAATATCCGAGCCAAAGGAAAAAGCCTTAACCATTTTGGAAGAAAAGGATGTGAACGTATTACTAATTAGTACTGCGACAAAATCATCCGTTTTGAATAACGCTTTTTTTTCATTGAACGATTTAGCGCGTAATAAGCAAGTAATCTCAGCTGAGGAGGTAACAAAGGGCGCGAGGGAACGCATCATGAAAGCATCCTTATAAATCAGCGGGTATTCTTATCCTGCTGGTGCCAAGATGAGCGAGGTGTTGCCTTCCCTTGCCCTCATCCAAACTGATGGTAGCGCGCCTGTGCTCGTCAAAGCGGTTCGGTAGCGCGCCTGTGCTCGTCAAAGCGGTTCATTACGTCAATGAGCACCGCAGAACCTTTGCCCGACACGCGTTGTTGTTCGTTATCTATAAGCTTTTATTGATAATAATTATGTGACTTGTTTCAGAGATTGGTTACAGCAGCCTATAAAAATATCAGCATCGACTAGACAAATGCGGCCAGCTTCCGCCGGTAGAATTCTGTGCCGGCTATGCGGCAGTGCTCCGGTGGTTATGCATGTCATTCTATTGGGCAGACGTAGCCTCGGTCAAGCCGCGGCTCTTGTGATATGGCTGCGTTAATTGATAAAGTTTGCTAAAGTTCGGCCAAAAGCTTGCGGCTTCGATTGTATGTGCTAAACCTTTATTAGGCTTAATAAAAGGAGTTCGTTATGAAGAAAAGTGTAGGTGTTTTATCCGCGATTGCGCTAACCCTCCTGCTGGCGGGATGTGCGCATAATAATTATGCCATGCATACTAACGACGGGCGTACCATTGTAAGCGAAGGTAAACCGAAGGTTGATGATCAGACAGGAATGATCAGCTATTTAGATGCCAATGGCACCAAACAGCAAATTAACCGTAGCGACATAAAAGAAATGCAGGAAATAAAACATTAATCCTGTTTTGCGCTAAAAAACTCCGCTCAGCCGGAGTTTTTTATTTACCCGGTATCATGGCAAGATAGTACTGAGTATTGCCCTGACCATGATTGAGATGACGCTACCGGGCAGTTAATAGATTAGCTGCTTTTCATCATTTGCTTCTGTAAATTGCGTGCTGTGCCGCAATATTTTATTTTTTAGCGGCCGACCTCTTGCCACCTTCCAGCAACTCGAATACTTTATGGTATGGTAATTAATAATTTTCACTCGTGATGGCTTAGCCGAGTAAGTTAATTTCAATGAAGGATTGTTGTGTGGAAGAAATTATTTTTAACCAAAATAATGTTCATGGTTTTATTTATACTCTACGCGATACCCTAAAAAACATCAGGCATTCCATTGATAAGGAATAAGAGAATCTTGCCTTGAGCGGGTTTTCACTATTGATGGAAATGGTGATGGCAATCTATTAATAATGATATGAATGATTGATATGAAAAATAACCACTGTGTTCACGATGCAATGTTCAAAGCTTTTTTTAGTGATGTAAACGTTGCCCAAGATTTTTTCGATTTACATCTTCCCCCTGCGTTAAAAAGGGTGTGCGATCTTACAACGCTAAAAATATGTCCTACCACATTTATTGAAGAGGATCTGCGTTATCATGCCTGCGATATGTTGTATTCTGTAAGAACGAACTACGGTGGAGGCTATATTTACTGTTTAATAGAACATCAAAGTCAGCCGGATAAAATGATGGCGTTTCGGCTGTTGCGTTATAGCCTGGCTGCGATGAAACAGCAGTTGGATCAGGGGTTTAAACAATTACCCGTAGTGATACCTCTGCTGTTTTACCAGGGGGAAAAACCTTATCCCTACAGCACTGATTGGCTGGATTGTTTTGTTGACTCCCCGCTAGCCAGAAAAATTTATTCTGCCCCTTTTTTTCTGGTCGATGTGGCAATGATGCCTGACAAGGAGATAATGACGCATCGACGTATTGCGCTGCTAGAGTTGGTGCAAAAGCACATTCGCCTGCGTGATTTGCTAACGCAGGTTGACCGGATAAGCGAGTTGATGTCGCAAACATGGCTTTCGTTGGAGCTGCGTAAAAGCATGTTGTATTATATTGCCAAAGCCGGTGATAGTCATGATGTTAAAAGATTGTTTGCCAAATTGTCACAACAGCATGTATATTTTCAGGAGGACATAATGACGTATGCGCAAGAGTTAGAAAATATTGGCCTGGAAAAAGGCCTGGAAAATGGTCGGCTAGAGGGAAAGTTTCTCGTCGCCAAGGCCATGTTGCTCGATGGTTTTGATCCGTTATCAGTGCAGAAATACACCGGTTTGTCTGAAAAAGAATTACTTGATTTAGCACATTAAATATTAACGCTTGTTGCTAGTTATTATTATTGAAAATATGTATTACTTTTTATTGAAAATATATATTTCTGCATTATTTGAATAGCGTCCCGGCGCGGCTAAACTCAGCGCCATTGCCGAGGGTGTTAGCTAAACAAGCCATGTAACAGGCGTAGTATTTCATTGATAAAATGCAGCGTTGGTGCCATGAAATCCACCCCACCCTCAAGCCGTTTTGACGCTCGGTTGTCGCGTCCATCATCAGCATGGGATGATACGATAACCGTTTGCCATAGTTACGCAATGCACCTATACCGTAGGCGCGATACCGACCGCATTGAACTGGAACTGGGCCTGTTTTTCCAGTGCGCGGGTGAAGGTTTCAAGTGACGAGTACAGCCGGCCTTCAAGCGCGGCGCTTAACTGAGGATCGCGGTCGTAGTGGGTGATTTGGCTGTCCTCGGAAAATACGCCATGCAGAATTTCCTGGGCTTTCAGCGCGTTAAGTACGGGCTTAAGCGCATAATCCAGCGCCAGCATATGTCCGATCGAACCGCCGGTCGCCACCGGTAGAACGATCTTATGCTCAAATGCATGCTCAGGCAGCAGGTCGAGCAAGGTTTTTAACGCGCCGCTAAACGAGGCCTTATAAATAGGTGTACTGATAATGACGCCATCTGCTTCGGCAAGTTGCCCGATGAATACTAATAACGCGGGACTATCAAAACGGGCGTAAAGTAAATCTTCCGGATTGAAATTGAACAAATTCCACGGGGTGACGTTAATGCCTTGCCGCTCGAGCCAGCGTTGCGCAACGGTCAATAGCGCCGTGGAACGTGATGGAAAACGGGGACTACCGGCCAAGGTAATGACATTCATTGCGGCTCCTTAAGAAAAAATATTTCTATTAATTTTACAAACGCAGGAATATCCAGGTACTAAGGGTTACATTTGCATATCGCAAGGCAATCTTCATCAATATTCATATAGGTTATGACATTTATTCGAGAACCCCATATATTATTTTTGCCGGTCGATAGCCGGAAATGATTTATAGATGGCAAAGATAACCATCTCGGCAAGCTATGGCGGTGCAAAGGCGGTGGCTTAATCATGGCGTTTTGACCATCTATTCTTCACGTTTCCCGCGGTCTAACCGACGGGGTTGCTTTTAAACGCGAACGCGTCTCCAGCGGGTGGGCGGCGAGCGCGGGTATTGTTTACCGGCCAGCGCCTTTGCAGGGGTCGCCCATACCCGGCAGCGTGGTTTGAAGGGGGCGCTGCCGACGGTTTCAGTATTATGTCCCTGTGTGGCGCACGTCTGTGACTTTGGTTATCAAAATTCGTACCTTAACAATACCTCCTGCTATTGATAGGCTGATAGTGTTTCTCAATCCTGGGTTTGTTATTCGGTTGTGTTTCTATCCAAATCCGTTGTTCCTCTAATCACCTGATGTCCGGAGCAAAATTATGAGCAATGTTTTTTTAGATGCAATTAAAGTCCGTCGTACAATCTACGCCATAGGGAAAAATATCGCCTTGCCGCAAGAACGCATCGTATCCTTGGTGAAAGACGCGGTGAAGAACAGCCCATCATCGTTCAACTCTCAAAGTTCGCGCGTGGTGATTCTTTTCGAACGGGAGCATGACAAATTATGGAATATCATTAAAGAGGCTCTGCGAAAAATCGTTCCCGCCGAGGCGTTCGACGCTACCGCAACCAAATTGGCGTCGTTTGCCGCAGGTTACGGTACAGTATTGTTTTTCGAAGACGGCGACGTCATCGATCAATTACAAAAACAATTTGTCGCTTATGCCGATAATTTCCCGATCTGGTCTGAACATTCCACCGGCATTGCTCAATTTGCCGTCTGGTCGACCTTAGCGCAGGAGCATATCGGTGCCAGCCTGCAGCATTATAATCCGCTAATTGATGAAGATGTTAAGCATACCTGGAACATTCCGCCCTCCTGGGTGCTGCGGTCCGAATTGCCCTTTGGCTCGATAGAACGTCCGGCGGGGGAAAAAACCTTTATTGGCGACGAAGAACGTTTCCGGGTGTTTTCCTGACCAAACTCGGTCACCTCAGCCTAGATGGCAGGCGATGCGATGGCGGTCGCCGATAACCCGGTCGGCCGGCCTCTGCTCAAGGCATCGCGCCGTTGCCAACGGGCATTTATCGCTAAATACGCAGCCCCGGCCGGTGAAGGAGCCGGTGGCTTGGATGACGGGTGCCGAGCGTGGCGCGATCGCTCTTTGCCGCGGATGGGCGGGCGGTATCGACGCTAGTAGATACTGGGTATAAGGGTGCCGGGCGGCGCCAAATAAAACGTCCGTCGGGGCTTCCTCCACCAGACGGCCCCGATACATCACGCCGATGCGGTCGGCTATGTGGCGCACCACGCTAAGATCGTGGGCGATAAACAGGTAGGCAAAACCGTTTTCGCGCTGCAATTCCAGCATCAGGTTGAGGATTTGCGATTGGATGGAAACATCCAATGCCGACACCGGTTCGTCGCAGACGATCAGCCGTGGATTAAGGATCAACGCCTTGGCAATGCCTATCCGCTGCCGCTGTCCTCCTGAAAATTCATGGGGATAGCGCCCGGCGTCCGTCGGATTGAACCCGACTCGCGCCAGCAGCCGTTCTACCCGCGCCCGCCGTTCGGCCCGCCCGACGATGCCATGGATAATCAGCGGCTCCTCAACGCTATAACCGATGGTCCGTTTAGGGTCTAACGAGGATAACGGGTCCTGAAAGATCATTTGAATATTCTGGCGTAACGTGCGCAATGGCTTTGCCGACAGGCTGAATATATCCTGGCCGGCAAAATTGGCTTGGCCGCTTGAGGCTTCCGTAAGCCTCAACAGGACGCGGCCGGTGGTGCTTTTACCGCTACCCGATTCGCCCACCAGCGCATAGGTTTCCTGCTCGTGAATATGAAAACTGACGTCGTCCACCGCGGTGATCCGCCGCTGGCGCAGCCCCTGGCGAACTTTAAAGATTTTTGACAGATGCTTCACGCTTAGCAATGGTGTTGAGGGTTGGTCCCGGCTCATTGCGCCGTCTCCACCGGCAGTTCGTCGGCCTTCCAGCAGCGGACGGCATGCCTTACGGCGGCGGGCGCTGACTCGCCGACGGGTTCAAGCCGTGGATGCTGGCGGCATATGGCCCCGGCAAACGGGCAGCGTGGGGCAAAACCGCAGCCGGCCGGCGTATCGCGTAGCGGCGGCACGTTGCCGGCGATTTCCCGTAATAGGGATTTGCGCTCGCGGTCCAGCGTCGGCATGGCTGCCATAAGCCCCCGAGTATAGGGATGGCGGGGATGATCAAACAGGGTCATCACGTCGGCTTCCTCCACCACCTCGCCTAAATACATCACGATCACCCGCTGGCACATCTGCGCGACTACCGAGAGATCGTGGGTAATAAGGATGATGCCCATGCCGTTTGCCGCTTGCAGGGTTGCCAGCAGCGTCAGGATTTGCGCCTGGATCGTCACGTCAAGCGCGGTGGTCGGCTCATCGGCGATCAGCAGCGCCGGCCGGCAGGCGATGGCCATCGCAATCATCACCCGTTGGCGCATGCCGCCGGAAATTTCATGGGGATAGGCGCAGGCACAGCGTTTGCCATCGGTAATGCCTACCTGATCGAGCAGCTCGATTGCCCGTGCCCGACGTTGTTTAGCCGTCAGGGGGGTATGCAACAATAAACTCTCCTCGATCTGGCGGCCTACGGTAAATAACGGGTTCAAACTGGAAAGTGGATCTTGGAATATCATCGACAGGTGATTGCCCTGAATAGCGCGCCGCTCGCGGGCGGTTAACGCGAGCAGATCGCGCCCGTTAAACAGCATTCCGCCCTGCACATGGGTGCTCCTGTCATTCAATAATCCCATAATGGTCTCGGCGGTGACGCTTTTGCCGCAGCCCGATTCACCAATAATGCCCAGCGTCTGGTGCCGGCCGACCGAGAGGGAGACCTCGCGCACGGGTTGAACCACTCCCTGTGGCGTGGCAAATCTCACCGACAGGCGATCCACGCATAGCAGCGGTTCGGCAGTGGACGGCGGCCGCTCCGCGGATACCGCCGCCGGGCGGGGGCCGGGCGCGTGTAGTAGCCGTTGCGCCAGGGACCGAATGGCATGGGTTAGCATGGTATTTCCTTCGATTCTTTAAGGCCTGGCCCGCAGCTGTCTTAGCTGGCGACGAGACAGCGGGCGTACGTTGGGGTCCAGGAGATCGCGCAAGCCGTCGCCCAGAATATTCAGCGCGAAGATCAGGACAATAATCGACATCCCGGGGAAAAATGTCATCCACCAACTGGTGAAAATGACCTTTTTTCCCTCCAATAACAGATTACCCAGGCTTGGCATGGGGGCCGGAATGCCGGAACCGAGAAAACTCAGCGCCGCTTCGGTCAGGATTGCGACGGAGAAAATGAAGGTGATCTGCACGATAAAGGGTGACAGCACGTTTGGCATGATATGCCACCAGATAATACGACCGCTGCCGGCGCCATGGGCGCGCAGTCCCTCAATATAGTTTTTTTCCTTAATCACCAGCGCAGCCGAGCGTACAACCCGCGCGACCGAAGGGATATACACCAGCGAGAGCGCCAATACGACGTTCAGGGTCTTCGGCCCCAGAATGCCGACAATGGAAATCGCCAATAGCAGCGAAGGAAAGGCAAACAGCCCGTCGCACACGCGCATCGCAATCAGGTCCACCGACCGATACCAGGCGCAAAGCAGGCCGGTCAGCATACCGAATACACCGGCGGCCAAGGCGACCGATAACCCCACCAGTAGGGAGATACGAATGGCGAACGCGACCCGTACAAATACGTCACGGCCGAAATTATCGGTGCCGAACCAATGCTGGGGGCTGGGACTTTTTAATCGGCTAAGCGGATCGAGAGCATAGAGATCATAGGTATGAATATACCCGCCGGCCAATGACAGTATGACCATCAGCAACAGTATCAGGATACCGGCGAATAGCATTTTATGGCGGTATAAGCCGGACATGGCAGGGCTCTCCTGGTTAAGCATGGCTAATCCGTGGATCGATAAACCCAAACGACAGGTCTACCAGCAGGTTAATCAGCACATAGCTGCTGGTGATAAGTAATACCGATCCCTGGATCACGGTAAAATCCCGCCGTTCGATGGAATCAACAATCAGTAATCCGACGCCGGGAATGCCGAATACACTTTCAATCACGATAGCGCCGGTCACCAGCGACCCAAAGGATTCACCGCAGATATTAAGCACCGGGATCCAACCGTTTTTAAACGCATGGCGCAGCATCACCCGCCGTTCCGGCGCGCCTTTGGCCCGGGCGGTTTTGATATAATTTTCATGCAGAACGTCCAGCATGACCGCGCGGGTCATGCGCGCCAATAAAGCGGCAATGCGAAAGGCCAGCGCCAGCGCCGGCAGGCATAAGTAATAGAGATTTTGCCACAGGCTCAGGCTATCTGATTTATACCCAATCACGGGAAACCAGCGCAGGTGAACGGCAAAAAAGAAAATCAAAAACAGGCCGAGTAAAAATCCGGGTATCGACAATCCAAGGGTCGATATGCCCATAATCAACCGATCGGTAAAACGTCCGTGGCGATAGGCCGCCGCAATACCGCCAAGAATACCCAGTAGCATGGCAATGCTTTGTGCCAACAACGCCAGCGCCAGCGTGGGTTTAAGATGTTGTGCAAATAATGAGATGACGCTTTGGCGCATAAACAGCGAGTAACCTAAATCACCGCGTAGAATATGAGAAAACCATTGCCAGAATTGTTCAATCAGCGGCCGGTTTAGACCGAGCAGTTCGCGCATCGCCTGTACGTCCTGGGGCAGGGCGTTATTGCCGAGCATCACCAGCACCGGGTCGCCCGGTGCCAAATGCACCAGACAAAACACCACTACCGCCACCGCCACCAGCACCGGTATCAACGCCAAAAGGCGATGCAACGCATACCATAACATCTGTTTATCCTTGCCGCGCGAGGGCGTGGCCTTGGTTATCCACGCCCGTCGGGTTACTTATCAGCGACCTGCACATTCCACAACACCGGACCGATCAAATCCGTATAGCCTTTAACGGTATTCTTGATGGCGATGGGTTCGGGGGTGGTGTGGCCTAATACAATCACCGGTAAGTATTGCCAGGTCAGGACCTGCAGTTGATCTACCAGCGGTTTGGCCTGTTTCAACGAGGGGGCCAGCTTGATTTGATCCAGTACGCCGTCAATGGCCGGGCTATTCGACCAGCCGGGGAAGTTCGCCCGCGAATCGAGGAACGGATACTGATGTAGCACCTGGCGCATGGAGAATTCCAGGGCACACAGGTCAAAATTCGCGGGGTCCTGGCGTCGTTGCAATACCGTCGGCCAGTCGTACACATCCAATCGGGACTTCACGCCGATTTGTTTGAGCACCTGCTGGGCAACGATGGCCAGATTATAGAGTTCGGCATATTCTTTGGTGGCGATAATGACCACCTCCTGCCCCTTATAGTCGGACTCCTTAACCAGTTTGCGGGCTTCATCAAGCTTGTTGATGTTGTAGAAGGGTCTGCCGGCCTGGCTGTACCAATCCACCTGCTGCGGGAAGCCCAGCGATGAGTCGGCGGTAAAAAACCGTGGATCGCTATAGCCGGCCAACAGGACGCTATTGACATCCAGCGCGGTGTTAAACGCCTGGCGTAATTTGGCGTCGGCAAACGGGCCGGTTTTTTTATTAAACAGATACGTGATCAATGAACCACCGGAATCCGGTGTATACAGCTGCAGGCCGGGCGCCTGTTTGAGCGCGTCGATATTATCCTTGGGCAGGTTGAACACCAGATCGTACTCGCCGGTCAGCGCGCCCGCCAGGCGGGTGGATTCATCGGTAATATAACGGAAATAAATATCCTTCACGTAGGCGTTCTTTTTACCCGCGAGTCCGCTGGGCGCTTCGTCGCGCGCAACGTAGCCGTCGTAACGGGTCAAATGCAGGTATTCTCCCTGTTTAAATTCCGCCAGCCGGTAGGGCCCGGTACCGATCAGCTCGGTGACCGGGTTTTTGGTGTCATTCGCCTGGTCGATAATGTTTTTCGGCATAATGGCGGCAATATTTTTGACATCGGCCAAAATATTCAGCGTGATGAGTGACGGTGTTTTCAGCGTTAACCGTACCGTCAGCGGATCGATCTTGTCGAAATGCGCTCCCGGCAGATTAGCCTTGCCCTGGGTTGACAGCGCCAGCCAGCGGTTCATGGACGCCACCACATCATCCGCGCCTAGCGGCTGGCCGTTTTGAAACACAATATGTTCGCGCAGGGCGAAGGTGTATACCAACCGATCGGCGCTGACCTGATAGCTCGCCGCCAGCTCCGGCACCGGTTCGAATTTATCGTTTATCACGAACAGCTCTTCGAAAATATTGCGATCAACATCCGAAGTGGCATTGTTGGTGGTGAGATACGGATCCAGGGTGCCCGGCCGGTTGCCATAGGCAATATTCAACGTCGCGTCGCTCCGCGCGTCCGCGGCGTGCAATGTCGGGACCCATCCTGGCAGGGCCGCGCAGAGGAAAATCAGGGCAACGTTAAATCGCGTGGTTTTCATTACCAATCCTTGCAAAAAGTCAGGCCATGTCCCGCCTTGCGCCTTGCGCCTGGCTTTGGCGGGATATGGCCTAAGGCTTATTTAGGGCAATCCGGCGTATCCCGGCTGCCGATTCTCAGGCGACGTTGGCCGCCGGTTGTTTGGCGGACTCAGGCTGCTGTTGCGCGAACTCGCGCCGCGTCTTATTGAGCAGCTCCGCATCGGTCAGCAGCCGGTAGCCGGTTTTCGCCAGCACCTTGGCGCCGGTCACCAGCGCACGGTAGCCTTGCTCTGAATTGGCGGCGTCGCGGAACGCCACCGTATGGCCGATAAGATCGTCCGGACCAATTTTGATATAGGGATGGGCGGTGGGCACGGCGTGGCTGATATCGCCGGCG
>JAATGH010000453.1 GCA_015654745.1 Enterobacterales bacterium
CCCAGCCATCAAGGTTCCTTGCCTGATGGCCACCAGCCAACACGATAAGCTGACCCCGGCCTGCGCCGTGCGTATGAAATCAGGGCTGCCCCCCGCCGGGCGGCATGTCTTCCCGAATAGCGGCCGTATGCCGTTTTATGAGGAATTACAGGCTTACTATCCGGCGTCGCTGGACTTTCTGGCGCGTCAGCGGCAAGGGACGGGGGTCTGATCCATGCATCGTTACCGCTTTGTGTTGTTTCGGCCATTGCAACTGCTGCCGGTGCTACTGGGGATCAGCCTGATCACGTTTATGCTGGTGCGCGCCATTCCGGGCGATCCCGCGCGTATCCTGCTGGGGGTACGCAGCACCCCGGAGGCGTTGGCGCGTATTCGCGCCCAATACGCGCTGGATCAGCCGTTATGGGTGCAATATGGCTATTTTCTTAACAACCTGCTGCACGGTGAACTTGGGCGTTCCATTGTTTATCGCATCGATACCGCCAGGCTTATCGCAACCCGAGTAGAACCCACGCTTTACCTGGTGATCGGCAGCGTGCTGCTGGCGCTGCTGCTTACCGTGCCGCTGGCGGCCACCGCCGCCAGACGACGCGGACATTGCGCCGATCTGGCAATTAGGCTTATCTCTACCACCGGGCTGGGCTTTCCGGCATTTTGGCTGGGGATCATGTTGATTTTGCTGTTCAGCGTCACCTTGGGATGGTTTCCGGTTTCCGGTTATGGCGAGGGGTGGGGAGAGCGGCTGCATCATTTGGTCTTGCCTTGCCTGACCGTCGCCCTGGCGTTGTCGTCGGTGCTGACCCGCAACCTGCGCGCCAGCCTGCTGCAAGAGATGAGTGCGGATTATGTTGTCGCCGCCCGCGCTCGCGGGCAGGAGGAAGGAAGGATCTTCTGGCGTCATGTGATGCCCAATTCCCTGGTCCCGACGGTGAATCTGTTGGCGGTAAATATCGGTTGGCTGATCGGCAGTACGGTGGTTATCGAAAGCGTATTCGCCATTCCGGGCATGGGGCAATTGCTGGTAAAGGCTATTTTTAGCCGTGACTATATGGTGGTGCAGGGGGTGGTCATGGTGTTCGCCCTGGCGACGGTGTTGGTGAATCTGCTGGCGGATTTACTCACCGTGGCGCTTGACCCGAGGGTAAAATTATGACCCTGGCCCAAGGTTTGAGCGGCCTCACCGGCCGTTGGCTGCCACGTCACGCCGCGCTGCGCGCCGGCGGCGCCATGTTGTTGCTATGGTTCCTGCTGGCGGTGCTGGCGCCTTGGGTTGGCCCCTACGATCCTTTATTCCAGAATCCCGACGCGCGCCTGCTGGCCCCCGAATGGCTCCATCCTTTCGGTACCGATAATTTCGGTCGCGATATTTTTTCCCGAGTGATATGGGGGGCGCGGGTTGATTTACAAATTTGTCTGATCGGCGTGATTTTTCCATTTTTAATCGGCACGGCGATCGGCGCGTTTTCCGGATATCTCGGTGGCCCGGGCGACGCGTTTATCATGCGTTGTATTGATATTGTACTGGCGTTTCCCTTTCTGGTGCTGATGTTATCGATCATTGCCATTATTGGTCCGGGGCTGGGTAGTTTTTATATCGCCATGGCCCTGGTGGGCTGGGTGTCCTATGCCAGATTGGTGCGCTCGCAGGTGCTAATCCAAAAGCATAGCGATTTTATGTTGGCGGCGCGCAGCCTGGGGTTTAGCCACGGGCGCATCCTGTTTACGCATTTACTGCCCAATGCCTTGACCGGATCGGTGGTGTTTTCAATGTCCGATTGTGTCTTGGTGCTGCTCAACGGCGCGGCGGTCAGCTACCTGGGACTCGGCGTACAGCCCCCGGTGGCGGAATGGGGGGTGATGATCGCCGAGGGACAAAGTTTCATTACCACCGCCTGGTGGATCACCACCTTTCCTGGCCTGGCCATCGTCGCGCTGGCTATGGGTTTTAGCTTATTGGCGGACGGGCTGGGCGATAAATTAGGGGAACGGCCATGAACGCGCCGTTATTAAGCGTGAAGGGGCTGACGGTTGCCAATCGGCAGGGCGTCCATTTGGTTGACCAAGTGTCGTTTGATCTTGCCGCCGGTGAAATGCTGGGCCTGGTGGGCGAGAGCGGTTCCGGCAAGACCCTAAGCTGTCGGGCATTAATGCGCCTGTTGCCCGGCGAAGGGTTATCCCGGCTCGGTGGCGAGGTCTGGCTGGGACAAACCGATATCATGACGCTTGATGACCGGCAGATGACCCAAGTGCGCGGCCATCAAATGGGTATGATTTTCCAAAATCCCGCCAGCCATCTTAATCCGGTGATGACGATTGGCCGGCAGATCGCCGAAAGCCGCCGTAGGCATTTTGGCGCCGACCGCCGGCAAGCCCGTAGCTCGGCGGTGGAATTACTGCGCCTGGTGGGCATCCCCGACCCGGAGCGCCGGGTCGATCATTACCCCCATGAATTTTCCGGCGGCATGCGCCAGCGGGCAATGATAGCGGTGGCGCTGGCCTGCGAACCCAAAATGCTGATTGCCGACGAGCCGACCACCGCGCTGGATGTGACGGTGCAGGTGCAAATCTTGCGCCTATTAATGGATCTGCGCGATCGTCTGGGACTCGCCATCATCATGATCACCCATGATCTCGGCGTCGTGGCGCAAACCTGCGATCGCATTGCGGTGATGTATGCCGGCAGGCTATGTGAAACGGGCGCCAAGCGGAGGGTATTGGCCGGACCGCTGCATCACTATACGCAAGGTCTTATCAACTGCCAGCCGGCCAGCGAATGTGCCAGCGGCCGGCTGAAAACCATCCCCGGCCAGCCGCCTTCAGCCGGAGATTTTCCCAGTGGCTGCCGTTTTTTTGCCCGTTGTGAACGGGCCGCCGAGATTTGCGCGCGGCAACAGCCGCCGTTGCGCCCCTCCCTGGATGATGTTTCCCACTGCGCGGCCTGCCATTTTCCTTTAGACCCCTTGGCCCACCGGGAGGGCACATGGTGAATAAACCCTATCCATTATTGGAAGTCGATGAGCTGTGCGTATCCTTTGCGTTATCCGGGGGCAACCCATTGCGCTGGAACCGGCCGCGGCTGCACGCGGTGAACGGTGTGTCGCTGCGTATGCAGCCAGGTGAAACCCTGGGATTGGTAGGGGAGTCGGGCAGTGGCAAAAGCACCTTGGGCCGCGCCATCCTGCAATTGGAAGCCAGTACCAGCGGCAGCGTCAGATTTGACGGACGCAATATCACCCATGGCCTATCCAGCGATATCACGCGGCTGCGCCGGCAAACGGCGATGATTTTTCAGGATCCCTTCGCCTCCCTTAATCCGCGCCAAACCATCGGCGCGAGCATCGCGGAGGTGCTGCGGGTGCACCACAAGGTTCCCGCAACGGCGGTGGCGGCGCGGGTAGCGGAATTATTGACACAGGTGGGCTTGCGACCCGCGCAGGGCAACTGCCGTCCAGGCGCGCTAAGCGGCGGGCAGTGCCAGCGGGCCGGTATTGCCCGCGCCCTGGCGCTGGAACCTCGTTTGATCGTGGCGGATGAATGCGTTGCGGCGCTTGATGTATCCATCCAGGGCCAAATTATTAATTTATTAATGGACCTGCGAGAGCAAATGGGGCTGGCGATCCTGTTCATTGCCCACGATTTGGCCATCGTGCGCCGGCTGTGCGATCGGGTCGCGGTAATGTATTTAGGCCGCATCGTGGAGGAGGGGCCGGTCGAACAGGTGTTCCAAACGCCCCGTCATCCATACACCGCCGCATTGGTAGCGGCCATACCAGAATTGGATCCCGATCTGCCGCTGCCGGCCCAGCCTTTGGTCGGCGAACCGCCCAGCCCGATCGCGATTCCTTCCGGATGCGCTTTTCATCCCCGTTGCCAGTTTGCCAGGCCCGCATGCCGCACGGGACCGATACCCGTTACCCGGCATCTCGCCGAGCATGCTTTTGCCTGCGTGTTAGACCGGACAGCCGGCGAATTCCCCCTTCCTTTTGACTGAGGTATATATTATATGAAGCGTAAGCATTTTACTGTTGTGGCCGCCGGTGTTCTGCTGGCGCTGAGCGTGGTGGGGCAGTTCGCGGAGGCCGCCGGGGTGCTGACCATCGGCCGGCGGGAGGATAGCACCACATTCGACCCGATAAAATCGGCGCAAAACGCCGATAATTGGGTGTTCTCCAATGTGTTCGATGTCTTGGTGCGGGTGGATAAAAACGGCACCCGACTGGAGCCGGGTTTAGCGCAAAGCTGGGATATTTCTCCCGACGGCAAAATCTACACGTTTAACCTGCGCGACGCCAAATTTTCCGACGGAGCGCCGGTGACCGCCCAGGATGCCGTGTTCAGTTTGCTGCGTATTCGTGATAATCCGGGATCGCTGTGGCGCGATTCCTATAGCATTATCGAGAAGGCCGATGCGCCGGATGTCCATACGCTGGTGATCACGCTAAAAAATCCGTCGGCACCGTTTCTGTCCCAGTTGGCGCTGCCGAATGTCTCGATATTGCCGGAAAAAGTGGTTAAGTCCATGGGTGAAGAGGCCTTTGCGGAAAAACCGGTGGGATCGGGCGCCTTTAGCGTCAAGCAGTGGACGCGTGGCGAAAAAGTGGTGTTGGTGAAGAACCCTTATTTCTGGCAGGCGTATCGCGTCAAGCTCGACGGTGTGGAGTGGCTGACCCTACCTGACGATAATACCCGAATGCTGAAAGTGCAGGCAGGCGAGCTGGACGCCGCGCTGTCGGTGCCATTTTCCCGCATTGCCTCGCTGCAAAAAGATCCCAATTTGTCGGTGCATCTGGATCGCTCGACGCGCGAAGATCATTTGTTGATTAACCATGGACATGGCGAATTGGCTAAAAAAGAAGTGCGTCAGGCGCTGGATTTCGCCATCGATAAAACAGCCATTGTCGACACGGTGACCTTTGGCTTCGGCCATATCGCCAATTCCTATATTCCCGAAGGCGCGCTATTTCATTATGCGGATAATCTTCAACGCCCTTATGACCCGATAAAAGCGAAACAAATGCTGCAGGCGGCCGGCGCGGCGGATCTTAAACTTAACTACGTGGTTAACGCCGGGGACGAGGTGGATGAGCAGATTGCCATTCTCCTGCAGCAACAACTGGCCAAGGCTGGCGTCACGCTGAATTTGCAAAAGGTCGATCCGAGCCAAAGCTGGGATATGCTGGTCGCGGGGCAGTACGACATCTCCGTTATGTATTGGACCAACGATATTCTCGACCCGGATCAGAAAACCACGTTTGTATTAGGTCATGATGCCAATATGAATTATATGACCCGTTATCATAACGATCAGGTCAAAGCGCTGGTGGCGGCGGCGCGTCTGGAAATGAATACGGCCAAACGTCAGCAGATGTATATCGATCTGCAGAAAATGGCCAAGGCCGATGTTAACTGGATCGATCTGTATTACAGCCCTTATCGCAACGTCAGCCGCAAAAATATCAAGGATTTCTACCAGAACCCCTTGGGTCGTTTTTCCCTGGAAGATACGGAAAAACTGTAAGGCCGGCGCGTTCGGCCTGGTCTTGGGCATGGCCAGGCTGAATCGTTCCCATGGCGGATGCCTGCCAGATATTGATGACCTCGCACCAAAAAAGAACATTTCACTATTATCAGCCGGGCTAATTTGGTGCAGCAGGGCCTGGATGGGTGGTTGGCCTCGCTGGAAAGCCCCTGGCCAACGGGAATAATAGATTTGGTATGACCTTTGCACCTGTTCCCACACTTACGCTTCATTGGACAATATCATGGCAGAGAATAACGTTACGCCCGCGCTAAAACGCACGCTTGGCAGCTTCCATTTATGGGGAATAGCGGTCGGCCTGGTTATATCAGGTGAGTATTTTGGTTGGAGCTATTGTTGGGCTCAGGCCGGTACTCTGGGTTTCCTGGTCACGGCGATAGCGGTGGCGGCGATGTACTGCGCGTTTATTTTTAGTTTTACTGAACTCACCACCTCGATCCCCCACGCTGGCGGACCTTTTGCTTATGCCCACCGGGCTTTCGGCCCAACCGGCGGTTTTATTGCCGGTTTTGCCACCTTGGTTGAGTTTGTCTTTGCGCCGCCGGCGATTGCCATGGCGATCGGTGCCTATCTGAATGTCCAGTTCCCGTCTATTGAGCCGCGATGGGTAGCCCTGGGCGCCTATTTAGTCTTTATGGGGCTGAATATCCTTGGCGTCAGTATCGCCGCTACGTTTGAACTGTTGGTCACCCTGCTGGCGATCTTCGAGCTGTTGGTCTTTATGGGCGTGGTGGCGCCAGGCTTTGAGCTGTCGAACTTCACCCGCGGTGGCTGGGCGGGCGCCGAACATTTCAGCGTTGGCGCGCTTTCCGGTATTTTCGCCGCTATTCCCTTTGCCATCTGGTTTTTCTTGGCCATCGAAGGCGCGTCCATGGCGGCCGAGGAAGCCAAGGATCCACAGCGCACCATACCCCGCGCGTTTATCGGCGGCATTCTGACGCTTACGGTATTGGCGCTGGGCGTGATGTTTTTTGCCGGCGGCGTGGGCGATTGGACCAAACTGGCCAACATCAACGACCCCCTGCCGCAGGCCATGAAAATTATCGTCGGCAGCAGCAGCGGTTGGCTGCACATGCTGGTCTGGCTGGGATTGTTTGGACTGATTGCCTCATTCCACGGCATTATCATGGGCTATTCCCGGCAAATTTTTGCCCTGGCGCGCGCAGGCTACCTGCCTAAGCCGCTGGCCAAGATCAATGCCCGTTTCCGCACGCCGCATCTGGCCATCCTGGCCGGCGGCGTAGTGGGCATCGCCGCTATTTTTTCCGACTCGTTAATCATCATCGGCGGCCAGCCGTTGACCGCGAATATCGTTACCATGTCGGTATTCGGTGCTATTGTAATGTATATCATCTCCATGGCTTCCTTGTTCAGACTGCGTCGCCTGGAACCACGGTTGTCCCGGCCGTTCCGCGCGCCGCTGTACCCCTTCGCTCCGGCGCTGGCGCTGGTTATGGCGATTATTTGCCTGGTGGCGATGATCTATTACAACCAACTGCTGTTCCTGATCTTCGCCGCAATGATGCTGCTGGGTTACGCCTATTTCCGCCTGACCCGTCATGCTCGCGACGCGGCGGAGCCGGATTCCCAACTGACGCTGACGGATTAATGCCGGAGGGGCGATGTTTCAAGCCACATTGAGCCATAAAAGCTACCGTTTTGCCGATTTGCGCGAACTGATGGCCAAGGCATCGCCGCCGCGTTCCGGCGATTACCTGGCCGGAGTGGCCGCCGCCAGCGCCGAAGAGCGCATGGCGGCGCGTATCGCGCTGGCGGATATCCCATTGCCAGTGTTTTTGCAGCAACCATTGATACCTTATGAGAAAGACGAAGTGACGCGTCTTATCATCGATAGCCACGATGCGGCGGCCTTTGCGCCGATTGCCCATTTGACGGTGGGGGACTTTCGCGACTGGTTATTAAGTGAGCGTACCGATAGCGCGCGTTTAGCGCGGGTGGCGCCGGGTATCATCCCGGAAATGGCGGCGGCGGTAAGTAAAATCATGCGTAACCAGGATCTGATCCTGGTGGCGAAAAAATGCCGCGTGATCACCCGCTTTCGTAATACTATCGGCCTGCCCGGCCATATGAGCGTACGTTTGCAGCCCAACCATCCCACGGACGATCTGAAAGGCATCGCCGCCAGTATGTTGGACGGGCTGCTGTACGGTAGCGGTGATGCGGTGATTGGCATTAATCCCGCCAGCGACAGCTTGCCGCTGTTGGAGAAGCTGAACTATATGCTGGACGATGTGATCAGCAGCTTCGAGATCCCAACCCAGTCCTGTGTGCTGACCCACGTAACCAATACCCTTAAGCTGATAGAGCGCGGGGCGCCGGTGGATTTAGTGTTCCAGTCCATCGCCGGCACCGAGGCGGCCAATGCCGGATTCGGCATTAATCTGGCATTGTTGGATGAAGCGCGCCAGGCGGCGTTAAGCCTCAAGCGTGGCACGCTTGGGGATAATGTGATGTACTTTGAAACCGGGCAGGGCAGTTGTCTATCGGCCAATGCGCATCATGGCGTTGATCAGCAAACCTGTGAAGCTCGCGCCTACGCCATAGCCCGCCATTTCAAACCGCTGCTGATTAACACGGTGGTCGGTTTTATCGGGCCGGAATACCTTTATGACGGCAAACAAATCATTCGCGCCGGCCTGGAGGATCACTTCTGTGGCAAGCTGCTAGGGGTGCCGCTGGGGTGTGATGTCTGTTATACCAATCACGCCGAAGCGGATCAGGATGATATGGACACGCTGCTTACGCTACTGGCGGCCGCGGGTTTAACCTTCCTCATCGGGGTGCCGGGGGCCGATGATATTATGCTCAACTACCAAAGCACCTCGTTTCACGATGCGCTCTACGTCCGTGAATTATTTGGCCTTAAACACGCTCCGGAATTTTCAGCCTGGCTACAGCGCATGCAAATTATTGATTCCGATGGACGGTTAAGGGATACGGGCAGTCAGCATCCGCTGCTACAACATCTGCCTTACCCGGGCAAAACGCTGAGTTAAGCCTCAGGGCTTAACCCTGGAGTGCGCGATGAATAAACATGACAAACCCATAGCCGGGACGTTTCCGGTAGGCAAGCTGATTCACACCAATCCCTGGGAGGAGTTAAGGGCATTCACCGCGGCGCGGATTGCATTAGGTCGCGCTGGCGCCAGCCTGCCGACCGCCGAACTGCTAAAATTCGGCTTGGCGCATGCCCAGGCCCGCGACGCGGTGCATCAACCCTTTGATAGCGAAGTCCTGGCACAGCAGTTGGAAGCGGACGGTCTGTCCACCCTGACGGTGCATAGTGCGGCGCAAAACCGGGAAAGTTACCTCTGCCGGCCGGATTTGGGCCGCCGTCTCGGTGATGACAGTCGGCGCATGCTGTTGGACTATCCCGATAAGCAGGCCGATATTTTACTGGTAGTGGGCGATGGTCTATCGTCCAAGGCGGTGCACCGCCAGGCAGTGCCGTTTATTCGGGCGCTAACCCCGTATTTGGCGACGCTGGGGATTAAAATGGCGCCGGTGGTGCTGGCGCATCAGTCGCGGGTGGCGTTAGGCGATGATATTGGGGAGTGCCTACAGGCGCAAGCGGTGGCTATTTTAATCGGCGAGCGGCCAGGGTTGTCCTCCCCGGACAGCCTGGGCATCTATTTTACCTGGGCTCCGCATACCCGGCGCCTCGAGTCCGAGCGCAATTGTATCTCCAATATTCGACCCGAGGGGCTGAATTATCCCCAGGCGGCGTTTAAGCTGGCGTGGTTGTTTGAGCAAGCCAGACAGCGCCGCTTATCGGGTATTGCGCTCAAGGATGAAAGCGACAACCCGGCGCTGTACGGCCTGGTTAAACCGCAGTTCATGGAGGGGTTGGCGCCGACATTGTGAATATCCCGGTTATCTTTCACGCCGCGGGTGCGTAGCCACGCCTATTCACCTTCATCGGAATCTATTGGTATATACTTTAGGGGCGGCATACCCTGGCCCCTACAAGGATATATCACTACTCATGAATCCACCGGTCTCTTCTATTTTGTCTGTGGCACCCGGGCTACCCTTCGGCCAGGCGGCGTTGGCCGAAGGGTATGCGCCGGCCCAGGTCTGGTATTGCCGTTTCGATAAGACCGTCTATCAAGATGAGGATTATCTCGGCCATGGTATTGCGTTGCCTTCGGCTATTGCAGGTTCGGCGTTGAAGCGTCGCGGCGAGTATCTGGCGGGACGCATCGCGGCCGATCGGGTATTGACGGCGTTAGGCTATCCTCGCTTCGATTTGCGGCCAGGGGAAGATCGCAGCCCTTGCTGGCCGCAGGGCATTCAGGGGGCGCTGACGCATCATGCCTCCCTGGCGATATGCATTGGCTGGTCCCGTCCGGAGCGCGAGGTTGCCGGCTTGGGCATCGATATCGAAACGTTAATCGGCCCGCCGCGCGGGCATGATCTGTGGCCCGGAATCATTTCGGTTGAAGAGCGCGCGTTTTTCACCACGCTGCCGCTTCCTTTCGCCACATGTTTGACGCTGGCATTCTCGGCAAAGGAAAGTCTATTTAAAGCGCTATATCCTTTGATCTCGCGCTATTTTGATTTTCTGGATTCAAAGGTGATTTACCTGCGTGATAACCGAATTACGCTGGAGCTATTGGTTGCGTTGGCGCCCAACCTGCCGGCGGGTAGCCGGTTTGAGTGTGGTTATGCCGTTGAAGGGGATGATGTGCTGACGGTCTTGTCTTTGGGCGCATAATTTTCTGGTGGCGATCCACATCCCCGTCAGCGGCCCGCCACAGCCTGTATCCAAGGCTGAAAGAGTACTCAGGCCGCCTTGGCGCCACGATACCCGGTTAAACAAGGGGGAATGCGGGCACCGATACCTTGACTCGCCTGCCGATGTTCGGGGTGCCTAACGCTGCCCTTGAGAAACGCATATTTGGTAGACAAATACGCCAAACGCCAGGTTGACGTCGATGCGACGGTAAATTCCCGGCCGATGGTAAGGTCGGGCCCGTCGGTGAGCACCAACTGTTGTACATGTTGCGCCCAGGACTTGCGTAATGGGATTAATGAAAGGAATATGGCATTTTAACCTGCCATTAATTCGACGAATGCAAGGACACATGAATGCATACCATACGCGACGCACAGCTTGCGGATGCGCCGCAAATAGTGAGCCTCCTCGAAGCACTCGATTATCCAGGTACCGATTATTTCATCAAGGACCGGCTCCTGCAGCTACTCGGCCATCCGGATGAGAAGCTTTTGGTATCGGTTGAAAACGAGGTGGTTACCGGCGTGATTTCCCTACATTTTATCCCTCAGCTCGCTCTTCCCGGTGATTTTTGCCGCATCAGCTATTTCTGCGTCGATTCGCAGGCCAGAGGCGCAGGCACGGGTAAGGCGCTGGAAGAGCGCGCTGTCAATATTGCCACGCAAAGGGGATGTGACCGGATTGAGGTGCACTGTCACTCCCGTCGAACCGACGCCCACCGGTTTTATTTCAGACAGGGTTATTCCGAATCTCCAAAATATCTATGTAAATCCATAAAAAAGGACTAAAAAGCGACGCATGCGGCGGCCGGCAAAATCCGCACATAATGTGCAACGCTCGTCTGCCGCTGCACGCATACTCTGCGCCAATAATGTGAAGTCCATCACAGAAGGGCCACCCCGCCGTTCTCTTACTAATTGTAAATATCTGCTTACAATATGAGATGTTGTTTACCTATGTACCACGCGGTATAGTTCCCCACCTAATAGCTGCCTAGGCAATCATAACCATGGACCACTTTTCCTCAGACGAGATTGAGAACGTCTTCAAATGGGGACGGCAGATACATCGATTAAATTGCTGTAAGGATCGCATCCTTGAAAAGCATTTGGAACCTTACGATATCACCGCAGCGCAGTTCAAAGTCATGCTGCTAATGAACCGCGAAGGACTGGCTACCTCATCCGAGCTATGCCGCTGCATCATGCTCGATAGTGGTGCCATGTCGCGCATGCTCGACAGACTAGAAAATAAAAAAATGATTAAACGGGTTCGCAGTACCACCGATCGACGGCAATTTCACCTGGAGCTGACGGCCCAAGGACAGGAATTCTGTCGGCAAATACCGTTGATTGCCGTCAAAGCGTTCAATGATTTATTGCAACCGTTTACCCCCGCTGAATTTAATGAATTCGATCGCATGCTCACAAAGCTGCTGGTCCATGCCGGTATTTAAGGAGTTAATTTCATTATGCCGTTGCGCATTCGTTTATTACCGCTGCTTTGTTCTTGTATCCTGGCGGGTTGTGCCCTGCCTAACGGTTTGCATACCGAAGGCCAACAGTTAGATGTCGGCAGTCTCCACGCAGAGCGCACCTTGCAGGGTAAAACGCTGTCCACCGCCGCTTGGCCGGCGGCGAACTGGTGGAACACGCTGGGGGATCCCCAGCTCAATATATTGATCCAGCAGGCTTTGCAATCCAGTCCCGATCTTCAGGTTGCCGACGCGCGCGCGCGGCGGGCCAGCGCCTCGGTGCTCTCCGCCGAAGCAAATCGTATGCCGACGCTGGATGCCGATGCCGGCATTAGCCGCCAGCGGCTCGCCAAAGTTGACGACCCCACCGGCCAGGGCGACAGGTATGCCACGGTACGGACCCTGTCGGCGCAGTTTAACTACACCTTTGATTTATGGGGTGGCCAACGGGCGGCGTGGGAAGCCGCGGTCGGCCGAGCCAATGCCAGCGAAGTGGACCGGCAGGCGGCGAGACTCACGCTCTCAGCCAATGTGGCCAGGGCCTACAGCTCGCTGGGGCAAGCCTGGGAAATGCAAGATCTGGCGCAAAAAGATCTGGAACGCACCAAAACCATGCTTAATCTCGCCGCGAAGCGGTTAAGCGCGGGCTTGGACAGTAAATTCCAATACCAGCAAACCGAAAGCCTGGAAGCCTCGGCTGAGGCCTCTCTGACCGATGCCCAGCAACAGGTGCGCGCCGCGGGCATCCGTCTGGCAGTGTTAATGGGGCAGGGGCCGGACCGGGCGTTGGCACTGCCGCGTCCGCACCTTATCGCGCCGCAGGCGGTTAGCCTGCCGCCGCAGCTGCCGGCCGAACTGCTTGGCCGCCGGCCGGATTTGGTGGCCGCGCGTTGGCGGGTGGAGGCGGCAAGCAAAGATATCAAAGTCAGCCGCACCGCGTTTTATCCCAATATCAACTTGACCGCCGCAGCCGGCACGAAATCCCTGCTGGGTGATGCCTTCTTTGGCTCCCCCAGCCGCTATTTCTCCATCGGACCGGCGCTGTCGCTGCCTATTTTCGACGGGGGCCGCCTGCGAGCCGACCTGGCCGGCAGCAATGCTGATTATGATCTGGCGGTGGCGCAGTACAACCAATCGCTGGTATCGGCGTTGGGCGATATCAGCGATGCGATTACCCGTTTGGGATCGCTGGATACGCAGATTCAACAGCAGATGCGTGCCCGTGATATTGCTAACGACTCCTGGGCTAACGCCATGCAGCGCTACAGCGCGGGCGTGGGTAATTATCTGGACGCCTTGAGCGTGGAACAACAGCTGATCCAGGCCGAGCGCCAATTGGCCAGCCTGAATGCCGAACGTACCGATACCGCCATTGTGCTGATGCAAGCACTGGGCGGGGGTTTTACATCATCCATTTCTTCGACCGCCACCACCAATGTGGCCGTGAATCAAGCACACTGAGAACAATTACATGGCTGAACAATCCAATACTGAACCAGTAGGCAACCACGCCAATCCGGAAAATCAACCGGTAAAATCCGGCAAAAGAAGGATGCTATTATCGATTTTATTGGCAGTTATCATTATTGCCGCCATTGCTTTCGGCCTTTATTACTGGCTGCATGGCCGCTTTTTTGAATCCACCGATGACGCTTATGTCACCGGCAACCTGGTGCAGATCACCCCGCAGGTGGCCGGTACCGTGACGGCAATTGCCGCTGATGATGGCGACTTTGTTAAGCAGGGCCAGGTGCTGGTGCGTCTTGATCCCAGCGATACCATCGTTAACCAGGAAAACGCCGAGGCGAACCTGGCAAAAGTGGTGCGTCAGGTGCGGGGCTTGTATAGCAATGTGGATAACTATAAAGCCATGGTGGCGGCGAGTAAAATCCAGTTGCAGCGGGCTAAAGATGATTATCAACGGCGGGCCAATCTGGCGCATGACGGTGCCATTTCCCAAGAGGAATTGTCCCATTCGCGGGATACGCTGACCTCGGCGGAAACCTCGCTAACCTCGTCACAACAGCAGTTAAGCACGACCTTCGCGTTGGTGGACGATACGACCATCAGTTCCCATCCGGATGTCAAGGTGGCGGCCGCGCAGCTGCGCCAGGCCTATTTAGATCATGTGCGTAGCACCATGGTGGCCCCGGTAAGCGGTTACGTGGCTAAGCGTTCGGTACAGGTGGGCAGCCGTGTTCAGCCTGGCAGTGCGCTAATGGCGGTGGTACCGCTGGATCAAATCTGGATTGACGCCAACTTCAAAGAGACGCAACTGGTTAAAATGCGCATTGGGCAACCGGTGGAAATCGACGCCGATCTGTACGGCGGAGATATCTCCTATCGCGGTAAAGTTGAAAGTCTGGGGGTCGGGACCGGTAGCGCCTTCTCATTATTGCCCGCGCAAAATGCCAGCGGCAACTGGATCAAGATTGTCCAGCGTCTGCCGGTGCGTATTCGTCTGGAGCCGGATAATCTCGATAAGTTCCCGCTACGTATCGGTTTATCCACCAATGTTACGGTGAATTTGCATAACCAGGATGGGCCGGTACTGGCGCCGCATCCACAGGAGCAACCGCGTTATGCCACCGATGTGTACGACCATCAACTGGTCGAGGCCGATAAGCTGGTGGCGCGTATTATCCATGAAAATGGCGAACAGGCCGGTTCCGCCGGTCATGGCAAAGATTGATGCGGAGTCGCCATGAGTTAACAATCGTTTCGTCCACCCAGCCTGGTATTGGCCACTATCGGCCTGTCGCTGGCGACGTTTATGCAGGTGTTGGATACCACGATTGCCAATGTGGCGTTACCCACTATCTCCGGCAACCTGGGCGTCAGCTCAGAACAGGGGACTTGGGTTATTACATCGTTTGCCGTATCCAACGCCATCGCGTTGCCGCTGACCGGCTGGATGTCGCGGCGCTTTGGCCAGACTAAGCTGTTTTTAGCGTCGGTATTGCTGTTTATTCTTACGTCGTTCCTTTGCGGCATCTCGCAAAGCATGACCCAACTGGTGATTTTCCGGGCATTGCAAGGCTTCTTCGCCGGGCCGCTGTATCCCATGGCCCAGACGCTGTTATTATCCATCTATCCCGCGGCCAAGCGGGGTATGGCGCTGTCGCTGTTGGCCATGGTAACGGTGGTCGCGCCTATCGTCGGCCCTTTGGCCGGCGGCTGGATCACCGATAATTACACATGGCCATGGATCTTTTTTATCAATGTGCCGATCGGGATTTTTGCCGCCATGCTGGTATTCGCCCAGTTGAAAGACCGACCCGAGGAAGCAGAGCACCAGCCTATCGATTATATTGGTTTGGGTCTGTTGGTGGTTGGCGTCGGCCTGCTGCAGGTGGTCTTGGATAAAGGTAACGATCTGGACTGGTTTAGCTCCAATTTTATCGTTATCGGCGCGCTCATCGCCACCATTGCGCTGATCGCTCTGGTGATATGGGAATTTACCGACAAGCACCCCATCGTCAACCTCAGGCTGTTCAGGTACCGAAATTTCTCCTTCAGCACGCTGGCGCTGGTGCTGGGTTATTCGGGCTTTTTCGGTATCAACCTGTTATTGCCGCAGTGGCTGCAAACCCAACTGGGCTACACGCCGGTTTGGGCGGGACTGGCGGCGGCGCCCATCGGAATTTTACCGGTGTTTATGTCGCCGCTGGTCGGTCGTTATGCCCATAAATTCGACCTGCGGCTACTGGCGGGCGGCTCTTTCCTGGTGATCGGCGTGTCGTGTTTTATGCGCGCCGATTTCACTACCCAGGTGGATTATTATCATATTGCCATGATCCAGGCCTTCATGGGGATTGGGGTGGCGCTGTTCTTTATGCCCACCACCAGTATCCTGCTTTCGAGCCTGTCGCCGAGGGAGATAGCCGATGGTTCGGGATTGGCGACGTTCCTGCGGGTGCTGGGCGGGAGCTTTGCCTCATCGCTCACGACCTGGATTTGGCAACGCAGGGAGATATTCCACCATGCCCAGTTGACGGAAAACATTACCCCTTATAGCGCCAACGCGCAGGATTATATCGCCAGATTCGGAGGGATGACCCAAAGCACGATGGCGCAGCTCGACAAGATCGTCGAGGGACAGGCCTATATGTTGTCGACCATTGATTATTTCACCCTGCTGGGCTGGATGTTTTTATCGTTGATCCTGGTCATCTTCCTGGCGAAACCGCCGTTTAGCGCCCAGGGCGGCGGCGGCGGCCACTAAACCGGATGCGTAGCCGGCGATGGGCCGCCGGCGGGCGTTGCTGGTTTCATACATAAAATGGGGGCGCTACGGCGCCGCCATTTTTTCCTGAATCAATTCTATAAACCGCCGCAACCCCGTAGGCACGAGTCGATGCCCTGGATAATAGAGTCTCAGTCCGGCAAACCGCGGTGACCAGTCCTCCAGCGTAGGCAATAGCGCGCCGCTTTCCAGATGCGGCCTTAACGCCGCTTCGCTAACCCAGGCCAGGCCCGCGCCATCCAGGGCCGCCTCAATCATCAACGGCTGGTTATCCAACGTCAACTGACCTGAAACGCTGATTGTCCTTTTTTCGCCATGGCGCTGAAACTCCCAGTGCAGCGGAGCGCCGCTGGGCAGCAGACTGCGGATACAACGGTGGGTCAATAAATCACGGGGTTCGTGCGGCCTGCCGTAACGGTTAAAATAAGCGGGAGAGCCGACCACCAAAAAACGCAGCGGTGGTGAGCAGGGCACGGCTATCATATCCTGCGGCACGCTTTCCGCCAGGCGAATGCCGGCATCAAATCCTTCCTCAACAATATCCACTAGCCGCCCTTCGGTAACAATCTCCACCGACATATCGGGGTAACGCTGTAAAAAAGCCAGCACCATTGGCTGCAGGATCATGCGCGCCGCCGCCTCGGAAGTATTGATGCGCAGGTGACCGGAAGGGGTCAGGCGAAATAAATTGATTCCCTCCATGGCTTCATCAATTTCATTCAACGCCGGTCGAATTCTGTTAAGTAACAACACGCCGGCCTCGGACAGCGACACGCCGCGAGTCGTGCGGTTAAACAGCCGGACCCCCAAACGGCGCTCCAGAGTGGCCACCCGATGGCTAAGGGCTGAGGGCGATAGGCGCAACGCGGCGGCGGCTTTACGAAAGCTGCCTGCGGACGCTACGGCGGCGATTGCTTGTAATTCAAACAGACTGGTCGGTTTCATTGTGCTATTTTTTGCATCAAATCATGCCAAGTTACGTCCATTGTTGCATGGCTTCAACAGTTATAAGCTGCCCGCAGGCAATTTCGCCGAAATGCATGGGACGTTTGTCATGACAAATACCGTACTGATTACCGGCACGTCTTCGGGCATTGGTTTGAGCACTGCCGGATATTTTGCCGATCGCGGTTGGAATGTGGTTGCCGCCCAGCGCAAGCCAGAGCAGGAGTCGGTTCTCGCTCGAAGAGCTAATGTGTTGGTCTCCCGCCTGGATGTCGCCGATTTGGCCAGTATCGAGGAGGCCATCGCTGAGGGTGTACAACGTTTTGGTACTATCGATGCGCTAGTAAATAATGCGGGTTATGGTCAGATGGGATTGTTCGAAGCGCTTGAGACTGAGCAGATACAGCAACAGTTCGCGGTAAACGTATTTGGCGTAATGGCGGTAACCCGCGCTCTACTGCCCCTATTTCGCCGACAGCGCCACGGCGTTATCGTTAATGTCAGTTCTGGCGCCGGGCTGTTCACCTTGCCGATGATATCCATGTATTGCGCCAGTAAATTTGCCCTGGAGGGGTTTTCCGAGGCGTTATCTTATGAATTGGCCGCGGTTGGCGTTGGGGTAAAATTAGTGATCCCACATGGCGGCGTTACGGATACCCGCTTCGTGGAGCGCCAGTCCGATACTATGGCCGAAAATAGGGAGTTAATCGATTACGTTCCGTTTATTGAAAAAACGCGGCAGGCGTTTGCCGCAATGGGAAAAGCTCGTACCATTAGCGCGTTAGACGTCGCCCAGGTGATTTACCAGGCGGCAACCGACGGCACGCCGCAATTGCGTTATTTGATCGGTGATGATAGCCGGGGATTTATCCGGGCACGACGAGAATTGTCCGAGGAAGACTACATCTCCTTTATGCGAACCAAATTTCAATAAAGCGCAGAGAGAATTAGCCATCGCCTTTCATTGCGTTAATCGAAGGCTGGTACAGCGCTCGACTAATAATGAATGGCGATGGCCAAATCGGTCGTGACAAGACCGATGCTACCGCGAGACATTTACGGTAAACGATTGATATTATTGTAAATGCTGTTTAAGTTCAGTCCCGGCCTGCAGGACCTGCGAGCGAACCGCCGGCACCTGGCTTAGCGGGTTTAATAAGCCAAAGTCATGAATCATGCCGTTGTAGCGGGTCACGGTCACATCCACGCCCGCAGCGTCCAGTTTACGTCCATAAGCCTCGCCCTCGTCGCGCAGAACATCCAGCTCCGCCGTCTGAATAAGCGTTGGCGGCAGCCCCTTTAGCTGCTCCTGCGTTGCCAGCAGCGGAGACGCATGGATATCTTTACGCTGTTTTGCATCCCGGGTGTAGGCATCCCAAAACCACCTCATCATATTCCGGGTCAAAAAATGATCCTTGGCGTAAGCCTTATAGGAGACGGTATCAAAATTGGCATTGGTCACCGGCCATAGCAGCGCTTCAAAACGGATGTTAGGCGTGCCTTTTTCTTTGGCCATCAACGATACTACCGCCGCCATATTGCCCCCGACGCTATTGCCCGCCACCGCCAGACGTGATCCATCAACGCCGATCTCGTTGCCATGCTCGGCAACCCAGCGGGTTGCGGCGTAAGCCTGATTTATGGCGACGGGGTAATGGGCCTCGGGAGAGGGGCTGTAATTCACAAATACCGCCGCCGCGCCTGACGCGACCACCAGATCGCGCACTAGGCGCTCATGGGTGGGAAAATCCCCAAGGATCCAGCCGCCGCCGTGGAAAAACATAAATACCGGCAATGTGCCGATGGCCCCTTGCGGTTTTACAATTGTCAGTGAGATTTCTTGTCCATCGGCGGTAATGGTTTTTTGGGCAACCTCGGCGGGGGGTAATTGGGCATTGGCTTGGGCATCGGTGAGCACTTGGCGGGCTTCTTTCGGCGACAATTGTTCCATCGGTTTGCCGCCGGAGCTATTTAACTTGGTAAGAAAAAGTTGTACCTGGCGATCGGCGGCCGTGGGCTGGCCGGCGGCAAATGCACCGCTGATGCTCATGCTTAACAACGATGCGGTTAAAACGGTGGTTAACATTTTCATGGTATGACTCCTTTGGTCAGAGAAAATATCGCGATGTCACGCGACAGCGAATGGGATAGCCATATGGCAGTGCATAAATAAATATCACATTATTAAATAGTGTACTATTTAATTTAATGAAAATTGCCCTCCAAACTTTAGCATAGGGTGGTGAAAATGCCGTCTAAAACACCAGCGGATGAGGGTAAAGCCCGTAGGATACGGGCGCTGACGAGGCATTAACCAAAAGCCGCACGCTTACAGAAGGAGGGTGGCTAGATGAAAACCCTGGCTCTGTTATTTGACGTTTTTATCCAGGAAATCGCGAATAACGGGGATGATTTCCTTGGCATGGGTCTCAAGCGCAAAATGGCCGGTATCGTACAAATGGATATCCGCATGCGGAATGTCGCGTTTCCATGCCTCGGCGCCCTCCGGCAGGAAAAAAGGATCATTTTTTCCCCAAACGGCCAGCAGCGGCGGCTGATGTCTGCGGAAATAGTCCTGGAATACCGGATACATCGCCACGTTGGAGGCATAGTCCAATACTAGGTCAAGCTGTATCTCGGCATTTCCAGCACGGGATATTTGAAGCCCTTCCAGGGTGTAACCGTCAGGTGCGACCGAGCTCTTATCAGAAACGCCCTCAAGGTACTGCCATTTGATGGACTCAGGCGTCGGAAATTCGCGCAATGCTGCGCGGTTTTCTTGAGTAGGTTCGCGCCAATACGTCTGAATAGGAGCCCAGCTTTCGCCCAGTCCTTCCTCATAAGCGTTTCCGTTCTGGGAAATAATGGCGGTTATGCGCGCAGGATTCGCCACTGCCATGCGCCACCCCACCGGAGCACCGTAATCATGAACCATCAGGGCGTATTTATTGAGCTTGAGCTGTTCTGTGAATTGGCCGATGGTCGTTGCAAGCTGGCTAAAAGTATAGGAATACATGCCACGTGCTGGCGATTCTGTGAACCCAAAGGTCGGCAGGTCGGGCGCGATGACGTGATAGCGTTCAGCGAGTACCGGCATGATATTGCGGAACATGAACGAGGATGCCGCAAATCCATGCAACAGCAGCACTGCCGGTGCCGTAGGATTTCCTGCCTCACGGTAGAAAATCTTTACATTACCAACGAGCTCATGGCGATAGCGAATTTGGGCAGATTGATACAGTGCAGAGGTGTCGGCAGTCCGTTCGCCGCCTGCGATCGGCGTACCTGTAAGGCTCGCGTCAGCAATTGATTGGGTTGAAGCCATAATAATTGATCCTTGTAACCTGTTAAATGTCTATTTGAAGGTTACAGATCTTTCGTGTAACCTGTCAACAAACTTTATTGGGTTACATAAAAACGATGAATTCGACGCTTAACATCCCGACAGACACACTTTTCATTGCAGATAATCTGGCCCTTGATTTTATTAACACGGCGTATGGGGTTGGCGGCAACCAGCACGACTGCTTCACCGATGACAACAGCGTGGTGGAGTGGTTGCGGTTGGCTGGACAGCTTCCCCGGGAATTTCAGGAGGTTAATCAGGCGCCGGATGGGTTGTTGGACCTGGCGCGCGAGTTTCGTAGCGGCGCAAGAGTCGTGATAGAGAACGCCATAAGTGGCGTTATCCCGGATCTCGCCGTGGTTAATCGCCTACTGGAGTCGGGCCGCCCGGTAAGAGAAATCGAATGGAACCATAAAAGTGGAATGTTCAACATCGTCAAACGCTTACGTTATAACGACCCTTCGTGCCTGCTTGAGCCGGTTGCAGAGTCACTGGCAAGTCTGCTTGCTAGTGATAAATTTGGATTTGTGCGGCAGTGTGAAGGCCCGGACTGCATCTTGTTGTTTCATGATTTGACGAAATCGCATCGCCGCCGCTGGTGCAGCATGGCAACCTGCGGTAACCGCATGAAAGTTGCCGCTTTTCGTTCTCGAAAGAAAACTGAGTAACACGTTGAATGTCGCCGTTCCGGCAACGCTGTCTCGCTAGGCTCGACTCGAACCTGCGCAGGTTCTAATCCCGCACGACATATGCGTTATGCTAGCTTTGCGAGAGATAGACTTACGGAAAGTTTCTTTGAAAGTGGTGGGTCGTGCAGATGACTCGGCCGTTGGCCTCGCCCTTCGGGTCGTCGCCGTTCCGGCAACGCTGTCTCGCTAGGCTCGACTCGAACCTGCGCAGGTTCTAATCCCGCACGACATATGCGTTATGCTAGCTTTGCGAGAGATA
>JAATGH010000180.1 GCA_015654745.1 Enterobacterales bacterium
GGGGGACGGAATATGCAATGCCGCATGGACCACGATGGACGGTACGTGAATCTGACCAGCGCGACGTTCGATCTCTTGCCAAGCGATGTTGCCCAGACCGGGTACCGGCGCATCGGCCTGAAAACCCGACTCCTGACCGGCTATCGCCAGTACGGAGCAGATATTTTCCGTGGAGGGGTCAATGTTCTGTGCTTTGAACGCCGTAATGATATCGGTGGCCCATCCCGCGCGGTCGGGGATTGCGGCCGGCATCAGCCGAATGATTTTTGCTGGCGCGTCACCGGTGCCGGGCGTGGGGGCATGCGGTGGCCGGCTGGTGCAGCCGGCCAGCGAAAGCAGCAGGGTGATGACCGCCAGCCGCCGGACACGGCGCGCGGGCTTGACGTTCCCGGTTCCGGATGAATCAATGGGCAAATAACGCGGCGCGGTAAATGATGACATACAAGCGAGTAAACCTCGGTGAAAGATAGTGGCGGCGTGGCTGCCGTTCCTGGTTAATATGCTGGGCAGGCTACGCCTGCGGCGGCACCAGGGAGAGTTGGGTCAACCATAGGCGGGTATCGAATTCCAACTGGTGATAGCGTGGTTCCATATGGCAGCACAGTTGGTAAAACGCTTTATCATGCTGTTTTTCTTTTATATGTGCTAACTCATGTACCACGATCATGCGCAGAAAATCCGCCGGGGCGGTTTTAAATACCGTGGCGATACGAATTTCCGCTTTGGCTTTAAGTTTTCCACCCTGCACGCGAGACACCGCGGTATGCAGTCCCAATGCATTTTTCAGCACATGGATTTTGCTATCCCAGGCGACCTTGTTAATCGGCGCGGCGTTACGCAGATAATGCTGCTTTAAATCCAGGGTATAGGCATACAGCGCTTTGTCGCTGGTGACCTCATGGCCTTTGGGGTAGCGTTCGGCCAGCACCTTGCCCAATTCTTGCCGATCGATAAGCGTACGCACCTGCGCCAGCAAATGTTCCGGGTAGCCTTGCAGATAAGTCAACGGTGTCATACACGCCCTATGGGTGGCCGATTAGATAAAAGGATGTTGGATGGAGCTAAGGATACCGGAAAGCGTGGTAAAGAACGATTGCGGGCGGATTATTTACCCATTGCGTTCTGTGCGACGGTTCACTTTTCGCCCTTATCCGTTGGCGCAACGTTTCATATGCAAACGTCCAGGGGGAACCAACGTTGCAAATTGAAACCTTTTGCTCCGTCATCGCCTCTGGGTAAAAGCCGGCTTATAGTCATAAACGCCTATTCCTTTAGACTGCTGGCAACCTGTCGACGGAGTCTAAAGCGGCTATGTCATCGAGTCCCTATCCTTGTGCGGAGCGGCGTATGAAAAAATTAATTAATAGCGTTGAAACGGTTTTGCATGAACAGCTTCTTGGCCTGGTCGAAGCCCATTCTATGCTTAAATTGCATCAGGACCCTACCTTCGTTACCCGTCGCGGCGCGCCGGTCATCGGCAAGGTGGCGGTGATGTCCGGCGGCGGCAGCGGCCATGAGCCAATGCACTGTGGTTATATTGGCGAAGGTATGTTGGCCGGAGCCTGCCCCGGAGAAATATTTACCTCGCCGACGCCCGACCAAATGTTCGAGTGCGGTCAGGCCATCGACGGTGGCCAGGGCGTACTGATGTTAATCAAAAACTATACTGGCGATATTCTTAATTTCGAGACGTCGGCGGAGTTGCTGCATGCCGGCGGCACCGCGGTCGCCACGCTGGTGATTGATGATGACGTGGCGGTAAAGGACAGCCTGTATACCACCGGACGGCGCGGCGTCGCCAATACCGTACTACTGGAAAAACTGCTGGGCGCGGCGGCGGCGCGTGGTGATTCCCTTGATGCATGCCAGGCGCTGGGCGAACATATTAACAACCAAGGTCACTCCATCGGCATCGCCTTAGGCGCCTGCACCGTCCCGGCCGCGGGTAAACCGTCGTTCACGCTCGCGGAAAATGAAATGGAATTTGGCGTCGGCATTCACGGTGAGCCGGGTATCGAGCGGCGGCCGTTCAGTTCCCTTGACGAGACGGTAGACAGTATGTTCGCCACGCTGATCGATCATGGTAATTACCAACGCACGTTGCGGCATTGGGATCGCCAGGCGGAGGACTGGCGGGAGACTCGCCAGAGCAAAAAAGCCTTGGCTAAAGGGGATCGGGTGGTTGCGCTGGTGAATAACCTGGGGTCGACGCCCTTATCGGAACTGTATGGCGTCTGGCACCGACTGGCGCAGTGCTGTAATGATTTTGGCTTGCACGTTGAACGCCGTCTCATCGGATCTTATTGCACCTCGCTGGATATGCAGGGTATTTCCATTACCCTGCTCAAGGTCGACGACGGTATTTTGGAATTGTGGGACGCACCGGTGAATACGCCCGCCCTGCGTTGGGGTTGTTAATTCCTGGAGGAACAGATGGTTATTACCAAACAGCATATCGTCAGCTGGTTACAACGTTGCGCCGAGGTCTTTACCGAGCAACGGGATTTTCTGACCCAATTGGATTCGGATATTGGTGATGGCGATCATGGACTGAACATGAACCGGGGTTTTAACAAAGTGTTGGAAAAATTGCCGTCGGTGGCCGACAAGGATATCGGTTTTATTCTAAAAAATACCGGTATGACGCTGTTGTCGAGCGTGGGCGGGGCGAGCGGTCCGCTGTTTGGTACCTTTTTTATCCGCGCGGCGCAAAGCACCAACGCCAAACAAAGCCTCGATTTGCCGGCGTTGTGCCAGATGCTTAAAGAAGGCGCCGAAGGTGTGGTAATGCGCGGCAAAGCCGAACCCGGCGATAAAACCATGTGCGATGTCTGGCTGCCGGTGGTCGATGAGCTGGAGCTGGCGCGCCAAGGGGAGCTGGAGATGCTTGAAGCGTTAAGACACGGCGTCGATCGCGCGCAGCGGGCGCTGGAGGCCACCATAACCATGCAGGCCCGTAAAGGCCGCGCCAGCTATCTGGGGGAACGCAGCATCGGCCATCAGGATCCCGGCGCCACGTCGGTCATGTTGATGATCGAGGCGCTCTACCAGGTGGCGAGCCGCGAGTAATCGCACAACACACTAGCGGGGGAAAAATGGTTAATATCGTGGTGGTTTCCCATAGCCTGCTGCTGGCGCAAGGCGTTGAGCAATTGGCGCAACAGATGATCCACGGCGATTGCCGTCTGGCCATCGCCGCCGGGGTCGATGATCCCGAGCATCCCATTGGCACCGATGCGGTACGGGTCATGCAGGCCATTGAATCCGTTTACGACCCCGCCGGCGTTTTGGTCCTGATGGATCTTGGCAGCGCGGTGCTGAGCGCGGAAACGGCGCTGGATCTGCTGGATCCCGCCATGGCGGCGGGGGTAACGCTCTGTGCCGCGCCGTTAGTGGAGGGCGCGCTGGCCGCGGTGGTGGCGGCCTCCGCCGGCGGGGATTTGTCCAAGGTAAAAGCCGAAGCTCTGGGCGCGCTGGCGGCGAAATCCAGCCAGTTGGGCGAGCCGACAGACCCGGCGGCGCAGATCCCGACGCCGGAGGCGATGCCCGCGGATTGCCTGAGCATTGACTGGACCGTCCTTAACCCGAACGGACTGCATGTGCGGCCGGCCGCCAGGCTGGCCGGAACATTGGCGCCTTTCGACGCGCGGCTAGCGTTGGAGAAAGCCGGCCGCCGCGTGGATCCACGCAGTCTTAACCAACTGGCGATGCTGCAGATCCGTCAAGGAGACAGTATCCGCCTATTGGCAACCGGTCCGCAGGCGGCACCGGCGCTGGCGGCATTCGAAGCACTGGCGCGGCAAGGCTTTGGCGAAGGTCTGCCTAACCCCGCCGACGATCGCCGCCACGCCAAAACCCTTACCGGTACGCCGGTGCTGCCGGGCCGCGTCAAGGCGCCGGTGCTGTTAGTGCGGCCGGTGCGTCATCACGCCAGGTGGAATGCCATCGAACCTGGCGAAGCCCGCGAGCAGCAGCGTCGTTTGGACGAGGCCATAACCGCAACTGTCCACGACCTTGAGCAGTTGGCGGGGCAGGCGGATGCGGCGATGGGACGCGAGCAGGGCGCCATTTTTAGTGCCCATGCCTTATTAATTCAAGATGAGGACATCATCCTGGCGATGCGGCGGCGAATGGTCCGGGATCGGATTGGCGCCGAGGCGGCGGCGGAACAGGAGCTACTGGCGGTGGCGGCGGAATACCAAATGATGGAGGATCCTTATCTGCGTGCGCGGGAGCTCGATATCCACGATATTCTTAATCGGTTGCTTGGCCATTTGGCCGCCGCGCCGGTCGTGCCGCTGATCATCGACGGGGGAGTGATAGCGATCGCGCAAGAGCTGCTGCCCTCGGAAATGGTCGGACTGGATCGCCAAAGAGTCAAAGGCATTTGTCTGAGCCGGGGGGATCTGTTGTCGCATACCGCGATCCTGGCGCGGGCGCTGGGTATTCCGATGGTGGTCGGTTTGTATGGCTGTATGGACGTGGCGAAGACCGGTCAGGAGGGGGTAATGGATATCGCGGCCGGTACGTTGCAGGTGGCGCCGGCTAGCGCGGCGCAGGTTTAAACGTCCCAAGCTCCAGGCTATAGCGTTTTATTTTGCGCCAAAGCGTGGTGCGACTGATGCCCAGCAGCGGCGCCATCGCGTTGAGTTGGCCTTGGCAGGCCAACGCCGCGTGGACGATGGCCTGCTGCTCCAGATCCACCAGCGAGAGCGGCGGCGGCGCGGCGGGCGTCTCCGGATCCAGCAGTGACCGTTCCCGTAATAGATGCTCCGGTAGATCGCCAAGCATAATGTGATTATTGCGACAGGTCATGGCCGCGCGTTCCACCGCGCTCTTCAATTCCTGATCGTTACCCGGCCAAGGATAAAGCGTCAGCTGATGAACCGCGTCCTCCCCGATGCGATAGCGACAGTGAAAATGCCGGCCTAACGCCGCCAGCGTTTCCTGCACCAATAGCGGTATATCCTGCTGGCGCTGACGCAGCGGTGGAATGTGCAGTTCAAAGGATTGCAGTGCATAAAACAGTTGGCGGCTAAACCGATTTTGCTTTACCAGTAACGGTAAATCGGCCCCGGTGGCGGCGATAATGCGTACGTTCACCGGGATCACCCGATTGGAATTAATCCGCATCAGCATGCCGGTTTTTAGCGTTTGCAGCAGCGCCGACTGCATTTCCGGCGACAGGTATTCCACCTGCTCAAGATATAAGGTGCCGCCGTTGGCTAACTCAAATTTACTCGGTAGCCCGGCTTCTCCCTCGCTGGCGTCGCTGCCCAGAAATTCCCTGGCCATCAGATTTTGCGGCAACGCCTGGCAATTGAGGGCGATATAGGGCCCCGCGGCGCGCACGCTGGCATTATGAATCGCCTGGCCAAGACGCTGCTTGCCGACGCCCTCTTCCCCGCGCAGCAAAATCGGATGGTGGCCTTTGGCCGCCTGTTTGCCATAACGCACCAGACGCCGCATCTCCAGAGAACCGACCGGCATATCGGCAAAGGTATGGCTGATGCGGCCAAGCTGGTTATGCACCAGCTGTTGCAGCAGCTCCTGCGGGTGAAGTAAGGCGATAAAACCGCACCGATCGCCGTCCGGAATCGGCTTAAGCGTCAGCAGGGCCGGGATAAAGCGTTGCCGGCTTTCAAAGGTGACCTGGACATGGCTTAACGCGCTGCGGTTTTGCATCGCCTGGATAACCAAGGCCGGCAAGGTCAACAGCTCAAGCAGCGGTTTGCCAACGCTGGTGGTTTCATCCAGCCCCAGCATGGCCGCCGCGCGGGCGTTCATATATTGCAGGGCGCCGTGCTGATCCCAGGCCAGTCCCCCATCCCCCAC
>JAATGH010000315.1 GCA_015654745.1 Enterobacterales bacterium
CCGACCAGCACGCCGCCGATACCCAGCCGCAACGGCAGGTTGGCCAAACCGGCAAACAGTTTATTGCCGCGCTCAATCAGATAGAGCAGCGCCAGCGCGGCCAGCGCGGCGGCAAGACCGATGGCGACGGTCAACCCCAGCGCCGGCAGCGAAAAGGTAAACGACGTCGAGGATAGCGGATAAAGCGGCGAACGGTAGCCGAGCAGCCAAAGCGCGATCATGGCGGAGCCGGAGGCGATAATCAGCGGGATGACACGCTGCAGCGCCGTCACGCCAAAGGCGATTTCCGCGACAAAAATGGCCGAGGCCAGCGGCGCATGATAGACCGATGCCAGGCCGCCCGCGGCCGCCATGGCAATAATATCCCCGCGCCGATAGACGGGCAGCTTAAGCAGATGTTTGCCGACCAGACTACCGGCCAGCGCCGCCAGCTGCACCATCGGGCCTTCGCGGCCGATGGAGGCGCCGGTGGCGATGCTGGCCAGCGACGAGAGCCCCCGCAGGAGCGAGGTGCGTACCGGCAGTCGGTTGATTTGGGCGCCTAAAACCTGCAGGTAGTCGGTGTTAACCTTCTCTTTCTTCTCGATATGGCGCGCCGCGCCTAGAAATAGCCCGGCGATCGCGCCGCCGGCGCCGACCACCACCGGCCATAGATACAGGGGATAGCGCGGCATGGCCTGGGTGATCTCCACGCCGGTGCCGAAAATGACCCTGGTCAAGCCCTCGATGGCCAGCCTGAACCCCAACGTTACCATGGCGGCCACCACGCCAATCGGCACCGCGATTAGCAGCGATCTTATCCGCAAGCCGGGTTTGTCTTTCGTCTGCTCGGAGATCAACGTTTTGCCTACGCCTGGGGATGATGGCCGATAGACTAACCGCTACCCGTGCTTAATTGCAACGACGGCATGCCGTCAGGCTCAACGGACGCGCGACAGCCTCACTTGTCGAGCACCGCGACGAACTTCGCCAACCATTGGGGATGGGCGGGCCACGCCGGCGCCGTGACCAGGTTATCATCGACATAGGCTTCATCAACGGCAATCTCCGCGAACTGGCCGCCGGCAAGGCGAATTTCCGGCGCGCAGGCCGGGTAGGCGCTACAGGTTCGGCCCTTTAGCACACCGGCCGCGGCCAGGATCTGCGGTCCATGACAAACGGCCGCAATGGGTTTGCGGGCGCTGGCGAAATCCTGCACCAGCGAAATGACCTGCGGGTTCAGGCGCAGATACTCCGGCGCTCTTCCCCCCGGTATCACCAGGGCGTCATAATCCTGCGCCCGCGCCTCGGCAAAATTGGCGTTCAGAATAAAGCGATGCCCGGGTTTTTCACTGTAGGTCTGGGCGCCGTCAAAATCATGAATGGCCGTCAATACATAATCGCCGGTGTGCTTATCGGGGCATACGGCATCGACCTGATGGCCAATCATCCTCAGTGCCTGGAATGGCACCATGGCTTCGTAATCTTCAACATAATCACCGACCAGCATTAATATTTTTTTGTTTGTCATGATGAGGGGCCTCTGCGATGGATTGATTTTGCCAATGACATGCTACCAACTCTATGCTGCCGACGACATGATTACGGCATATTGATCAACACAGCAGTCTCGGCTGTCTCCCGCCCTGGCCCGTCGTTATGCTTATGGACTGGGGCGGGGAACCGCTAAGATTTAAAATAGCGCAACGCCGGATGCCATGCCAAGTAATGAATTGATTACCCCTTGAATATGCCACATCGACCACGGATGCAGATCATGGCATTAATAAATGATACCTGCGTCAAATGTTTGGCTAATTTATTTAGCTACAATAATAGATTGATTAATTTCCTATTTATTTTTTTATGCTGTTTTTGTGAAAAAAATAAACGTTTTTCATTCTATCATCTTTGACTTGACTGAAATCAAGACTGCGTTAACCCAACCCTTATAACCTGCTAGCCTAAATAAAAGACTTTTCGCTTTTGCTTGTTTCCACAATGGAGTGACTCCATGTCAAAAGAAGAAGATGTATTGATAAACCGAGCGGGATTGGCCGATAAAGTCAAAAAATCGCGTCTGCCCGCCCGCCTGGATTTATTGCAAAGCCTCTCCGGTTTGCTGTTATTCCTGTTTATGTGCGGGCATATGTTTTTTGTCGCAACGATCCTGTTGGGACGCGATGTAATGTGGGCCGTCACCAAATTTTTTGAAGGCTATTTTTTTACCGGCGGCAAGAGCTACCCCTGGATCGTTTCTATCGTCGTTGGCATCGTCGCCGTGCTGTTTGTGGTGCACGCCATGTTGGCGGTAAGAAAATTCCCTTCCAGCTATAAACAATACCGTGCCTATCGCGTGCATATGAAAGGTATGCAACACGGTGATACTACGCTGTGGATTTGGCAGGTATATACCGGTTTTGCCTTATTTTTCCTGGCCTCGGCGCATCTTTACCAAATGTTTTTCTGGCCGCAGAATATCGGTCCTTACGGTTCCGGTGGCCGTATGTGGACCGACATGTTGTGGCCGTATTATCTGATCATGTTATTAGCAATTGAATTACATGGCGGTATTGGCATATATCGTCTGGCGATCAAGTGGTGTATTCCCAATGCGCCGCGCGCGACGCTAAGAAAGATGAAATGGGGGTTGACCGCCTTTTTCCTGATCATCGGCTTACTGACCTTGGCCGCCTATATGAAAATTGGCTATGACCACAGAGGGAATCCTAATGAAAGCTACACCCCGTCCTGGGCTGTTCAATCAGTAAATGAGGGTAGCAAATGAAAACTATCGTAACGGACGTACTGGTTATCGGTGGCGGTCTGGCCGGTTTACGGGTGGGTATCGGTGCTAAACGCCGCGGGCACGACGTCACTATTCTTTCACTGGTTCCGCCGAAACGTTCCCATTCCGCTGCCGCCCAGGGCGGTATGCAGGCCTCGCTGGCGAATGTTATCAAAGGACAGGGCGATACCGAAGACATCCATTTCGAAGATACGGTGCGTGGCAGCGATTGGGGGGCGGATCAAGATGTCGTGCGCATGTTTGTCAATACCTCGCCGAAAGCCGTACGCGAGCTGGCCGCCTGGGGTTGTCCGTGGAGCCGCATTACCAAGGGCGACCGCGAGGTCATCATCAATAGTCAAAAAGTGACCATTACCGAACGCGAGGAAGCCGAGGGTTTGATCGCGCAGCGCGACTTTGGCGGTACCAAAAAATGGCGTACCTGCTACGTTTCCGATGGTACCGGGCATGCGATGCTGTTCACCGCCAGCGATCGCGCCATTGCCGAAAAGATTTCCATTCACGAACGCAAAGAAGCGCTGGCGCTGATTCATGATGGTGCACGCTGCTATGGCGCAATAGTGCGCGACCTTATCACGGGTGAACTGGTGGCTTATGTCGCTAAAGCCACCGCCATCGCCACCGGCGGCGCCGGCAAACTGTATCGGGTATCCACCAACGCCATTATTTGCGAAGGCATGGGCCATGCGCTGGCGCTGGAAACCGGCGTCACGCCGCTGGGTAATATGGAAGCCGTGCAGTTCCATCCGACCGCGATTGTTCCGGCGGGTATTTTGGTGACGGAAGGGTGTCGTGGCGACGGAGGGCTGCTGCGCGATGTGGACGGGCATCGCTTTATGCCGGATTATGAACCGGAGAAAAAAGAGCTGGCGTCCCGTGATGTGGTTTCACGGCGCATGGAAGAACATATTCTTAAAGGCAAGGGCGTTAAGTCGCGTTTTGGCGATCATCTCTGGCTGGATATCACCCAGCTTGGGCGTCATCACATCGAGCACAACCTGCGCGAAGTGAAGGAAATCTGCGAGAGCTTCCTGGGTATTGATCCGGCGGAAAAATGGATTCCGGTTCGTCCGGCGCAGCACTATACCATGGGTGGGGTTCGCACTAAGCCGACCGGGGAATCACCCGCGTTGAAGGGGCTGTTCGCCGCTGGGGAAGCCGCGTGTTGGGATATGCATGGTTTCAATCGTTTGGGTGGTAATTCAGTGGCGGAAACCGTCGTCGCCGGAATGATCGTGGGTGAGTATATTGGCGATTTTTGCGATAACACCGCCAATAATGTCGATATCCCAATGGGACTGGTCCATGAGTTTGGTCAACGGGAACATGCAAAACTGGCCACGTTGCTGAACGGCAAGGGGACTGAAAACGCCTTTACGCTCAACATGGAAATGCAGGATACCATGACGCGTTCGGTGGGCATTTTCCGTGATGGCCAGGCGCTGGAAGCAGGGGTCGCCAAACTGCAGGAATTATTAGTGCGCAGTCGCAATATTGGCGTGAGCAGCCACGTGGCCGGGGTTAACCCTGAACTCGTGATGGCCTACCGGGTACAGAAGATGATCAAGCTGGCGCTGACGGTTGCCTACGGTGCATTGCAACGTACCGAAAGCCGTGGGGCCCACTTCCGCAAGGATTTCCCGCACCGCGATGATCAGCAGTGGCTTAAACGTACCTTGTCTTTTTGGACGGCGGATGACGCCATGTTGCCGGAATTACGGTATGAAGCGCTGGATATCATGAAAATGGAACTCCCTCCGGGTTGGCGAGGCTACGGGGCAAAAGATTACATCGAACATCCCGATACGCCCAAGCGTATGGCGGAAATCGAAGCAATCAAACAACAGATGGTTGGGCGAGACCGCGTTGCCATTCAGAACGCTATCATGCCTTACGATGAGAAGCTGCCCAAAAAACTGCGTGGACTTAATGAACGCATTGATGAGCCCCTGGATAGATGAGCCTAAAAATGAGCGAACAACCAAAAGTAGCCACATCCGACGCCCAAGTCCCGGCCGCGGGGCCAACCGGCCAGAGCGATGAGCCAAAGCAATGGCGGAAATTGGCGATCCGGGTTTTGCGGTATAACCCACAGGACCCGGCCAGTAAGCCACACATGCAATCCTACCAAATCGAAGAAGCGGAAGGGATGACCCTGTTCATCGCGCTAAATGAAATTCGCCAGTATCAGGATCCGACGCTGCAATTTGATTTTGTCTGCCGTGCCGGCATCTGCGGGAGCTGCGCTATCATCATTAATGGCCGTCCTCGGCTGGCTTGTCGCACGCTGACCAAATCACTTGGTACCGAAATTTCCCTGACGCCACTGCCTTTCTTTGAACTTATTGGCGACCTGTCCGTCAATACCGGCAAATGGATGCACGGCATGAGCGAACGGCTGGAAACCTGGGTTCATACCAAAGAGCTGGAGATCAATCTGAGCAAAGCGGAGGAAAAGATGGATCCGCTGCTGGCCGAGAAGATCTACGAACTTGACCGTTGCGTTGAATGCGGTTCATGTATTGCCGCGTGCGGTACTGCGCAGATGAGACACGATTTTGTGGGTGCGGTGGGACTGGGTAAAGTCGCCCGTTTCCGCATGGATCCCCGCGATGAGCGCAACGATGAGGATTATTACGAAGTGATCGGCGACGACAATGGTGTTTTCGGATGTATGTCACTGCTTGGCTGCCATGACGTCTGCCCGAAAGAGTTGCCGCTGCAAACGCAGATAGCGTTTCTGCGCAGGAAAATGGCGACCATCAGCTGCAAGACGGTTTATTAAGGTAACAGTACCAGGGCGTGTACCGCCTACGCCATCAGGAGCCGTGAGCTGACGCCACGGCTCCTGCCATCACGTTTTCCAACCTACGCCTCCCTACGTCCATTCATCGACCCCGGATTTAACGTTGTGGCCTCTTTGATGGCGGCCTTTGATGATTTGTCCGACAATTTTCCGCAAAGTGTTGATAGTGCATTGACATCCGGAGGCATTTTTTGGATAAATGATAATCCCTCCGCGCTCGGCGTAACGCGGGGCCTTATGGTTGCCGGATATGGCGTTGACTCCAGGATTTTTAATGGCTTTTTTTGCCTCACCCGGTGCGGATTCTTTGCTGCGCCACCGCTCATTTGTCGCGTTCTGGCTGGCCCGTACCGCGTCCGGCTTTGGTTTCCAGATGCTATCCATTGTGGTGAGCTGGCAAATTTACGCCACCACCGGCCGTGCATTCGATTTAGGTCTGATCGGCATGGCGCAGTTCCTGCCAGCGCTATTGCTGGCCCTGCCGGCCGGGCATGTGGCGGACCAATTCGATCGCCGGCGTATCGTCTTGTTCGGCCAGATGGCCGAATGGCTGGCTATTGTGATCCTGGCGACGCTTACCCTCACGCACCAGGCGAATGAAGTGGTGATTTTGGGCTTGGTGTTTGTCATCGCGATCGCCAAAACCCTAGAAGCGCCGGCGCTGCAGTTGATGATGCCGGCACTGGTTCCGCCGGCCATGCTGGCTCGCGCCATGGCCGCCAACTCGGTCGCCGGCCAGGCCGCGATGATGGTGGGGCCCGCGCTGGGCGGTCTGCTGTATGTGGCCGGCGCCGGCATCGTGTATCTCGTCACCGCGCTGCTCTACGTCGTGTCGCTAGTGATGGTCAGCCGGCTACGCTATGAACAGGAACCGGCGCGGCGCGTGCCGGCCAGTTTTGCCACCTTGTTCGCCGGGGTGCGCTTTATCCGCGCGCGGCCCGACGTGCTGGGGGTGATCTCGTTGGATCTCTTCGCCGTGCTGTTGGGGGGCGCCACCGCGCTGTTGCCCATTTTCGCCAAGGATATTTTACATACCGGCCCGTGGGGATTGGGGCTGCTGCGCGGTGCGCCTGCACTGGGCGCGCTGCTGATGGGGTTTTGGCTCAGCCGGCATACGATGGAGCGCCGGGTGGGCATGATGATGTTCGCCGCGGTGGCGGGGTTTGGCGTCGCGACGCTGGTTTTTGCGCTATCTGACCTGCTGTGGCTGTCGCTGCTGGCGTTGTTTGCCTTGGGGGCGTTCGATATGGTGAGCATGGTGATTCGCGGCGCGCTGGTTCAGCTCGATACTCCCGATGCCATGCGCGGACGCGTTAGCGCGGTCAATTCTATTTTTATCAATACGTCCAATCAGTTGGGCGAGTTTGAGTCAGGCTTGATGGCGGCATGGCTGGGCGCGGTGCCGGCCGCCGTGGTGGGCGGTATCGGCACGCTGGCGGTGGTAGGGCTGTGGATGGCCTGGTTTCCCTCGCTGCGCCGACGCCAGCGGCTGCATAATGAACCAAAGACGGAGGTTGGGGCCGCCGACGCGCAGTAATCGGCCATTATCCGTGGCACTGGTGCCTTGAGTTCAGGGCTGCTCCCCAGATCGTGGCGCCAGCGCCTTCTGGTATTGGCCGGGGGTGATGGCCATAAATCGGCGAAACCAACGGGTTAAATGGGCTTGGTCGGCGAAACCGGATAATGCACTGGCTTCGCTGAGTGAGTGCCGGTGTCGAATCAGCGTCATGGCATAGCGCACCCGCGCCTGGCGCTGGTAAGCATGCGGCGTCATGCCGTAGGCTCGTTCAAAGGCGCGAAACAATCTGAACTGCGGTATCCCGGTTTGATGGGCGATCTCCATCAGGCTAACGTGATCGCCTAAATGTTGATCCAAAAATTCCCGCGCACGGCGAACGGCGCCGCGCTCGGCACCACTATTCGCCGGTTTGACCGTATCCCTGACATAACGCGACATAAGCTTATCCGCAAAAGACAAGTAGGCTTGATCGCGTAATAAATACGATCCCTGCGTTTGCGAGCAATGATGTAATGAATAGAGTGCCGCCGCGATGTCCGGATCGTTGATTAACGGACCGGAAATCGTCAGGGCGTGCTTCACCTGCCGTTCTCCCACCAACTGGTGTAAATAATCGATATCCACATACAGGGTTCGCAGGCACCAGCCTGCGGAGTCGATCGCCCAACCGGCATGGGGCTCGTCAGCGTCGATGGCGTATAGATCCCCCTGCCGGGCGATAAATTCACTGCCCCGGGTGCGAATCCGGATATGGCCTCGGGTGAGCAGGGCAAAACAGGCGGTTTCATGGGTATGGACATCGTAGGAAAAATCAATAAATTTACCGCGCAGCAGCTCGGCGCGAAGATCGGGTGATTGCCAGACGTCAACGGCAGTTTGCGCGGTGTTCATATGCCACTCCTGCGGGTAAACGCGACAATGAAAAGCCGCCGACGCGGCAATGCCGAGGCGTCGGCCAAAAGCCGTTAATGCAATAGCGTTCAATACGGACCACTTTCTTTCCCGTAGGCTCAGGTGAGGTTAATCAGTAGCTATAAGGAGACAAGATGACACCACTATCCACCAAGAGTCAAACCATCCCTGAGCGTTGTATTATCGTCCTGGACGCCGGATTGGCGCCGGGGCGAGCGGCCAATGCCGCCGCAGTGATGGCATTGACCGTCGGTCAACGCCATTCCGAACTGGTGGGACCGCCGTTAATTGACGCTTGCGATCTGGAACACCCGGGTTTGATACCTATCGGCATTGCCGTTTTGGCGGCTTCCCAGGCGGAATTATCTGCCCTCCGTCAGCAAGCTTCCACGGTGCCGGACATCGATATTGTTGATTTTCCCGCGCAAGGCCAGCAAACCAAGGATTACGACGAATTTCGTCGCGTGGTGGCAAGTTTGACCACGGATGAAATAACCTATGTAGGCATCGCCCTGATCGGCAAAAAAAACCGATCGCCAAACTGGTCGCACGACACAAGCTTTACAACTAGCCATGGCTTTACCCCGCGTGTTGCACGGAGATAAGGCGAAACCCCGGTTAGGGCAGGAATAGCGCGTACTGGCCATCGCAGCGCGGCGCTGCGATGGCCAGTACGCCTGCGCTCAGCGCAAATTCGCCGGGAAATCCGCCGGCAGCTCGCTGGCAGGGCAGTTGATCACCTGATCATTGTCGAGACCGCAATCACGTATAAAGGTGATGGTGGCAAATTCATCGATCACTTCGGTAGGATATGCCGGGCCCTCCGTACGGTACGCTTCCATTTTCGCAATATGCTCATTCTGAAAACAGACGGTCTTCTGCGGATTATCGATTACCCAACGCGGGAAAAATATGGTGCCGTGAAACAACCGATCGGTCAGGTTGGCGATTAAGCTAACGTCGGTGCCCGTGGGTTCGGTCCACGAAATTTTATAGGTTTCTTCCGCCACCCGGTTGATAAACGCGGTTTGGTTTTTGACCCAACGATTGGCCACTATGCCGCTGTGGATGCGGTAGTCCAGGGTGGTGGCATTCTTTACATAGATCTCATAATTCCAGCCGTTATCATAGGTATAAACCAAGTGTTTACCTAAAAAATGACCTAAATCGTGCTTATCAAAATTTGCCATAACCTACCTCATTATAATGGAGTAAATGCTGCTGATAAACAGGATACGTTGATATTTTTCGAATAATAAGCTTAAATAATCGATAAAATTAATCGATTATTTAGAAGTATCTATCCATGATCCGCACCACGCTCGAACAATGGTTGACCTTAAAAGAGGTTATCGACTGCGGCGGCTACGCCCGGGCGGCTGAAAAGCTTAATCGCAGCCAGTCGACGCTCAGCTACGCGTTGTCCACTTTGCAGCAAAGGCTGGGGATCAGGTTATTGCGGGTGGTCGGGCGGCGGGCCGAACTGACCGTCGAAGGCGAGCAGCTACTGGCGCAGGCACGAGTATTGCTGAATGGCTTCGAAGGGCTGGAACAAAACGCCGGGCTGCTCTTGCAGGGCTCGCCGTTGCGCATTAATATCCGCATCGACGCCATGCTGCCTAAGCCGATTATTTTTAATGCGCTTGAACAGTTCCATCTGATCTATCCCCATGTCCATATCGAGCTGGTGGAAATTCTGCGCGGCGAAACCGCAAAAGAGTTGGCGAAGGGCGACGGCGATATTTACCTGTGTGCCGATCTACCGGAATCCTGGAAGGGGGAAAGCGAGTATCTACTCGATATCCCCTTTGTCGCCGTCGCGGCTGCCCTGCATCCCTTGCTGCTTCTGGGCGCCCCCCTGACCTTTGCCCAATTATCCCATTATCGGCGGGTGGTTATTTCAGAACGGCTCCATAGCGACAACGGCGCGTCCAGGCAGTTGGAAAGCCAGCCGCTGTGGTCGTTCTCCACCTTTGATTCCGCACTGCAGGCTGTGCGTTCCGGCGTGGGTTATGGCTGGTTGCCTCTGGAACTGATTAATCCCTATTTGCAAAAAGGCGAACTGGTTACATTGCCGTTGGTCACCGGAACGACGCGCTACACACCGATCTTTTTGGTGTTTAGCCAACCGCAAAGCCGGGTTGGCGCGGTATTGCGTGAATTCGCGGATTTGATCAGGAACCAGGCCAGCGGCTGGATATAAGCCGGCTTATCGGGTAGGTAGACTATTATCACCTGCTATATATGACCCCATGCAGGAATCTAGGGGCGTAATGATTCTTAATCAATGTCAATATACGTGTTCGATATGCAGACTATTTGTTCGATTCAGTTATCTCTACGGGTCATTAGTTAAGGTGGTCAACATCGATGGGGTGGTATTAACGCTTGCCGAAGGAAAATAACCGTTCAGGAAAATATATTTTTTGACATTATCTTATCTGTTGACCGAGCAATAAAAAGAGAAATCTTCTGCTGGTACCGCAATAATCGAGGCTATGTAAGGGCGTAAAATGATGTCTGTTTAGGATGAAAGTGTGATTTAATGATATGAATAACATGGATAATATTATAATTTAACCATGCCGCACATTACGGCTGATGCGCTGAAAATATATAAATATATACATGCCATTATTTTCCAAAAGCACATTATTTTGTTATGAGTTGTACGTTGTATAAATATATATACAACGGTTTTGTTGATGTTGAACAATATTCATCATGGGCCGCCGGCGTTATATTCCCCTCTAGTTTAGTGCAATAAAAATAATGCGTATGGCGACATTTTTTGAGCGATTCAAATAAAGTCAGTTTTTCCGATTATCGATATACCATAAATACTTCGCGTTGCAGGACGGCGGCGACGGAACGAACCTCGGGAGCGGATGTGAATGCGACCTGTCGCGGCCCGTTCGGGGCGGCCTCAGGGAAGGGCCGAGTAAAGCCGGCATACCTGCAACATGAAGTCTGAAGGGTATCAGTCCCCATCAAGCGGTGACTATTCCAGGACGAGTCAATATATTATGAGTGAATCTGAAAGCAGCTCATTATTTAAAGTGAAAGTATCCAGGCGCAATCTGGTAAAAGACAGTGCGGTTTGCGGGCTGGCGTTGGCGGCCGGTGGCGTGGCACTGCCTTTTAGCCGGCAAGTCTATGCCGATAACCACCCGCTAGCGGCGGGTCAGCCGGGCGATGAAAAAATCGTGTGGAGCGCCTGCACGGTAAACTGCGGCAGCCGCTGCCCGCTGCGCATGCATGTGGTTGACGGCGAAATCAAGTATGTGGAAACCGATAATACCGGCGATGATCGCTATCAGGGGCTGCATCAGGTGCGTGCGTGTTTGCGCGGGCGTTCCATGCGCCGTCGGGTTTACAATCCCGATCGGTTGAAATATCCCATGCTGCGCGTGGGTCAGCGCGGCGAAGGCAAATTTAAGCGCATCAGTTGGGATGAGGCTTTCGATCTTATCAGCAATAATCTCAAGCGCATTATCAAAGAGTATGGCAACGAGGCCATTTACCTGAATTATGGCACCGGTACCCTGGGCGGAACCGTGACCCGCTCCTGGCCCCCGGGAAAAACGCTCATCGCTCGGCTAATGAATTGTTGCGGTGGTTATCTCAACCAATATGGCGACTACAGTTCGGCGCAGATCGCCGCCGGGCTGAACTACACCTACGGCGGCTGGGCCGAGGGCAACAGCCCGACCGATATTGTCAATAGCAAGCTGGTGGTGATGTTCGGCAACAATCCGGGTGAAACGCGAATGAGCGGCGGCGGGGTGACCTATCTGCTGGAGCAGGCGCGCGAATTGTCGAATACCCGGATGATCGTTATCGATCCCCGTTATACCGATACCGCCGCGGGTCGTGAGGACCAATGGTTGCCGATCCGGCCGGGTACCGACGCCGCGCTGGCCTCCGCGTTGGCCTATGTATTGATTACCGAGAACCTGGTGGATAAGCCGTTCTTGGATAAGTATTGCGTCGGTTATGATGAAACCACCATGCCCGCCGGCGCGCCGGCCAACGGACATTATAAAGCCTATATCCTGGGCCAGGGGGCGGATGCCACCGCCAAAACCCCGGCCTGGGCCGCCATAATCACCGGCATTCCCGCCGATCGCATTATCAAGCTGGGCCGTGAAATCGGCAGCGCCAAACCCGCCTATATCTGTCAAGGCTGGGGGCCGCAGCGCCATGCCAACGGTGAGACAGCCTGCCGGGCCATTGCCATGCTGGCGATTCTTACCGGCAACGTCGGTATCAGCGGCGGCAATAGCGGCGCCCGCGAAGGCGGTTATGAAATTCCTTTTGTGCGTATGCCGACGCTGGATAATCCGGTTAAGACCAGCATTTCCATGTTTCTTTGGACCGACGCGATTGAGCGCGGCGCCGAGATGACCGCCAAACGCGATGGCGTGCAGGGCAAAGATAAGTTAGACGTGCCGATTAAGTTTATCTGGAATTATGCCGGCAATTGTCTGGTCAATCAGCATTCGCAAATCAACCGCACTCACGACATCCTGCAAGACGACAAGAAATGCGAGATGATTGTGGTGATCGATAACCATATGACGTCGTCGGCGAAATATGCCGATCTGGTATTACCGGATTGCACCGCTTCCGAACAGATGGACTTTTGCCTGGACGCCTCAAGCGGCAATATGGGGTACGTTATTTTTGCCAGCCAGGCGATTAAACCGCGATTCGAATGCAAAACCATCTATGACATGACCAGCGAGATTGCGCGCCGAATGGGCGTCGAGGCGCGGTTTACCGAAGGACGGACCCAGGAACAGTGGTTGCGTTATCTCTATCAGCAATCACGTAGCGCCGAGCCGTCGTTGCCTGAATTCGAACAATTGCAGGCGCAGGGCATTTTCAAACAGCGCGATCCCGATGGACATTATGTCGCTTATAAAGACTTCCGCGCCGATCCTGTCGCCCATCCGCTGACCACGCCATCGGGCAAAATTGAAATCTACTCCGCCGCGCTGGCACAGCTGGCGGCCACCTGGGAACTGCCCGCGGGTGATGTCATTGACCCTCTGCCGGTATATAGCGCGGGTTTTGAAAATTACGACGATCCGCTGAATAAAAAATATCCGCTGCAATTAACCGGGTTTCATTACAAAGCGCGCACTCACTCAACCTATGGCAACGTCGACGTGCTTAAGGCCGCTAATCCGCAGGAGGTATGGATTAACCCGATTGATGCCTTGCCCCGTGGTATCCACGACGGCGATATCATCAAGGTCTTTAACGATCGCGGCGAGGTGCACATCAACGCCAAGGTGACGCCAAGGATGATGCCCGGCGTCGTGGGACTCGGGGAGGGGGCCTGGTATGCGCCCGACGGCAACCGTATCGATCATGCCGGCAGCATTAACGTGCTGACCACTCAGCGTCCCTCGCCGCTGGCCAAGGGCAATCCTTCACACAGCAATCTCGTGCAAGTTGCCAGAATTTAAGGAGTAGTCGATGGCTACGCAATATGGATTTTATATCGATTCAAGTCGGTGCACCGGCTGCAAAACCTGTGAGCTGGCGTGTAAAGATTACAAAAATTTGAGCCCGGACGTCAGTTACCGGCGGATTTACGAATATGCCGGCGGCGATTGGCAGCAAGATACCGACGGGAGCTGGCACCAGAACGTGTTTAGCTACTATCTGTCGATAGCCTGCAATCATTGTGAGGATCCGGCCTGTGTCAAAGTCTGCCCCAGCGGCGCCATGCATAAACGTGACGACGGTCTGGTCGTGGTAAATGAAGATATCTGCATTGGCTGCGGCTATTGTCATATGGCCTGTCCCTACGGCGCCCCGCAGTTTAATCAGGCGAAAGGGCATATGACCAAATGCGACGGCTGCCAAGAACGCCTGGCGGTCGGCAAGCAACCGGTTTGTGTGGAATCTTGTCCGCTGCGCGCTCTGGATTTTGGGCCGATCGAGGAACTGCGCAAACGCTATGGCACGCTTGACCAACTGGCTCCCTTACCCGAGGCGCGGTTTACCAAGCCATGTCTGGTGATCAAGCCGAATGCCAATAGCCGGCCGTGTTCGGATACTACCGGGCATCTGGCTAATCCAAGGGAGGTGTAAGATGGGAATGGGATGGATTGAATGGCCCCTGATATTGTTTACGGTGTTGGGGCAATGTGTGGTGGGTGGCGTCATTGTTATGGGGTTGGCGCAGCTCGGCGGTAATCTCAACGAACGGCAAAGCCAGGGATTGCATCGGTGGATGTTGGTATTGTGGCTGCTTATGGGGGTGGCGTTCCTGGCGTCGTTCATGCATTTGGGCAGCCCGCTCCGGGCGCTTAACTCGCTTAATCGCATCGGTCCTTCGGGGCTAAGCAATGAAATTGCCAGCGGGTCGCTGTTTTTTGCGGTGGGCGGAATTTACTGGCTGCTGGCGATTATGGGCAAAATGCCCAGCGCGCTGGGAAGAATCTGGTTGTTGCTGACGATGGCGCTGGGGCTGGTATTTGTTTATATCATGACCCGGGTATACCAGATTGATACCGTCCCAACGTGGAATAACGATTACACGACGCTGAATTTCTTCCTGACGATGCTTATCGGCGGTCCCCTGCTGGGGATGCTGTTATTGCGCGCGGCCGGCGTAGCGATCCACAGCAGCCGCCTGTTGCTGTTAATCAGCGTCGCGGCGCTGGTGGTCAGTCAGGCCGCCGCGGTGATGCAAGCCGGCAGCCTGGCCACTATACACAGTTCGGTGCAGCAGGCGTCGGCGTTGGTGCCACAGTTTGGGCAGCTAATGGCGCTGCGTCTGGTCCTGGTGGCCCTGGGGCTGGGCTGTTGGCTTTGGCCGATGATGCGCCGCGCCAACGCCTCCATCGCCGGGATGTCGCTGGGTCTGGTGCTGGTGGTGGCCGGTGAACTGTTGGCCCGCGGGGTGTTTTATGGCCTGCATATGACCGTCGGCATGGCGGTCGCGGGATAACCGGTAGATAACGTTCACGGCCGGTCCTGCCTTTGCCTGCGCGGTAAAGGCCGCGGACCGGCGGTTAAAAGAAGTCCTCCCATCAATGCCCTCCCGGCTCATTGAATTTGAGCACGGGCCGGGCGTGGACCCAAGCGCCAGGTCGGTATGCCGTTAAGATAATAAAATTGTATTATATGATACAATAAAATCAATTTATACTGGCCCGAACGCGCCCGCCCGATCCGATGATGTTCGCCCTGTCTGGCGATCCCGGGCGGATACTACGTTTGGCCGCCGATCTGATGAAGGACCGGTCCATGAGGGCGCTAACGCTAACGGGTGAATGAGGACTTGTGCCATGTCGTTGATTTTTGTTGCGCATGATACGCCGCAGCCGGCTCAATATGGTGCGATGGCCGCCATATTGGCCGCACGGCTGCATTCGCCGCTGGCCTATTTGGAACCTGAGTGGGACTTAAGCCGTTATCCCGATGCCCGCCAGCATGTCACCGCCGCCGGCGTTCTGGTGACCAGTGGTCTGATCTGGCATGAACGCCTGGGCGGCCGAACCGCCCAGAGGGTGCCGGACTGGGCGGCGCTGGCGGATTTGCCGGAACCGGCGGACGGCCGGGCCTGGGTCATCCCGCTCGGGCCGTCGCAGCTAGCCGGATTGCCCGACCGGCTAAAGGCCTTGGCGGATCGCGGCATAAGCCATCAATGGGTGCGGGTGGAACCGTCCTCCTCTGGCCTGGTATTCAGTCGGGGTGGAACGGCGGAAACCGACTGGGGGTATTGGCGGCGCGATCGCTTTGGCCGCTGGACAGCGCGGGAAGAACCCCTTCATGTCGGCCCGGCGCTGCGCATCGCGTTGTTGGGCTCCCGTCGGGATCAATGGGACGCCTATCCCGCCACGCTGGCCGCCCTGGGTGATGCCGCCGACGGCATGTCCAGACCGGTGGATATCCAGTTTGTCTCGCCACTGGCCACGCAGCCGCCGGGCGACCTGTTGCGCGATATGGACGGCGTGCTGTTGCCGGGGGGATCGGCGATGGCTAACGTGGCGGGGCAGATTGCCGCGGCCCGCTATACGCTGGCTAACGGCATCCCCACCCTGGGATTATGCTTGGGTATGCAAACCATGGCCACGGCGGTGGCTCAAGCGATGCTGGGTTCGGAAAGGGTCAATTTAGCTGAAGCCGATCCCGATGCGGCGATCGGATCCTTTGTGGCCCTGGCGGATACCCCCGGCCTGCCGGCCCACCGCCTGGGCGAGCACCTGATGCTCACCCACCCCGGCGATCGCATCGCCACGCTGCTGGGCCCTCGTTTTGCCGTGCGGTATAACCACCGTTTCCATCTCAACCCGGCGCTAAAAGGGGATCTGGAACGCTATGGCCTAAGTATCAGCGCCACCGATAGCGGGGGAACCATTGCGGACGGCATTGAATTTGGCCGCCATGCCTTTTACCTCGGCGTGCAGGGCCACCCGGAACTCTCGTCGGCTCCGGGCCGACCGCATCCGTTGCTGACGGCGTTCCTGGCGGCGGCTGCCCGGACATCGCCGCGGGTATCCGTGCCGGTAGAGCCCGCATCACGGTGAACGCTGGTTTTGCCTCTTGCGGTGTGCCGCTGGAGTGTCCGGGCATGGTGGACCATGGCGGCACATTGACTCGCTATCGGGTTATTCCACCAGCGCCGACGTCGATTGCCGCGCCATCAGCTTAAGGGTTTGGATACAAATCATCGGCGGGTGCGGGGGTTTATCCGTAATCATCTCAAGCAGCAATTCGATGCTACGTGCCGCCATTTCCGCCGTGGGGATCGCCACGGTGCTTAAGGCGGGGCGTGATTGGCCGGCAAGTTCAATATCCGTAATGCTCACCACCGACAGGGTGTGCGGGACGTCGATATGGAGATCCGCCGCCGCATCAAGCACACCCAACGCCGGTAAATCATTAGAGACGAAGAGTGCGGTAATGTCGGGGTGCTTGATCAGCAGGCTGCGCGCGGCGTCGTAGCCGCCGGCAAACGAGTCGACACAGACTCTGGTGTGGCGATCGTCGACCGCCAGGCCGGACGCTTTCAAGGCGGCCAGATACCCCTGATATCGGCCGCCGTGTATACCCGCCAAGGGACTGGCGATAATGGCGCCGATGTTGCGGTGCCCCAACCCGATCACATGCCCGGTCGCCATTTCACCGGCGCGTCTTGCATCAAAAGCGACGCAGGGAACGCCTGGGTGTCGCTCCGGTGATTCCCAGCAACCGATCACCACCGGGATCCCTCGCGCCTGTATCGCCGTTAATTGAGCGATATCGATATCGCCTTTATTCGCCATTAATACTCCGTCGGAAAGCGAACCCGCGACTTCATCGAGAAACTGTATCCCACCATCCGCCTCATAATCTGTATTACACACTAGTAAAAAACGACCGCAACGTCGGGCGGCGAGATGAGCATGGAGGGAAAATTCCGGATAAAAGGGATTGGTAATACAGCTTAACATCAGCGCCAGCGTGGGCGCTTTGCGCTCGACCAAGGCGCGTGCGTTGAGGTTCGGACGATAACCCTGTTCGGCTACGGCGGCCAATACGCGGTTACGGGTAGCCTCACCGACCCGGCCGCGGCCGCGCAACACATTGGTCACCGTGGTCGGCGTAACGCCCGCGCGGAGTGCTACCTGTTTAATTGTCGACATGATTTCTACACCCGCATGGCTGAATTTTGCAAAATGGGATCTCGACCGACTTTTTATATTATCACTTGATTTAACGTTAAACCATCATCGGTTGAGGGAGCATATTAGTGGCAGCTATCAGTTTACGCAGCGTGACCAAGACCTATGGTGACCATGGACCCGTTATTCTGCGCGATGTTGACCTGGAAATTGGCAACCACGAGTTTTGTGTGTTCCTGGGCCCCTCCGGCTGTGGCAAATCGACGTTATTACGGATTATCGCCGGGTTGGAAGACCCCACAAGCGGTGAAATCGCCATTGGCGGACGGCGCGTAAATGAAATCGCGCCGGCCCAGCGCGGTGTGGCGATGGTGTTTCAGAGTTATGCCCTGTTTCCTCATATGACGGTGGCGGAAAATATTGGTTTTGGTTTAAAGATCGCCAAGACGCCGCCGGAGGAAGTGCGGCGGCGGGTCAAGGAAGCGGCGACGATATTGCAGTTGGATACCTTACTCGATCGCAAGCCTAAATCCCTGTCCGGCGGCCAGCGCCAACGCGTCGCCATTGGGCGTGCCATCGTGCGCGAGCCCGGGGTGTTTCTGTTTGACGAACCCCTCTCCAATTTGGATGCCACCCTGCGCGGCAAAACGCGCCTGGAGATTGCCCGGATTCATGCTCGTTTTGACCAGGCCAGTACTCTCTACGTTACCCACGATCAAATAGAAGCCATGACGCTTGCCGATAAAATCGTGTTACTCAATGCGGGCAACAACGTCGAGCGGTTCGGGAGTATTGCCCAGGTTGGCGCACCGCTTGAATTATATCATCATCCCAATAGCCGCTTTGTCGCCGGCTTTATCGGCTCGCCGCAAATGAACTTTCTCGACGCCAGCGTGGCGGATATCAGTGATGACGGCGTTAAAGTGCAACTGACCCATTCAAGCGAATACGTGGTAACGCGCCGGCCGGGTGCCGAGCTGTGCATCGGGCAGCAGGTTACGCTGGGGATCCGCCCGGAGCATCTGGCGATAATCGATTCAGACACCCGGTCGGCTACCGATTCGGTCTTGAGTCGGACCATTTCGTTGATTGAACGCCTCGGGGAGCAAACCTATTTACATTGTATTGAAACCGATGGCGAGCAGGCGGGTTCCTCTCTGATGGCGAAAATTCAGGGCAATAGCACGGCTCGGCCTCGTGACAGCATACGGATGTCGGTTCCCGCGCAACACTGCCATCTTTTTACCGCTGACGGTCGTGCGGTTCAGTAACCGCGATAACTCCCTAGGAGACAATATGAATAAGGTATGCCGTTATTCTTTGCTATGGACCATGATGACGCTGACGACCCTGGCCAACGCCGGTACCCTGAACGTCAATATTGCGTTTAAGGGCGCCAACCAGCGTGCCGTATGGGAAACCGTCATCAGCGATTTCCAACGGGCAAACCCCGACGTCAAGGTGAACTCCGCCTTTATTGAAGAAGAGACCTACAAGGCACAGTTGCCCGCGTGGCTTACCACCATGGCGCCCGATATCATCAAATGGCATGAAGGCGAACGCATGGCTTATTATGCCAGCCGCGGTTTGCTTGAAGACTTATCCGCCGACTGGACCGCCAATGGCTGGGATAAACAGTTCGCCTCCCTTAAGGTGGCCTCATCCTATAACGGCAAGCAGTACGCCATTCCCACCGATTATTACGCCTGGGGCGTGTTTTATCGTAAGGACCTGTTTGCCAAAGCGGGTATCAAGGAGGAACCCGCCACCTGGGAAGCTTTCCTTGAGGCGTGCCAAAAGCTCAAAGCGGCCGGGATCACCCCGATCCTGGTCGGCGGGCGAGACGCATGGACCTTGGCGGGATGGTTTGATTATCTGGATTTCAGGCTTAATGGCTATGATTTCCATATGAAACTGATGAGAGGCGAAATACCTTATACCGATCCGAGAATCAAACGGGTCTATACCGAATGGCAAAAGCTGATCGCTAACCATTATTTCATTGATAATGCCTTGTCTTATTCTTTGGACTCGGCGCTGCCCTTGTTTAACCAGGGACAGGCCGCAATGACCCTGATGGGGACCTTTTTCTCCGCGGGTCTCGCACCGGAGGTAAAAACCAATACTGGCTATTTTCGCTTCCCGATTATCGATAAAACGATTCCGGTAGCGGAAGATGGCTCGGCCGAATGCCTTAATATCCCGGCTAAGGCCAAAAATAAACCTGACGCGCGCCGTTTCCTGGCCTTTGTGAGCCAGCCGGCGATCAATGCGCAGCTAGCCAAAACCTTCGGCTCGCTGCCGGCGAACAACCTGGCGCCGGTCTCCGACGATCCGATTGCCAAAACGGGTCTTGCTATTCTGTCTTCGACCACCGGCGGCATTGCCCAGTTCTACGATCGCGATATGACGAAAGAAATGGCCGATGAGGGGATGAAAGGTATGCAACGCTTTATCAGCGACCCGGCGAAAATAGATGAGATTTTGGCTCAATTGGAAAAAACCCGGCAACGTATATACAAACTGAAATAGGTCGGCAACGCCCATTCACCACAACAAGGATTAGGGTTTATGGCCAAAAAAGCGGGGTTATCCGTTTTGGCGCAACGCCGCCGCAGGGCAGCCTTTTTATTTCTGCTGCCGGCCCTGCTGGTGTTCAGTCTTTACGTCATTTATCCGATTATCAGCAGCATCGTCCTGAGTTTCTATAATTGGGACGGCGTGACGGATAAGGTGTTTATCGGTTTCGCCAACTACCAGGAATTGTTCCAGACGGAGACTTTTTATACTGCGCTGAAAAATAATGTCATTTGGCTGCTGTTGTTTATGTTGGCACCGCCGATCGGCCTGGCCATGGCGCTATACCTCAATCAAAACCTCCGGGGCATTCGCCTGGCCAAATCACTTTTTTTTGCCCCCTTTGTGCTCTCGGGCGTGGTGGTCGGCTTGGTTTTTAGCTGGTTTTTCGATCCCAGTTTCGGTCTGCTAAAGCTGATTGTGGGGCAGGGTATCCCGGTGTTGGGCGATGAAAACTACGCGACGTTCGGCGTCATCTTTGCCGCGCTCTGGCCGCAAATTCCTTTTTGCATGATTTTATACCTGACCAGTCTGACCGGCATTAACCCCGAGGTTATTGAAGCCGGGCGTATGGAAGGGGCGAAAGGCTGGTCGTTGCTTTGGCATGTGGTATTGCCACAGCTGCGTCCCGCCACTTTTATGTCGGTCACGCTGACCATCATTGGCGCCTTGCGCAGTTTCGATCTGATCGCCGTCATGACCGGCGGCGGCCCTTATGACAGTTCAACCGTATTGGCTTATTTCATGTATGACCAATCCATTAAATATTTCCGGTTTGGCTATTCGGCCGCTATTGCCGTGGTGTTATTTATGATTATGGCGGTTTTTATTGCCCATCAATTGCGCCATTTATTACGTTCTGAATCCTGATAGGCGAGGTTAACGCTATGTATCCGCTGCCGATAGATAAATGGAAACCGGCGAATCGATGGTTATATAAACTGTCATTGCCATTGGCGTTGATTGTCTGGCTATTACCCTTATTGGCCGTGATGTTGACCTCGGTTCGTTCCTCCCAAGAGCTTATGCAGGGGAACTATTGGGGGTGGCCGAAAGAGATGTCATTAATCGAAAATTACCGCACCGTGCTGGTTGATTCGCCAATGCTTCATTATTTTTGGAACAGTTGCCTGATTACGTTTCCGTCGGTATTGGGTGCGATAGCTCTTTCCGCCACGGCGGGTTTTGCTTTGGCGACCTATCCCTTTAGAGGCAATACCGCCATTTTGGCGACCTTTGTGGCCGGAAACTTTGTCCCGATTCAGATCCTTATGATTCCGGTGCGGGATTTAACCTTGAAGATGGGACTATACAATACGGTAGAGGGACTGATTCTGTTCCATATCGCGTTTCAAACCGGGTTCTGTACGCTGTTTTTACGTAATTTCATTAAAGAGCTGCCTTATGAACTCTTCGAGGCGGCGCGCGTTGAGGGCGCATCCGAATGGCAGCTGTTTTACCAAATCGTTTTGCCGCTGATCGGTCCGGCGCTGGCCGCTCTGGGGATCCTGGTTTTCACCTTTGTCTGGAATGATTATTTTTGGGCATTGTGTCTGACGCAAGGGGATGCGGCCGCCCCGATAACCATCGGCGTCGCGGGGCTGAAAGGGCAGTGGACCACCGCCTGGAATCTAGTGTCGGCCGGTTCGTTACTGGCGGCGCTGCCTTCGGTATTGATGTTTTTCGCGATGCAGAAATATTTTATTGCGGGTCTGACCTTCGGTGCGACCAAAGGCTGATACCGTTATCACCGAGAATACGCATGCCTCACCGGTAGGCAGGTAAACCAACAGGTTCGGGAGCGATAATGAAGGTTGGGGTCGACTATTATCCGGAGCATTGGGACCCGGCAATGTGGGTGGAAGACGCGCGCGCGATAAAAGCGGCTGGCGTTAGCCTGGTACGATTGGCGGAATTTGCCTGGTCGCGGCTTGAGCCTGCGGACGGCATTTTTGATTTTGGCTGGCTGGACCAGGCCATTTCACTGTTTCACGCCCAGGGCATCAGCGTCATTATCGGGACGCCCACCGCGGCGCCGCCCAATTGGCTGGTTGAAAAACATCGCGATGTCTTGCCCGTCGATAATCAACTGCATACCGTTCATCCCGGCGTACGCTGCCACCGTTGCTATAACAGTCCTTCATTACGCCGGCACGCCCAGCGGATTATCGAACAGCTTACGCGGCATTATGCTGATCATCCGGCGGTTATCGGCTGGCAAACCGATAATGAAATTGCGGCCAATGATTGTCACTGTGAAAATTGCCATCGTGAATTCATCGCCTGGCTGCAGCGTAAGTATGGCGAATTGGCGACCCTGAATCATCAATGGGGTACGGTGGTATGGAGCGGTGAATACAGTTCATGGTCGCAAGTGACCACGCCACTGGGGGGATCGCCTTATCAAAACCCATCGTTATTGCTTGATTTCCGCCGTTTCTGTTCTGATTCCGCGGCGGAGTTCAACCGCTTCCAGGCCGAACTGATACGCCGACACTGTCCGCGCCACGCTGTCACCCATAACCTGTGGGGGTATCCGGTGGTAACCGACTATTACGATCTTTTCGCCGCGATGGATTTCGCCGCGGTCGATTATTATCCCAGCACCGATCTGCGCGATGATGCCAAAGCCAATATTTATCACGGCGCGCTGACGCTCGATTTAACCCGCGGCGTGAAGCGGCGGAATTTTTGGGTGATGGAACAGCTCAGCGGAACGCCGGGCTGCTGGCATCCGATGTCGCGGGCGCCTTACCCCGGGATGATTCGTGCCTATGCTTGGCAAAGCGTCTCGCGTGGCGCTGATGCGGTGGTCAATTTTCGCTGGCGTACCGCCCGCGTCGGCGCGGAACAGTTCTGGCATGGGCTGCTGGATCATCATGGCCATCCCGGACGGCGGCTGCGAGAATTTACCCAGTTTGCGCACGAGGCGGCCAGGCTCGCCGACGTTATAGAGGGCACCCAACTGCACAATGATGTGGCTATCCTGTTTTCCCACCAACAGCTCAATGCGTTGGTTATCCAGCCGCAGTCCGATGGGTTCGATTATTTTAATAACGTTAAACAACTGCATCGGGTGCTGGTGCGGCAGGGCATTGGCATTGACGTTATTAATTGGCTTGAGCGTATCGATGATTATAAAGTTGTTATTGCCCCCTATCTTTTCCTTGAGGATGCGGCGGTGGTGGAGAAACTTGAACGTTTCGCCATGGCCGGCGGAACCGTCGTGTTAACCACCCGCTCCGGGGTTAAGAATGGCAACAATGTTTGCCAGCCGGATTACCTGCCGGGGCTGTTAAGCCGTCTCGCGGGAATTCGGGTCGAGGAGTACGATCCGGTGGGCAAGGATCGGCAGCGGTTAAGGCTGGGAGAAGACGAGGTCGCGTGTTCCCAGTGGTGCGATATCGTGGTGCCCACCACCGCCGCCACCCTGGGCCGCTATGCCAGTGACTATTTTAGCGATAGTGCCGCCATTACGGTCAACGCCCTCGGCAAAGGGCAGGTCTATTATGTCGGAACGGTGCTGGATGATATAGGCTACCAGCGTTTTTTCGCCCCGATTATCAGCGGCTGTGACATCGAATTTACCCCTGATTTACCCGCCGATGTCGAGCTTTCCATCAGGAGCGATGGAGACAAACGGCTGCTGTTTGTTCTCAACCTGTCGCCAGACAAAAAGACGGTAGCCTTAACGCCGCGCGCCCGCTACAACGCGTTTAGCGGGGAGGCGGTCGCGGGGAACTTGGAACTGCAACCCTTTGATGTGCGGATCCTGGTCGAAGAATTGGCATCACGCCAATAGATGAAGTATCGGCCGCCGCGGGTAAGGTTCTTCGCGGCGGCGCGGATGATTATTGCGCCAGCGTCACGCCGCTGCGCGGATCGGCGGCCAGGCGTTTCAGTTCGGCCGCCGCTTGGGCCACGACCTCGGGTTCAAGATCGATAAGCGGTGAACGTACATGATGGCCGTCGAAGCCGCGCAGGGTCATGGCGGCTTTTACCCACTGCGGCTGGCCGTGGCGGCGGGCCAGGGCGCGATAGGGATACCAGAGCTGGTGCAGTTCGCGGGCGGTGTGGGCATCGCCGCTTTCCAATGCGCGGTAGGTGGCCAGGATGATTTCCGGCAACGCGCCGCTATTGGTGCTGCTGATGCCGTCGAAGCCGCACATGACCGGACCGAGGAACGCCAGATCCGAGGCGCAGAACAACCGCAGGCGGCCGGCCAGGCGATTGGCGATCTGGTCAATGGCGGTGGGATTGAGATCGCCCTGTTTGATACCGACCACTCCTTGAATATCCGCCAGTTGTTCCAATATCGCCGGCGGCACGGTGATCCCGATCCCCGGCGCGTTGTACACCAGAATGCCGGTGCGTGACAGCGGGGCCATTTGCTTAAAGAAACTGACGATTTGCGCGTCAGTTACCTCGGAGACAAACGGCGGCGTCACCATCGGCAGTCCGCCCAGGTCCCCCGCCAACTTCGTCAGCTCACGCACCGCGCGCGCGTCGGAACCGGCGCTGCACAGCATGACCGGCACCCGATCGCCGACCACATCCATTACCCGGCGAAACAGCGTGGCGCGTTCCTCGGTTGACATGGCGGGGAATTCGCCATATGTGCCGCCGATCAATACCCCGTCATAACCCAGATCGATCACTCGCTCAATATTGCGCGCCAAGCCGGCAAAATCAAACTCGCCGTTGGCGGTAAATGGCGTGACGGTGATATTAAAAATACCGCGCAGGCGGGCATGGCTTTCACTGATGTCTTTCATTGATACCTATTCCTATAAAGGTCAATTACCGAGGTCCGGCTATCCGGCCGGAGCGGGCAATTGATGTTGATCACGCTGGCGATTCGCCGGAGCAGACGTTAAAGCTGATAAAGTGGACGGTCCACCGTGCCGAGCGCCCGGTAGCCGGTCTCGGTCACGACGATGGTTTCACTGACGCCAACGGTAAATTCCCCGTAAATTCGCAACGCCGGCGGAATATGAAACGTCATCCCCGGCCGTAACTCGGTGGTGATGCCGCTATAGAGGCTCAGAATTGCCCCTTCGCCCCAGTCCGGCGCAAACGACACGCCGATGGAGTAGCCGGTGCGTTTTTTGAAATTATCGGTATAACCTGCCCGGTCGATCACCCGCTGACAGGCCAGATGCGGGGTTTCGCAGGTGGCGCCGGGACGAATGGCGTCAAGGGCCGCCTGTAGGGCCTCCTGGCAGGTTTTTTCCATTTCCAGCGCCACGGCGGGCGGTTTTCCCAGCCAGGCCGAGCGCATCAGCGCCGCATGATAGCGGTCATGGGTGGCGGCCATTTCGAGAAAAATCGGATCGCCGTCGACGATTTTACGCCGACGCCAGGTGCCGTGCGGTATCCCGGTACGGGGGCCCGACGAGACCAGCGGCTCCATACCCATATATTCGGAACCGGCGGCGATGGCCGCGCCCATCATGGCGGCAACCAGATCGTTCTCACTGGCCCCGGCCCGGATGGCGTCACGACCGGCCAGCATACCCGCATCGACATAACGGGCGGCGTGGGCCATTTTTTCCAATTCGGCGGCGGATTTCACCGCCCGCAGTTGTTCAATCACCCCCGCGGCATCGTGCACTGTACCCAGTTCGGCCTGTAGGGCTTCGTACACGGCGATGGGCAGGAACCAGCCGCGCTTATCGATGCCGATCCGCTGCTGCTGCCAGCCGCGCGCCTTAAGTACGTCAAGCAGGAAGTTGACCGGATTATCCCCATCGGTATAGATAGCGGCATCGCGTATGAACGTATTGGAGATAAAATTGAAATACTCAAGCTGGCGAATGACAAATACCGGCTCGCCCTCCACCGGCAATACCAGCGCCTGGAACGTGTAATAACCGGGGGTCTGCTGGCCGGTCAGGTAGAAGATATTTTCCGGACCGGTTATCACCATGATATCCAGTTCGGCGCTCGCCAGCCGTTGGCGGGCTTGTAGGATGCGCCGCTGATATTCCTCGGCGGGAAAGGCAGATTCCCCGCCCGGCACGACGCGGCCCAAATCAGGTAAGGGAACTGCCGGTTTTGCTGTTGGGTTATTCATTGTTCAAACTCCTGGATAAATTCCGCCCGGGCGGGATCGAAAACGATACCCAGTCCGCACGTGCTTTGGCTGCTAACCAGCCCTTGATGATAACGAAGCCCGGTGACGGGATCGTTCCCCAGTCCGTCGGCGCCATACAGTTCCGCATGGGCCGGTCGAGTGGTGCAGGCGACGTGCAGCGCGGCGGCGGTGGCGGCGGCGCCCTCGTTCATTTGCCCCAGCATAAACGGCACGCCGGCGGCGTTAAGGCGCCTGGCGGCGCGCACGGTCGGCCCGATGCCGCCCATTTTTACCAGCTTGAGATGTCCGTGGATTTTGCCACCCCAGTCGATAAGGCGTTGCAAATCGGCTTCGTTGCCCAGGCTTTCGTCGAGCATCAGCGGGATGGAACTGGCGTCGGCCAACGCCGCGTAGTCATGCGCGTCGCCGTCGGCAATCGGCTGCTCGACGTAGCTGAGTTAAAAAGCCTCCAGCGCCCGCAGATAGGCCAGCGCACGGTCGGTCGGCCATTGGCCGTTGGCATCCACGGCTAGGGTGATTTGCCGGCCAAAACGTTGGCGCAAGGCGTCGAGCCGATCCCGATCCTGGTCAAATGAGGTCACGCCGACCCGCAGTTTGAGCTCGGTAAATCCACGCTCAACGTAGGCGGCGGCCTGCGCCAGCATCTGTTCCCTGGTCGACCAGAATAAGGTTTGGTTGGTGCGATAACCGAGCGATGGCGAGTCCGGCGCCGCGCCGATCAGTTGGGCGACGCTTTGCCGGCGCTGATGGGCCAGCAGGTCGTGCAGCGCCATATCCAACAACATGCGGGTTGGCGCCAGACATCCGGCCGCCGACTCATCCAGATTGACCAGCAGTCGCTCCGCGCTCTGGCGCAGATCGACGCGGCGCAGGCAGCGCAGCACATCGTCAAGAACCTGTCGTTGGCTGTAACCGTTGAGATAGGCAATATTGATCCGCACCTCGCCCACGCCACGCTCAGCCTGGTCTTCCAGCAACAGATACAGTTCTTCAAGCGCCGCCACGCTACCGGAGGAGGCGGTATGCAACTGCAGATGCGGGTAGCGCAGCGCGGCGCGATACAGGGTGGCTTTCACGTACGGCTCCTTAGCGGTTCAGCATCGACAGCGCCACGTCGCGATAGATTTCGCTGGCGGCAACAAATTGGTCGATGGGAACGAACTCATCGGGTTTATGCGCATCGGCGAGCGAACCGGGGCCGATGACAATACCTTTGGCGCCAAGACTGCGAAAGTGCACTAAATCACACCCTCCCTGGAATCCGAAGGGTCCCGGTTCGGGATTACCCCGGGCACGGCAGGCATCGAGGCCCGCCTGCACGATGGCTTCATCCGCGGCGGTTTCCGTCGCGCCGCCGGTAGTGGGTTTATAGGTGATGATTTCACTGCGTACGCCGAATTGCTCCTGCGCCAGCGCCAGCAGATCGTCAATCTCCCGCTTCACCTGCGCCTCGTCCTCGCCCGGTACCATGCGCCGGTCCAATAACAGATCGCAAAAATCCGGCAGCACGTTGTCGGCATGGCCGCCGGTGATACGCGTCACCGTCAGACTAGCCGAACCGACCAGCGGGTGGCAGCGGCAACGTACGCTGTGCTCATGGGCGTGTTCCACCAAGCCCAGTAAGCGCGCGGCGCGGAAAATAGCATTTTCCCCCAGCTCGGGGGTACCGGAGTGGGCGGTGACGCCATGCACCCGCACCAATGGACGCAGGCTGCCTTTATGGGCGGAGTAGGTGGCGTTGGACGTGGGTTCGCCGATC
>JAATGH010000234.1 GCA_015654745.1 Enterobacterales bacterium
CCCCGACTCGGCGCAGGTCAGATTTTGTTCGCCAAATAAACGGCTTAGGCAGCGATAGCAGGGTTCGTCGGGCTGATAAGTAAATACGCTGATTTGGCCTTCCATGCGAATGGCCGCCCCCGACACCAGCGGTACCCGACGAGCGTAGCACAAGCGGTTAAGCTGTTCACGCGTTGCCACGTTATCGGTACAGTCCAGCACGACGCCGTTTTCAGCGACAAGCTTATCCAGCGCCGGGTCATCCAATATTGCGTTAATTGCCGTCAACGCCACGTGGGGGTTGACCAAACGCAGGGATTCGGCGGCGGAGTCTACCTTAGCCACGCCAATACGCCGGTCGTTATGCAAAATTTGCCGCTGCAGATTAGACAGTGCGACGGTATCAAAATCCAGCAGCGTGAGTTGTCCAATTCCAGCGGCGACAAGATAGAGCGCCGCCGCGCACCCCAAGCCGCCGGCACCGACGATCAACGCCCGAGACGCTTTTAACCGTTCCTGGCCGTCAAAATCGAAGCCGCGCAACGTAATCTGCCGATCGTAGCGCAGCATCTCCGCATGACTCAGTTCGTCCGCCATGATGCTACCCTAAGACAACAGCAGATGATTAAAGGGTTCGATAGTGACCGATTCTCCCGCGGCTACCGATCCCTGCTCAGCGTCCAGCACGATAAAACAATTGGCCTGGTTAAACGAACTAAACACGTGGGAACCCTGTGGCCCGGTGCTACGTACCTCCAGTCCACCTTCGGGCGTACCATAAAATATGCCGCGCTGAAAATCCATGCGTCCGGGGGTCTTTTTAAGCGGGGCAAGCAGGCGGGCGCGCAGGCGTGGCGCTGGACGCCAATCTACCCGTCCACTCAGCCGGACGATCAGCGGCTGCACCAACTGGTAAAAGGTGACCGCCGCCGAAACCGGGTTGCCAGGCAGGCCACAAAACCAAGTATGATCAAGACGGCCAAAAGCAAAGGGTTTGCCCGGTTTTATCGCCAACTGCCAAAAATCTATTTTCCCCAGTTCCTCCAGTATGGTCTTGGTATAATCGGCTTCTCCCACCGACACGCCGCCGCTGGTAATCACCAGGTCCGCTCGTTCGTCGGCCTCGCGAAACGCCGCGCGCAGCGCCTGGGCGTCATCGGCGATAATACCAAGATCGATGACGTCGCAACCTAATTGCTGCAACATCAAACGCACCGTAAATCTATTAGTGTCATGGATTTGCCCGGCGGCCAAGGGAGCACCTATTGGCTGGAGTTCGTCGCCTGTGGAAAACAGTGCAACCTTCAGTCGTCGCAGAACCTGGATTTTGTCGATGCCCAAGGAGGCCAGCAGCGGCAGCTCCGCGACACCCAATGCCCGCCCGGCTGGAATAACCTCGGCGCCCAGACGGATATCGTCGCCGATGCGCCGGATATTTTGTCCGGCTTTGGCCTTGGCGGTAAAACGCACGCCGTCCGGTCCAGGTTCCGCTTGTTCCTGCATGATCACCGCCTGCGCGCCAGCGGGCATCGGCGCGCCGGTCATGATGCGCAGCACCGTGCCGCTCGGCCAGTCGCCGCTGAATGGCACGCCGGCGAACGCTTTACCGGCCACCGGCAAGGGATCTGAAACGTCGAGATCCGCCAGACGTACCGCGTACCCGTCCATGGCGGAATTATCAAAGGGCGGCACATTTACCGGCGAGACTACCGGCTGGGCGGTAACACGGCCTGCGGCATTGGTTAAATCGAGGGTTTCAACACCCTCGATGGATTTTACCTTACCGAGCATGCGATCCAGCGCCTGGGCCAGGGTAAGTAGAGGGAAATTTAACGCTGCCATATCAACTCCTGTAGCTTCGGCCGCGGGATTTGTGGCCTGGGGAGAGTCCATAGTAGCATGGTTCGGTTGCTAGCGAATCCGCCCCGTCATGTTTCGAGCAGCGGGACGCGGGCTGATTTTATGGATTGGGGCTAAGACGGGATTTAACTTAACAAATGCCATTATCACTTATGCATCAATAAGGTGTATTTCCGCTTTACACCGACGAGCAGGGTTAATATAGTCAAAAAAGATAAGTTAACCGTGGTATGCCACATTCATTTACATCATGGCCTGGGTTTTCACGGGCACAACGACCAATAACCATCCCTTGACCGGCTATATACAGGGTATTTCACTAGATGAGCAGACCAGTGATTGTCATTCACGGCGGCGCCGGCGCCCTTGCGCGCCAAGCCATGAGTGCGGAAAAAGAGCGGCGGTACAACCAGGCCCTGACCGGCATTGTCGAGCAGGGGCAGGCCATTTTGGCCGCGGGCGGCAGTGCGCTGGATGCGGTGACCGAAGCGGTGCGCCTGTTGGAGGAATGCCCTCTGTTCAACGCGGGTAAAGGCGCGGTATTTACCCATCAGGGCGGGCATGAGCTGGATGCCAGTATTATGGATGGCAGCATGCGCCAGGCCGGCGCCGTTTGCGGTGTGACCCGCATACGCAACCCCATCCTGGCGGCGCGCGCCGTGATGGAGCATAGCGCCCATGTCATGTTTACCGGCGCGGGAGCGGAGGCCTTTGCCTTCGGGCGCGGTCTGGAACAGGTAGACCCGGCGTTTTTCAGTACCGCCGAGCGTTACGAGCAACTGCAACGAGCGCTGGCCGATGCCGCCGGGGCTATTCTCGATCACGATGTTCCCACGGCGGAGGATCCTATTGACCCGGACCGCAAGTTCGGCACCGTGGGCGCGGTAGCCTGCGATCGCCACGGTCACCTGGCCGCAGCCACCTCGACCGGCGGCATGACCAATAAACAGACCGGCAGAGTCGGCGATTCGCCGATTATCGGCGCCGGCTGCTACGCCGACGATGCAACCGCCGCGATTTCCTGTACCGGCAGCGGCGAGGTCTTTATCCGTACGGTCGCCGCCTACGATGTGGCCGCGCAGATTGCCTATGGAGGCCTGTCGCTCCAGGCGGCGGCAGACCGCGTGGTGTTCGACAAAATCCTGGCGTTGGGCGGCTCCGGCGGCCTGATCGCGGTGGATGCGACGGGCAACGTGGCGCTGCCGTTCAATGGCGAAGGGATGTATCGGGGCGTGGGGTATGTTGGCGGCCGGCCCGAGATAGGGATTTATCGTTGATGACCGGTACTCCGGCTAGCGCGCAGGATGCCACCGGATTGGCCGGTAGTGCGGCTCTACCCGAACAACGGGTGCTGGCGGTGCGCGATCAGAGCGTGCATTTTATCCATGAGGGTCAGCGTATCGATGCCGTGCGTCGCATCTCTTTTGATGTGGAGCGTGGCGAAACCCTCGCCATTGTGGGTGAGTCGGGATCCGGTAA
>JAATGH010000361.1 GCA_015654745.1 Enterobacterales bacterium
ATACCTGTTTGAAAAGCTCGGGCTGAGCAAACGGGATGCGAAAGAAATAGTGGAACTGTTTTTTGAGGAAGTCCGGCGCGCGCTGGAAAATGGCGAGCAGGTAAAATTATCTGGGTTTGGTAATTTTGATTTGCGCGACAAAAATCAACGGCCAGGGCGTAATCCAAAAACCGGGGAAGATATCCCGATCACCGCCAGGCGTGTGGTGACATTTCGTCCGGGACAGAAGTTGAAAAGCCGCGTTGAAAATGCTTCGCCAAAAGAGTGAAGTGTTTTTAGCTAGCAAAAAGGCCGCATAACGCGGCCTTTTTTTTGATCTTTTTCAGCGGGTATAACGGCCTGGAGCGTCAGGATTGCGTTAAGATTGCATATAATTATTGTAAAGGTGCGGTTGTCTGATAGTGGCCCAATGGGGCCACTGTTATAACCGCTACACATCGTCCCAGCGGTACAGGTCGTGATTGTGAAGAGAACCATCTTAGTGGGTATGTTGGCGCTGTTGCTGCCTTGTGGCGTGTTGGCCGACGATATTCGTGTCAGTACAATTATCGTTGGCAACGGTGAACCTGGACAGGTAATACCCCTGGGCAGCCAGGATGAGCAAGGTTTTTTTTGGGATGGTGATACGTGGCGTAGTCCGTACTGGTGGCACGAACATCAGGGACGGCACCTGGGCGAGCGTAACGACCGGGGGTGGATTTGGGACGGTTATCAGTGGCGGACCGAAGCGTGGTGGTATAACCATCAAGGCCATGATATAGGCGACCGAAATGATTATGGTTGGTATTGGGACGGCTGGCATTGGATTGCGGAATTTCCCGAAGGGATGCGTGACGAAAGCGGCAGGTATTGGTATGAAGGTAACTGGGTTATTGGGCCGCCGCCTCGGGATCATCGCAGGCGCGAACGTGATTCAAGAGAATCCGGTAACCGGGAAGAATGGGGAAATCATGGCCGTGAACCACGGCAGTTTGGCGGCGGCCAGGGCCAGCCGGGTGGCAATACCCCTCAGCAGCACGGCGGCGGCCAAGGACAACAGGTCGGCACCAGCCCGCAGCAGCACGGCGGCGGCCAGGGACAGCAGGTCGGCACCAGCCCGCAGCAGCACGGCGGCGGCCAAGGACAACAGGTCGGCACCAGCCCGCAGCAGCACGGCGGCGGCCAGGGCCAGCAGGTCGGCACCAGCCCGCAGCAGCACGGCGGCGGCCAGGGCCAGCAGGTCGGCACCAGCCCGCAGCAGCACGGCGGCGGCCAAGGACAACAGGTCGGCACCAGCCCGCAGCAGCACGGCGGCGGCCAGGGCCAGCAGGGGGGTAATAACCCGCAACAGCACGGCGGCGGCCAGGGACAACAGGTCGGCACCAGCCCGCAGCAGCACGGCGGCCAGGGCCAGCAGGGGGGTAATAACCCGCAACAGCACGGCGGACAAGGCCAACCTGGTGGTGATCATCAGCAGCACGGCGGCCAAGGCCAACCGGGCGGCTCCGGTGGACAAAACGTTATAATCAAGCCCAAACCACAGTGATGACGCCGCTACTTTAACCAATGCGCGCTAAATTGGGGGTGCAAAGGACGTAGCTTACATCGCGACAATGCATTGCGGTGTAAGCGAACCGTCAGGAAGACGAAAAAGTGTGGTAAATCCGTATATATCTGATAGTGAGTTCTTTTTGCTCCTGATATAACGGTTTCAAATGGAATTAGGAAAAAATAAATGAAAAAATATGCGGCACATCTTATCTTGGCCTTATCAGCAATGACCTTCATCGCGCCGACGGTCGTTATGGCCCAAACCAGGGGCGAACACAATACCCCTGGAACATCTGCCAACATTGGCGATCAGGATAACCATGGGCATTATTGGGACGGTTATAGCTGGCGCACCGCGCAATGGTGGCATGGACATCAGGGTAAACATCTAGGCGAACGAAATCAGCGTGGTGAATACTGGGATGGCGGCCGCTGGTCGGCTAAAAAACCGTCCAGTCATCAGGATAACGGCCATCAATCCTCTCAGTCCCAGGGGCAAACCATGGGACGCTCTTCCCCGACAACGGCCAACCATGAACAAAATAAGGGAAATCCCGCTGTGGACGCCAGGAATAATGAAAAGCAAAAGCTGAATCAAGGTGAAAACAACGTAATACCGCCAAAAACTCCTCAGCAATAATTCAATAAAGGGCGTGAAGCTTATACAGGCTTCGCGCCCAGAGCGATAACATCAAGCCCTATCTGCCAACCAGCCGCCCTCCAGCACGTCAGCCAGCCATAGCCACCCAGCAGATTTATCTACTGTACCGGATGTAGATTGGTGCTACCGCTCGGTTGCCATTCCCGGTAGGATAACGTTCAGTTTACATTGGCTTGCTTCGGCAAATCCTTTGACGGAAACGACATAATGATCCCCGATAGCTATCTTTTATCGGTATTGCCGCTATGACTTCCAGTAATAGTGTGGTTTTCAGCGCATTGAAACGTCGGCAATACCAACAAGATGTTCTGCGCATCCGCTGGCTGGTATTATTATTGTCAATTGCGCTGTTGCTAAGTCTGTGTGCCGGCGAGGTGTGGTTGTGGCCAACCCAGTGGTTCAATGATGCTGGGCGACTGTTTGTCTGGCAACTTCGGCTACCGCGCGCGTTGGCGGTAATGGCGGTAGGCGCTGCGTTAGCACTCGCCGGTGCCGCCATGCAAACTGTATTTGAAAATCCGCTGGCCGAGCCTGGATTGCTAGGGGTGGCTAACGGCGCCGGCGTTGCATTATCGCTAGGCGTTTTATTCGGGCAGGGTCTTATGCCTGCATGGGGACTTGGGTTGTGTGCGGTGGGGGGATCTCTGGCCATTACCGCATTACTGCTGTGGTTTGCCAGGCAGCGGGCATCGAATGCCCGGTTGCTGTTAGTCGGCGTTGCTCTGGGCATTGTCTGCAGCGCCGTGATGACGTGGGCGGTTTATTTCAGTACGAGTCTGGATTTGCGCCAACTCCTATATTGGATGATGGGGGGATTCGGCGGCGTGGATTGGCGCGATAAGTGGCTGGTGCTTTCACTGGCGCCGCTTATTATTTGGCTAAGCATGCAGGGACGGGCCATGAATCTGCTGGCGTTGGGTGAACAGCAGGCCAAGCAATTGGGCTTGTCGGCGCTGGTATGGCGTAACCTGCTGGTGCTGGCCTTCGGCTGGATGGTGGGTATCAGCGTAGCCTTGGCTGGAGTGATTAGCTTCGTTGGTCTGGTGATCCCGCATATGCTGCGCCTCATGGGCTTAACCGATCATCGCCGCTTACTACCCGGTTGTGCCTTGGCGGGGGCGGGAGTGTTGCTGCTGGCGGATGTTATTGCGCGAATCGCCTTGCCGTCATCCGAGCTACCCATCGGCGTAGTGACCGCCACGCTTGGCTCGCCAATATTTATCTGGCTATTGATAAGGATTAGAGGATAAGCTTGTACTGTAAAGTTAACCTGCTGATTTTAATTGTATCCGGAGGAGGCTTAGATGAGTGATACCCTATTTACTCTGCCGCTAAGAGGGATAACCGGCGAGATAATCACCCTGGAAAATTACCGTGGTTCGGTATTGCTAATCGTCAATGTCGCATCGAAATGCGGCCTGACGGACCAGTATGAAGAATTGGAAAGTTTGTACCAAGAGCTGCACCACGAGGGGCTTGAAATCCTGGGCTTTCCCTCAAATGAATTTGCCGGCCAAGAGCCCGGTAGCGATGACGAAATCCTGGCGTTTTGCCGTGGAACCTTTGGCGTTGAGTTCCCCATGTTCAGTAAAATTGAAGTCAACGGCGCCAATCGTCATCCATTGTATCAATCTTTAATTAATGAACGCCCCCAGACAACGACCCTGCCGGACAGCGGCTTCTATCAGCGGCTGGCGGATAAGGGACGGGCGCCGAAGCAATCAAAAGATATTTTGTGGAACTTTGAAAAGTTTCTGGTGGGTCGCGATGGCCGGGTCATACAACGTTTTGCTCCCGATATAAAACCGCGCGACCCCATTATTGTGGCGGCGATAACCCAAGCCTTGGCGGAATAGCAAGATGCTAGGGTGTTATGGCGGTACCGATCGGGGTTGTGCGCATTGTTGCCGTGGGAAAGGGCAGTAATGGCGCAGCCCCTACTGGAATGTCATGGGCTGAGTCTGGAGCGGCGGCTATCGCAGGTGTCCGCACGCGTATTGCCTGGCCAGCTAATCCATATTATCGGACCGAACGGCGCGGGGAAAAGCTCTTTGCTGGCGGTGATCGGCGGCCTGTTGCGTGGTGAAGGTAACATCACGCTGCTGGCCAAGCCTCTATCGCAATGGCGCGGCGCGGAGCTGGCCTTGCGTCGCGCATATCTTCACCAGCAAGTATCACCTTACGCCGCCATGCCCGTATTCCAATATCTGGCTCTCCACCAACCGGCCAATGTTTCTGAAGCACAAGTCGATAGCACGGTTGACTATCTTGCCGACGCTTTATCTTTAAACGATAAAATGGCCCGGCCGCTAAACCGACTATCGGGCGGCGAGTGGCAACGGACCAGGCTGGCGGCGGTACTATTGCAGGTCTGGCCGGCCATCAATCCACAGGCCAGGCTGTTATTGCTTGATGAACCCGCCGCCAGCCTGGATATTGCTCAACGCGTAGCGCTGGACGCGCTGCTGCTGGAACTGACCACTGCGGGATTGGGGGTTCTGGTCTGCGCCCATGACCTTAACCACAGTCTGCAGCATGCGAACGACGTCTGGCTGATGTCCGGCGGAAAATTGGTGTTTCAGGGCGCGGCGCAGGAGGTGATGCGGCCCGCACTCCTTTCGCCGGTCTTTGGCGTAGATTTCACGCTGTTGCAGGCGGGCGAACGGCCATGGCTGTTTGCGCATGATGAGCGCCGATCTGCGGCGTTAGTACCTTATCCTAATTTATAATGAGTTTATGATGAGATGGATTTCTTGCTGGATGTTGCTGCTGACGCTATGCCTGACCGGCTGTAGCCACCACGCGCCGAGCCCCGATCCACGACTGGCTGATAGCGGGGAGGTCAAAGCCCAGCTACACGCACAGTTGCGGCAGTGGAACGGCGTGCCGTACCGCTATGGGGGTCTAGATCGCGGCGGCGTTGATTGCTCGGGTTTTGTGTATCGCACGTTCAGGGATCGTTTTAATATTTTATTACCACGCACTACCGAAGAGCAGACGGAAATCGGCACTCGGATTTCCCGTAAAGATTTGCTGCCGGGCGATTTGGTTTTTTTCAAAACCGGCAGTGGGGATAATGGCCTTCATGTGGGCATCTATGATACCGATAATTTATTTATCCATGCCTCGACCAGCCGCGGGGTAACCCGATCTTCACTCAATAATGTTTATTGGCGCAAAGCCTATTGGCAGGCCAGGCGCATTTGATAACACCTCACCAGCCCCTCTACACGTAGCTCAGGAGGCGACGCCATGACTCGATATCCTGTATTCAATAATAGCTTTTTTCAACGGTTACCTGGTTTTTATACCGCGCTGGCGCCAACACCCCTACGTGGGGCCAGGTTGCTCTATCACAGCGCGGATTTGGCCCGGGAACTGGAGTTGCCGGTGGAACTCTTCGCTCCACCGCATAACGCTGTCTGGGCGGGTGAACAACTGCTGCCCGGAATGCAACCCCTGGCCCAGGTCTATAGTGGACATCAATTCGGCGCTTGGGCAGGACAGCTTGGCGATGGCCGTGGGATATTACTCGGTGAACAGCAACTTTCCGACGGCCGACAGATGGATTGGCATTTGAAGGGCGCGGGACTGACGCCCTATTCACGCATGGGCGACGGGCGAGCGGTATTGCGCTCGGTCATCCGAGAGTTCCTGGCGTCCGAAGCGCTTCATCATTTGGGTATAGGCACCACGCGCGCGTTGTCCATCGTGACCAGCGACGAGTCGGTCTGGCGCGAGCAGCCCGAACCCGGTGCTATGTTGCTAAGGGTGGCGCCAAGCCATGTGCGCTTCGGCCATTTTGAACATTTTTACTACCGCCGCGAGCCGGAAAAGGTACGGGAATTGGCGGAATATGTCATCACCCGTCATTGGCCCGAGCTGGTAGGGGAGCCGGATCGCTTTACGTTATGGCTTACGGATGTGGTCGCGCGCACAGCCAGGACCATTGCCCAATGGCAGGCTGTCGGATTCGCTCATGGCGTGATGAATACCGACAATATGTCTATTTTGGTGATCACCATTGATTATGGTCCGTTTGGATTTTTGGACGCTTACCAACCTGGCTACGTTTGCAACCACAGCGATCATCACGGACGCTACGCTTTTGACAACCAGCCCGCGGTAGCGTTGTGGAATCTGCATCGGCTGGCGCAATCTCTTTCCGATCTCATGACGGTAGCTGAATTGGAGCAGGCCTTGGCCGAGTATGAACCTGCGCTAATGCAGGCCTATGGCGATGAGATGCGCGCCAAATTGGGTTTTACCCGCCAAGACAAGCAGGACAATGATATCTTGACCGAACTGCTGGCGCTGATGTCCAGCGAAGGGGCTGATTATACGCAAACATTTCGACTGTTAAGCCGGAGCGAAGTGGCCGAGGCGCGTTCGCCGCTGCGTGACGAAATAAAAGACGTGCCGAGATTTGATCTCTGGTTTGCCCGCTATCGCCGGCGGCTGCAACAAGACGAACCGGACGACCTGACGCGCTGTCGTAATATGCAGGCCAAAAATCCCCGCGTCATATTGAGAAATTATCTGGCTCAACAGGCGATTGAGGGTGCACAGCAAGACGATATAACGTTTTTAACCCGGCTTCATCAAGCGCTGCGTGACCCATTTACTGATAACCCCGCCTACGATGATATGGCGCAATTGCCCCCGGACTGGGGGCGAGCGCTAACGGTCTCTTGCTCAAGCTAAATCACCTTAAGCAGCGTTAAGACGTAATACCTAATTCTGAATCGTCCAAAAAATTCAGTAAATATCTAAATTCAGGTACCGATAGGATGATATCTAAAAATGCTTGCTCAACCGCATCACTTTGCTCTGGGGTTAATGGACCATATTCACCAACAATATCGCTGAGCAATAAACGTGAATGTTCGGTAAGAACGAAGCTATTGATATCAACCGGAGGGTATTGATTGTCTGGCACCAAAGTATGCAAAATATCCAAAAAAATAAAAGGAATGTGGGTAAATTCACGCTTGCGGCGCACGCCGGTATTGGCTTGTAGCGTTTTGCGAATAAGATTCATCAGATCATGCAGGCGTTGGTGGACACTTTGCGCCAGATTAAATTGTTTATTATCGAGTAGATAATCCTCTATATTGGTTTCAGAGGTTTTTTCATTGGCGGTTGGCAGGTAATAGCGATACCACTCAGGCCGCCGCTTCTGTATTTCGATACTGATAACGCTAGGATACGCTTTTACCGGCACATTTAACTCATCCGCAAGTATCTGTGCCAGGGAGAAACGGCCACCATAGCCACCATAGCATGAAAATAGTTCAATACTCACCAGCGCGCTGATATCGAATTTCATGTTAGTGGCAAAGGTCAAACCGCGAATCACGTCCGCCAACTCAATGGCATCCATATTGTTAGCATTAAAATGAGAACCATGAACCTTTAATCGAATCCGATTCTTTAAATTACCGATTAGTTCGATAGCACAGTCTTTACCTAGTAAAGATTCGAGCCGGGTAGTCTTCGTTTCTTGATATTGCTGCAAAACACCGTCGGGAGAGTATGCTGGGATTGATTTTTGCGGTGGACGCGTCAGCATGGTGGTAGATAATTCTTTAGCGCCTAACGCCGTGCCGGCTATAACCACGAGGCCCTGCCCGGAGGGATTGACGTTTTTACGCCGCACCAATAAACCGTTATGAAAGTTGCCAAGATGTTCAGCTAAAATGATGCTGGCACGATTTGGAACACTACTATCGAACATGCTATTCTCAATTCCGGCAAACTTGCCATTACCCAAGCTCAATAGCAGATGAACCAGAAAACCATCTAGCTGGTAAAAAGCGACTAATTTCCCTTCGTTAATGGATAATAATTCCGACGTGCTCATTACTCGGTGCTTGCCAATCAATATAGACTGCGCTTCCAAAAGTACGGTCTTGGAACTTTTAATCAGACCTGATAATGCGAACTTGGCCTCTTTAGTTAATTTTCCGCAAGAATATAAAATATGTAGCGGAAACTCTTCTTTAAACGGAAATGCATCGACGCGTTTTTTTGAGTAACGTACGGCCGTTCGATAACTGGTTTTTAATCGATAGTGACCAGAATATCTTAATTTTTGTTGTGCGTCGAATTCGTGTATTGCTGTCGATTTGTACCAGAATGGGTATTTTAACAAAAAACCATCCTCGATATAATCAACAGGATGATGTTTTTCTTGAAGAAAAAACAGTCGCGCATCGTTAAATGAATGAAAGTCCTTATACTTTACAATAACAAATTCTGAATCAATATTTGACTGATGTGTCGATATCCAATCCTGTTCCAAAAAAATTTCACGAGTATCAAAAATGGCAAGCTTCTTTTTGTTTTCTACTAAATCGATAATAAATGTATACTCTTTTATTTTAACTGTTAAGGCTAAATAAGAGACTGGCAATATTTTATCCAATGATTTCCAGGCGATTAGCATTCTAAATTGAATCTGCGGCAAGTGAGCCTTGGCGGTTAGATCGAGTATATCATTACAGGCGTTACTGTGCTGCATATCGGTGCCGCAGCTAGTTAATGTAAGAATGTCCTTATTAAAAAAAAATGAAGCATAGGACGCTTCAGCCGGGATTAAATGTCTGCCATCGTTTTGTAAAATACCTCTAATTTTATGATTATTATCAAAATAAAATTGTAAAGTTTTTTGATAAAGACGTGAAGTATCTGCAGATAATGAATCTGGCGATCCCCATGCGGCCTCAGGTTCGAATTTTATTTCATCGAGCACGGCAGATGGACCTTGGTAGGTCATATAGCTATTGAAAAACGATACGTCGTTGGACAATTGAAAAAAATGGTTAGATATCCATTTTCCTGCGACTGTGCGCATTATGGGTACCGCCATATGGAAACTGATATCGGATCCTGCCCTTATGATCCGCCATTGATCCGGCGCATAGTCTTTAACTACGCGAAAAAATTCATCATCGCGTTTTATATAATACTTCATGCCTTGATTAGTTTCTAGCGAATACATATTTTTGTCGTTGGATTGCAGCGCATGGCGATCAACCGTGGCAATCCACGGTTTGCGACTCTCTTTTTTGTTAATCACATTATGCAAAATAATATTATTAAAAATGCTCATTGATTTTTGAACACTATTCGACGCGTTATGGATCAATAAAGTGAATAGGCCCTTGGGTAAAGGAAATGGGTTTAAAAAACTGGCCAGTTCCTTTGATAAAATCAAGGAGCTTGATAGAACAAACTTTTGCGCTGAGACTGCCAGTTCTTGGGTCAAGAATTTTCTTAGCATATGAGGTGGAATCCTTTGCAGACTCGCTTTCTTAAAAGCCTGGTGCAACGTAGCGCTGCTAAGGTTGCCAACCTTGCCCAATGCTGATAAAAGTGAAATAATTAGATCGGTTAAATCAAAAATAATATCACTAAATTTTATATCATATTCTTGATCATGCCAATTCCGAGAAAATGTAGTGAAAAATGGTATCAGCCCGGCAATATGCTCTGGCCATGAATAGGTGCGTAGGCTCTCTTTGAATTCATCCGCTATGGCAATAAGCGTTGCCTGAATCAGCATATCCATGCTGTGTAAAAGCGGCCGGTGCACGTTTAAATGAAAGTCCTCATCTATGCTGTGGATTCGATATTTTTTAACAATCTGATGTATTTCATCATCTGATACCGCCACAAATGTATATTCAGGTTCGTCCATGAGCACAGGACAGGCTTCCGGCGCTTTGAATAAAATATCGATGATATTGGTAATATCCTCACCGGAGGTGTTATTGAGATTAAGTAAATTGGTTATGTCATTTATATTTACGGGAACATGAGGGCGTAATTTTTCATTATCTACTGAAATGCCTGAATGCCAGGATTTTGTTAAATTATCAATAAATTGTGACTTTTGCAATATACTGATATTAGTGGTAAAAGACAGGCCGGAAACAGTAGAGTGGAATATTAACTGGCCATTGCGGGTAATGTAGAAACTGAGGTAACCGATATTTTTATGGGGATGTGAGATGATGCTGTTAGGCGCCAGGGAGTTAGACACGAAGTTTCGGCTATATACTTGAAAATGGAGCGCTGACTTTGCCGGATAAATTATATCAATATAGTTGATAACCGAACTTGATAGCGTTTGAGAGCATATTTTCTTGGCTTCAAGTAATGAATATTTCATTTTATACGTTATGAATTGTTGATAATAATTTTCTAACGATGTGTGGTTTTCCGAAGGTGTTAAGTCAAAAATGCTGGTAAAAATACTATCATAACGCAACTGTAAATGATGAGAAATAATCATTTGCATCGTCAAAAAACGCTCGACAACATAGACTACATTTTGGTTGACCAAAACGTGATTTAGGGTATTTTGGGGATTGGATGTATACCAATACGCGGCGGCTCGCAATAAGAGCTGAACGTCACCTGACCTAAATTTATCATCATATTTACCCAGTAACTCAAAATCATCAATATTGGTATCGAGATCGGGATAGCTACGTCGATAGGCTTCGATTTTTGCCGCGCATACCCGCTGTTCTTCGGTAGCTGTATCCAAGGTGATTTTATTATCAATAAAAAAAAGGATATGCAAGTTGAACGCCTTCTGAAATTTTATCATATAAACCGAAAACGCATACAAGATTTTTGTATCTCGCATGTTACGTTGAATATCCCTAGTCCAATCGGTAGCCTTATGGTTTTTTTGTAATTCATATTTATTTGAACTGGTCAATTTCGAACAAATAAGATTGGCTATATGGATATGATGCATATTTTTATCATGCCAACTCATTGTGTATTCCGTTTTGTTATCTTCGTGTTTAGATAACTCTATTATTTTTAGTAAGCGATTGAGATTCGGATGCTTGTTATCATGGGATATATAGCTGATCAACTCTTCTGTAAAGAGTTGTTCTGTATTGATAAGGTCGATGTGGTCATTGGTATCGTCAAACATGGTTATGCTTTCCGTAAGTTCGCCGGGCATAAGAAAATTTGACGACTGTATTGAGATGCCGTTTAATCTAGTGTACTCGAAAATGTAATAAAATTTCAACTTCTCAAGATTTTCAATTAATTCATGCTCATTTCCCGTAATAATCGATTTTATGATTTCTTTATTGTTTTTGTATAGTTCCCGGCTTAAGGTAGAGTCAACGTCAGGAGTAAGGCTGCCACAATATTCTTTATGCGCACTCGCCAAGACTGATAACGTAGATAACACTTTATTCCAGTATGGCTTTTCTTCTATTGTGGCATCGATGATTTTTTTTAAAATATTATCACGGGCGTCTTCGATAGAGGTGTTTCTTCGTGCTTCAATCGCATCCGTGATTACATTATCATCGATAGCGCTATAGGCCATGACAAGTAGTGTATGGAAATGAGTAAGATGATTTTTTATTTTAATTTGTTGTTTTAGATAAGTGCGAATTTTATATGTTTCTTCTGATGGTAATAAAATGTTTTCGCTAAACTCATTGATGAATCGTTCCAAGTATTTCTTTATGATTATGATGTCTATAGAATGGCTCATTTTATTAAGGTATAAACCACGATGAAAAATTTCAAATATCTTTATCCCTATGAACTTGTCGAAGTCGATAAGGTAGTCCAATGGGTGAGTATCAATTCCGCGGTCTCTGAAAAATTCATCCCGCAGATTATCCAATAAATTTCTAGCATCTTCATTAGCAAGGTAAAGGGTTCTTGTCATACCGTTGCTACTGAACGTAATCCGACCAGATAAACCCTTTGTGCCACACGGACTTTTATCAATAATAGGGTTTAGCGTGGATGCCGGTTCGCACGTGGTGCTGTTTGCTAGCGCTATCTCCTCATCTTCATCTGAATCATCAGAGTGTAGTGCGGCGGTTTGGGGAAAGATTAGCGGGTCGTGGAATGTACCAAGCCACTCACCGATTTTCGACAGCCAGCCGGTCATGCTGTTTGGCATCGCGGGGTTTATGCCCTTAGATTGAGTTGGTGTCGGCCGATAGCGTGAAATCATAGGCATGGTAAGGGTATTGGCAGCCGCTGGTCGGGTAATATAATGATTTCCCGCGTGAAGTAGGTGGACGATGAGATAGATGAGGGGCGGCCAAACACGCCCTTGCGGCTCGGTTACCAGTGCGTCGATATAATAAATCTCTCCGTCGGAGACCAGCATATGTTGATCCAGATAACCGAGAAAAATCGACTTGCCGCTGGGTAAGACGACACGCTGGACTGAAATCCACACTGGAGTATTTAATCGATGAACGCTGATGAGTTTGGTTATTCCCGTGTATGTCAGGCGATCGAGATTTCTTTTTAGTTCGGCTACGCACATGAACAGATTGTCGATTTTGATTTTTTCCGCTGGCGTTTCATCATGGTATGTCTCACCTATTATTCTTTCTTCAGGTGAATACGCCAACGTGCCGGTCTGTGCATGTTGTGCATTAGTTATTTTTCGCAAGTTGCACGCTGCGAGAAATACCTCCTGCTGATTGTCAGGTATTAGGGCTGGGGGATTTTTCTTGGCGTGATGATCGATTATGGGTGTATTATTCAATGTGGCGCTCTCCATGGTTGACGGTTATCAGGGTTCTACGTCAAGTTATTTTGATAATTAATCAGGTTTTAATACATGGGGTGGCAGGTGGTGATTTGATAATATAATTATTTTTTAATCAATCAATTGCACCTGAGTGAATATTGAACTGTCACCCTGCGTGATCATAATGATTATGAATAAGTGTTATTTTTTATGACTATCGAAAATATTATTATGTGGCTCGGTAGCGTAAGTGCAATATTTGTCATTGCCGCGTATTTAAATATCAGATGAGTTTACAGCAGAATGGGATGGTTAGATAATGATTTACTTAATCTTATGTTTAATAACTTAATGAAATGGAATCCTACTAGCGTAGTGTATGGTAAGAGCTGTGACGCGTTTATTATTTCACTTTGCGGGCGGATCGGCCAACATAAAGCTCGATGGGCATAACGTACCGCGCTGTTGGCCTTGTTTAGGCGTAAAATAAATTGCTAGGCGGCTGACGATGTGGTAGTTAAATATACCAGTCCATTTATCCTGGCATGTCCTAATGGTGTATTTATTAATAATCTCATTGAATATATTTTTTGACTGGAGTGATGAGTTAAGTAGATCAAGATTATTTTGATGTAAATTATTGTTTTGGATGATAGCATGTAAGGTTTCTATATATATCTGAGGAATATAACGATTTTATCTTTTTGTCTTGAATGGAACAAGGTTTTTTTCGTCCGGCGAAGGATAATGGCTTTGTCGTGTAAGTATTGATGGGTTTTTCGCGTCTCGGTTAATGGATGTAATCCATGGTAATGATGATTGCGAGATCTTGTATTTAAAGATTTGGGGTCAAAAATAATGAACCATTCTGGTCTTCTGGACCCAATTTCTTTGCTAACTTTATTTGGGGTGGAATAATTCCAAGGATGCTTTGCTATGGATGATTTTAGTTCATAACTGCTAGCGAAGCTTTTCTTTTTGCCGATGGAAATAACCCAGTGACGGTACCTGCTGCATCGATAAAATTTATAAATAATGTTAAGTGCGTCTTGCTCGACGATAAAAGAAAAAAGAAAAGTTGTTTTTTGACTAAAATACAAAAAAACGGCAGCTCTACTGAGGATAATATCATCTCCCTCAGCGATTTTTTGTTCGTATGTTTTTAAGAGTTCATTGTTTCCTATGCCGTGTGGCGTAACGTCTCTAGCTTTTTTACTGCCAGTATTTTAGCTGAGACAATCGTACGCGAAGACAAAGAATGCCGGCCCGAAAGGAGCCGGCATTCGCCAAACCCAAATTTTATACCACTTTATGCCGGCCGGCGCGCGGGCAGGGCGGAATAAACGCCCAACGTTGCGCTAGGTCTGTGAACCTGGGTCCAGTCAAAAGCGGCTGTCCGCAGCGTTGGCAAGCATGTCCAGAAGCAGGCGGCTGTCATCCCATCCCAAACACCCATCGGTGATGGACTGGCCGTAGGTAAGCGGCCGGCCAGGTATCAACGCCTGACTGCCTTCCACCAGATTGCTCTCCGCCATGACACCCACGATACGCTGCGAACCTTCATGGATCTGGCCGCAGACCGTTTCCGCGACATCCAGCTGCCGTTTATACTGCTTCTGGCTATTCCCGTGGCTGAAATCCACCAGTAGGTGAGGCGGCAGTTCATTCGCGGCTAACTGAGCGCAGGCGCGCTGAACGTCATCCGCATGGTAGTTCGGCGTTTTACCGCCACGCATGATGATGTGGCCATAGGGATTGCCGGCGGTTTGGTATATGGTCATCCGTCCTTCTTTATCGGGAGAAAGAAACAAATGTCCAGCGCGCGCGGCGCGGATGGCGTCTATGGCTATTTGCGTATTACCATCGGTCCCATTTTTGAAACCCACCGGGCATGAGAGCGCCGAGGCCATTTCACGATGGATCTGGCTTTCGGTGGTACGCGCGCCAATGGCGCCCCAGCTGATCAAATCGGCAATATACTGTCCGACCACCATATCCAGGAATTCCGTGGCGGTCGGCAAGCCCAATTCATTGATTGCCACTAATAATCGACGCGCCGCCTCCAGTCCTTCATTGACCCGGTAGCTGCCGTCGAGCCCGGGGTCGGCAATCATGCCTTTCCAACCGATGACCGTCCGAGGCTTTTCAAAATAGGCGCGCATCACGATTTCCAGCCGATCCTGATAATGTGTCCGCAGCTGGTTTAACTTCCGCGCATAGTCGATAGCACCGTCCACATCGTGAATGGAACAGGGCCCGATGATCACTAACAAACGCGGGTCTTTCCCTTGGAGTATGTTTTCGATGCGGTGGCGGGTGGCGGTTAGCTGCTCCGCCAACTGGGGGCCGACGGGTAGTGATTCGGCAAGCGTGGCCGGCTCGATCAGCCGACCAATGCGCCTGGTGCGTAATTCATCAGTGTTAAACATGCACAATCTCTAAAATGTGTTCTTCTCAACGGTGGAATACCGGGAAGTGATGGCGATCACAATAAACCAAAACCATATGATTTCAACAATAATAATAATTCGATTAATTAGTACATTCGGCGATTCATTCCCAGCAAATCCATTATTTTGGACGCCATCTCCTCCACGGAATGATTGGTTGAGTTGAGATAAGGGATCTGGTTATTGCGAAATAAAGACTCCACCTCATTAACCTCGAGCCGACATTGGCGCAAGGACGCATATTGGCTGTTATTCAGCCGGGCATCGCGGATGGCGGCCAGCCGCTCCGGGTCGATGGTTAACCCGAAGAGTTTATCATGATAAGGCTTTAACGCGGCGGGTAAGCGTAAATTGTCCATATCGTCGGCGATAAACGGATAATTGGCGGCTCGGATTCCATACTGCATCGCCAGGTAAATGCTGGTCGGCGTTTTACCACATCGCGATACGCCCAACAGGATGATTTGCGCCTGATCGAGATTACGCAGCGATATGCCGTCGTCATGGGCCAAGGTGTAATCAATCGCGGCAATCCGGGCATCATATTTGGTCAGATTGGTGGCGGTTAGACCATGGGTGCGATGGGCCACGGGATCCGGCGCCAAGCCTAATTCCTGTTGCAATGGCGCCACCAGAGCCTGTACCACATTTTGGCAAAAGCCATCGCTGCCTTCAATGATGGTTCGCACCACGGGCGAAACAATGGAGTAAAACACTAATGGCCGCTCGCCGCTTTGCTTATATAGTGCGTTGATTTGTTCGCGTACCGCCAACGCCCGTATTTCACTTTCAACAAACGGCAGGGTAAAACTGGCGGTGGATAGCGGAAATTGTGACAGCACGGCGTGACCGACCACTTCTGCCGTGATGGCGGTGCCGTCGGAGATGAAAAATACGCTTCGTTCCATTGGCGACTCCATTGAGAAAGATAAGCTTACTCTGATTTTACCGGCTGGCTCGATTCATCCCAGGCAGCCACATGGAGCTTTGTGCTAGGCTCAGGTTGTCATCGTTTTTCGACAGCATCATACGCATTACCCTATTCTATTATAAGTAATAAAAGGAAGACGCAGATGTCTCAAACTGACAATGATTCAGATAGCGTATTATGGTACAACCAACTCGGCATGCAGGATGTCGATCGGGTTGGCGGTAAAAATGCTTCGCTTGGCGAAATGATAACGCATTTATCGTCTCTGGGCGTTTGTGTGCCCAACGGCTTCGCCACCACGGCCAAGGCGTTTAATGATTTTCTGAATCAAAGCGGCATCAACCAGCGCATCTATGAATTACTGGATCATACCGATATTGATGATATCGGCGAATTGTCCCAAGCCGGTAAACAAATTCGGCAATGGATTGTCAATACCCCATTCCAGCCGGAACTTCAATCCGTTATTCGCGCCGCCTATCAGCGGCTGTCGCAGGATGATCAGGATGCTTCCTTTGCGGTACGTTCCTCGGCTACCGCGGAGGATATGCCGGACGCCTCGTTTGCCGGTCAGCAGGAGACCTTTTTAAACGTGCAGGGCATCGATGCGGTAATGACGGCCATCAAGCATGTTTACGCATCGTTGTTTAACGACCGGGCGATTTCCTATCGGGTGCATCAGGGCTACGATCACCGTGGCGTCGCGCTTTCTGCCGGGGTCCAGCGGATGGTTCGCTCGGATCTGGCGGCTTCCGGCGTCATGTTTACCATTGATACCGAGTCGGGTTTTGATCAGGTGGTGTTTATTACCGCGGCCTATGGGCTGGGCGAAATGGTGGTGCAGGGGGCGGTCAATCCTGATGAGTTTTATGTCCACAAGCCCACGTTGCAGGCGGGGCGGCCGGCGATTGTCCGGCGGAATATCGGGTCGAAAAAAATCCGTATGATTTATGCGGACAGTCAAGAACACAGTAAGCAGGTGAAAATCGAGGATGTGCCGGAAAACCAACGGCGGCAGTTTGCCCTTACCGATGATGAGGTTCAGGATCTGGCCCGCCAGGCATTGCAGATTGAACAGCATTATAAACGCCCTATGGATATTGAGTGGGCAAAGGACGGTCATACCGGACAACTGTTTATCGTGCAGGCCCGTCCGGAAACGGTGCGATCCCGTGGTCATGTTATGGAGCGTTATCAGTTGGCGTCCCGGGGTAAAGTACTGATTGAAGGTCGCGCCATTGGTCACCGTATCGGCGCGGGGCCGGTAAAAGTGATCCAGAATATCAGTGAAATGAACCGGGTCGAAGCCGGTGACGTGCTGGTCACCGATATGACCGACCCCGATTGGGAACCCATCATGAAAAAGGCCGCCGCCATTGTCACGAATCGCGGTGGACGTACTTGCCATGCGGCGATCATTGCGCGTGAACTGGGCATCCCGGCGGTGGTGGGTTGTGGCGATGCGACCGATCGTATCGCCGAGGGGCGCGAAGTCACCGTTTCCTGTGCTGAGGGGGATACGGGTTATGTTTATGATGAAATGCTGGATTTTGCGGTTAACAGCTCGGCCATCAATGCGATGCCGCCCCTGCCGCTCAAGATCATGATGAACGTGGGGAACCCTGACCGGGCATTTGATTTTGCCGGCTTGCCTAACGATGGCGTGGGGTTGGCCAGGCTCGAATTTATCATTAACCGTATGATAGGCGTGCATCCCCGCGCCTTGCTGGAGTTTGATAGCCAGCCTCCACAGCTGCAGCGGGAAATACAGGATCTGATCCAAGGTTATGCCAGCCCTAAGGAATATTATATCGCCCGTCTGACCGAAGGCGTGTCGACGCTGGCGGCGGCTTTTTGGCCGAAGCGGGTAATAGTGCGGCTCTCTGATTTTAAATCCAATGAGTATGCCAATCTACTCGGTGGTAAGGGCTATGAACCTGACGAGGAAAATCCAATGCTGGGTTTTCGCGGCGCCGGGCGTTATATCTCCAAGGATTTCAAAAGCTGCTTTGCACTGGAGTGCGATGCCATCAAACGTGTGCGCAACGACATGGGATTGACCAATGTTGAAGTGATGATACCCTTTGTTCGTACGGTGGCGCAGGGTAAAGCGGTGGTGGAGGAACTTGCCCGTCAGGGGTTAAGGCGTGGGGAACAGGGACTTAAAGTGATCATGATGTGCGAAATTCCTTCCAACGCGCTGCTGGCGGAGCAATTTCTGGAGCATTTCGACGGGTTTTCCATCGGCTCGAACGACATGACCCAATTGGCTCTGGGGCTGGATCGGGACTCCGGCCTGGTATCCGAACTGTTCGATGAACGCGATGAGGCGGTAAAGGCGTTATTGTCCATGGCCATCCGCGCCGCTAAAAAACAGGGTAAATATGTTGGCATATGTGGGCAGGGACCGTCCGATCACGAGGATTTTGCCGCTTGGTTGATGGAGCAGGGGATCGATAGTCTGTCGCTCAATCCCGACACGGTAGTTAAGACCTGGCTCAGTCTGGCCAAGCTTTAATCCCTCAGTGCCTTACGATACTCAATCTCATAAAAGCCGGGTAAATACCGGCTTTTATTTATTTAAAGGGTAATCGCGTCTTGTGCTGATAATAACGGGCAAAAAAAAGCCCATCTCCATAAGACGGGCAAAGACTACACACAGCAATTCGTTTAACTCAGGGGAACCCTTGATGAAAAATCAATGGATGAGTTAATTGATGCGATAATAATATTAATTTCAACGAGCTGGGTCATTAAGAATCATCTGAAAGGTAAATAAAAAGTTATTTTATTGAGTGAATTGTAAAAAAATCAGGCCATCTGCTGATTCATTTCGAGGGAAAAACAAAGCAGGCGCCATTGGGCTGACCTGCTTGAATGATGCAAAAGTATGAGCATGCTCAGTAAGGTAGACTGGCATAAGTGCGGCAGGCGGGAATCAGGTGATATCGCTTAAATGTTTTTCCGGGTCATGAATTACGCTCGGAGGCGGGGCTTCGTGGACCCAGGCAAAGATCAGCCGGTACGACACCGCGAGAACCACCGGCCCGATAAACAACCCTATCATGCCGAAGGCCAGCAACCCCCCGATAACGCCGCATAATACCAGCAGGATCGGCAAGTCCGCGCCCATACGAATAAAAATCGGTCGCAGTATATTATCCAAGGTCGCCACCACGCCGCTCCAAATCAACAACACCGTTCCCCAGGTGGTATCACCACTCCAGTAAAGCCAGATCATGGCGGGAATCAGTACCGGCAGCGGTCCCAACTGGGCGATGCAGAGGACAAACATGACGATGGTCAAGATTGTCGCCAGCGGAATCCCCGACACCGCCAGACCTATCCCGCCCAGCACCGCCTGGACGATGGCGGTCAGCACTACGCCCAGAGCCACCGCCCGGATGGATTGGGCCGCCAGCAAAACCGAAGCGTCGCCACGTTCGGCGCCCAGACGGATGGCGAAATGTCGTACCGACAATGCTACCCGCTCTCCGCGTATGTAAAGCAACACGCTAAAGAGGATCATCAGGCCGCAGTGGATCAAAAAGCTACCCACCTGAGCCACCTGTGATAACAGCCAGGTAGCCGATTGGCCGATATAGGGCTGGATCTTGCTGACCAATGGGCCTCCGCCGCCGGAAATCATGGTTTGCCACCCGGCGTAGAGCTTATTGCCCACCATCGGGACATCCCGAAGCCAGTGTAACGTCGGTAAGGTCAGGCGGTTTGGTTGGGTGGCCCAGGCGATAAGCGGAGCACTGTTATCAATAACGCTGCTGATTAATATAGAAACCGGCAGAACAAACAGCAAAATCAACAGTAGTGTCATGACGATAACCGCCAGTGAGCGTCTTCCCCAAAGTAGTGTCTGCAGCTTAATCAACAGTGGCCAGGTGGCGATCACCACCATGCTGGCCCAGGCAAAACCCAGTATAAAGGGTTGCACGACCCAGAAACAGGCCAGGGTCATTAGCGCAATAAAAGTTACACTAAATAGCATCCTTGGCAAATCAAGCAGTTGACGCGGGTATTCCATCAAAAAGTTTTCACCTCAGTTAGCAGGCAGGCCAAAGTGGCATGACAAAAAGCGCCTAAGGGAATCCCTTGGACGAGCTATCTTAATAATGCGTTATTTCATGGTTTTTTGACAGGCCGGAACAAAACTTTAACCGTATTACCCTGCGTTCGGCCAGCATCGGCGAAGATTTTTTATCCGCAACGCGCACGATAAAAAAAAATATGATAAAACATTAAAATGCACCTAAAAAACGTGATTCCTCTCCCATCACTTTTCAACAGCAGGCCCAGATTTAATGATCCCACAGATTTCGCAGGCGCCGGGACTGGCGCAACCGGTTATTGATTTTATAAAACACCTCAAAACACACGGCTTCGCCGGCGATATTGCAACCGCCTATGCTGACCGGCTCACCATGGCCACGGATAACAGTATTTATCAGTTGCTACCCGATGCGGTGATCTTTCCTCGCTCCACGCCGGACGTAGCATTGGTTGCCCGCCTGGCCAGCGAGCCTGGTTTCGCCGGCCTGACGTTTACCCCGCGTGGCGGCGGTACCGGCACTAACGGGCAGGCGCTTAACACCGGCATCGTGGTGGATATGTCGCGTCATATGAATCATATCCTCGAGGTTAATGCCGAACAGGGATGGGTGCGGGTGGAAGCCGGCGTTATCAAGGATCAGCTTAATGACTATCTGCGCCCGTTGGGGTATTTTTTTGCGCCGGAGCTCTCCACCAGCAATCGTGCCACTCTAGGTGGCATGATCAACACCGATGCGTCCGGTCAAGGATCGTTAGTGTACGGGAAAACGTCCGATCATGTCCTGGGCGTGCGGGCGGTATTGATGGGTGGGGAACTGCTCGATACTCGGGCCATACCCACGCCGGAGGCGGAGATTATCGCCGCCCAGGACAACCTGGTTGGACAAATTTATCGAACGGTGCTGGGGCGTTGTCGTGAGCAGCGCGCCTTGATCTTGGAAAAGTTTCCTAAACTTAACCGGTTTTTGACCGGATATGATTTGCGCCATGTGTTCAGCGATGATCTGAGCATTTTTGACCTGACGCGTATTCTTACCGGCTCAGAGGGCACATTGGCGTTTATTACCGAGGCACGGCTGGATATTACGCCGTTGCCGAAAGTGCGCCGGCTGGTTAATGTAAAATATGATTCATTTGATTCCGCACTGCGCAATGCGCCTTTTATGCTTAAGGCCCAGGCACTGTCAGTGGAAACGGTGGACTCAACGGTGCTTGACCTGGCGCGCCAGGATATCGTTTGGCATTCCGTGCGCGACATGATTGAGGATGTGCCGGGGCAAACCCTGGCGGGCCTGAATATTGTGGAATTCGCCGGCGACGACCAGCAGGCGATCGAGACGCAGCTCACGGCGCTGTGCCAAGGCTTGGACCATCTGATAGATCGGGGCCTGGACGGGGTCATCGGTTATCAGATTTGCGATCGGCTGGCGGGAATTGAGCGCATTTACGCTATGCGGAAAAAAGCGGTTGGGCTACTGGGCAACAGTAAGGGCAGCGCCAAGCCGATTCCGTTCGCCGAGGATACCTGCGTGCCGCCGGAGCATTTGGCGGAGTATATCGGGGAGTTTCGCCAACTTCTTGATGACAACCACCTCAAATATGGCATGTTCGGCCATGTCGACGCCGGGGTGCTCCATGTGCGCCCGGCGTTGGACATGTGCGATCCCCAGCAGGAACTGCTGATGAAACGGCTATCGGACCAAATTGTGGCGTTGACCGCCAAATATGGCGGCCTGCTATGGGGCGAGCACGGCAAGGGATTTCGCGCCGAGTACAGCCCGGCATTTTTCGGTGAGACGCTCTATAACGAGCTGCGGAGAATCAAATCGGCGTTTGACCCAGGCAACCAGTTAAACCCGGGGAAAATTTGCGCCCCGGTGGATTGCCTGACGCCAATGAAAACTATCGATGCGGTTAAACGCGGAACCTATGACAGGCAAATTCCATTGACCGTGCGTAGTGAGTTCCGCGGCGCCATGGACTGCAATGGCAACGGGCTATGTTTTAATTTTGATGCGCGTAGCCCCATGTGCCCTTCGATGAAAATAACCGGCGATCGTATTCATTCGCCTAAAGGCCGGGCCGCGTTAGTCAGAGAATGGCTGCGGCTGCTGGCTGAGCAAGGGGTTGATCCTCTACTGCTGGAAAAAAATCTGCCGACCGGTTTTGCCACCCTGCGTGACCTGGTGAGCCGCCTGCGCAATACCTGGCGGGCGACGGCCGGTGAGTATGATTTTTCCCATGAAGTGAAAATGGCCATGTCGGGTTGTCTGGCCTGTAAAGCCTGCTCCACACAATGCCCGATTAAAATCGACGTACCGGGATTTCGCGCCCGTTTCCTGCAACTCTACCATACCCGCTACCTGCGCCCCGTGCGCGATCACCTGGTGGCCGGCGTGGAAAGCTATGCGCCGCTGATGGCGCGCGCGCCGCAGGTGTTTAATTTTTTCCTTAAACAACCCTGGCTGCGCGAACTTAGCCGTATGCATATTGGCATGGTGGATCTTCCGCTGCTGTCAACTCCTTCGCTGCGCGTCAGACTGGCCGGCCACCGGGCCGCGACCACCACCCTTGAACAACTGGAGGCGATGGATCCAGTACAGCGCCGGCGGCACGTTCTCATCGTGCAGGACCCATTTACCAGCTATTACGATGCGGGCGTGGTCGCCGATTTTGTCCGGTTGGTGGAAAAGTTGGGCTTCAAACCCGTGTTGTTGCCATTTTCCCCTAATGGTAAAGCGCAGCATATCAAAGGGTTTTTGCAACGCTTTGCCAAAACCGCCGCCAAAACCGCCGATTTTCTCAATCGTACCGCGCGGCTGGGGCTGCCGATGGTAGGCGTGGACCCTGCCTTGGTACTCTGCTATCGCGATGAATACCGGGAAATCCTGGCGGAAAAACGCGGGGATTTCACGGTATTTTTGGTGCATGAATGGCTGATGACGCTGCCAGCGCAGATCAACGACGTGGCATTGGTGACGCCGTCACTTAAACTGGCCCCCGCGGTGGTCATGAAAAAAGCGTTACCCACCGCGCCAGGCCAGGAACAGCCGGTACCGTCCTGGTACCTGTTCGGCCACTGTACCGAAGCCACCGAATTACCGGACAGCGCGGGACAATGGGCGTCGGTGTTCGCCCGCTTTGGCGCCCGGCTGGAAAATGTCAGTGTCGGCTGTTGCGGCATGGCCGGCACCTACGGTCACGAGCGCGTTAATCTGGAAAACTCCCTGGGTATTTACGCTCTCTCATGGCAGCAGGCGTTGCAGCGCCTGCCGCACGATCGTTGCCTGGCGACGGGGTACTCCTGTCGCAGCCAGGTAAAACGTATCGAAGGGAAAGGTATTCGTCACCCATTACAGGCTTTGCTGGAGATAATTGCATGATATGGAAACGTCTGACCTCACTGGAGGCCCTGAATCGACAAAGTGAAGGCACTCTCACATCTCATTTGGGCATTGTTTATACCAGGCTCGGGGATGATGAATTGGAGGGTATCATGCCGGTAGACGCTCGCACCCGGCAGCCGTTTGGCTTGCTGCATGGCGGAGCGTCGGTGGTTTTGGCTGAATCTCTGGGCTCGGTGGCCGGTTTTCTGTGTACCACGGGCGGCGATCGGGTCGTCGGGCTGGATATCACCGCCAATCACCTGCGTGCAGTGAAAGACGGTGAAGTCCGCGGCGTCTGTCGGCCGATGCGTATTGGCCGTGGACATCAGGTCTGGGAAATCCATATTTATGATAAAAAAAACCATCTAAGCTGCGTATGTCGACTGACTACCGCCGTGCTGGCGTCCGCCGATAAATAGCCGCGTTAGCGTTCTCCGCCGTACGGTGGGGCGCGCACGGCGGAGCGGTTACATTGCCTGAGATGTAAGCCGCAGCTTAAGCTGCAGCATTAACAACGCGGCCAGCGCGGCCATCAATGCGGCGCCGAGATAAATATAGGGCATGCCCATATGGGACATGACCAGACCTGCGGCCGGTCCTGCCAGACTGAGTCCGAGGTCGAGAAACGCGGAGTAGGTGCCCAGCGCGGCGCCTTGGTTTGGCTGCGGTACTCGTTTCACCGCTTCTACGCCGAGCGCCGGGAACACGAGGGAAAATCCGGCTCCGGTCAGCAGGGCGCCAGTTCCGGCGAGCCAGGGATTTGGCGCAGCCCAGATCAGCAATAACCCCAGGGCTTCGGCGCCAAATGAGACCAACGCGACATTGATTCCACCATAATTGTTAATTGCGTTTCCCGATATCAGTCGCACACCGACAAAAGCGCTGCTCATCAGCGTGAGTGCGAAGGCGGCGCCAGGCCAGGATTGGTCGGCGTAAAAGAGGGCAATAAAGCTGACAATGGCGCCAAAACCCATGGTGCCCAGACCCAGCCCCAAACCGTACGGCCAAATTTTACCGACCACGGTACTAAACGCAATGCGCTTGCCAATGCTAATGGCAAAGGCTGCTTTGCGTGCGGCTAAAAACCAGGCCGGCAGAGTGGCCAATACAATAAAACCGCCTACCGCGCCCATGCCGTGCAACTGGTCTAACCAAACGCCGAGTGGAGCACCGATGGCGATAGCGCCATAGGTCGCCACGCCATTCCAGGAAATCACCCGTCCGGTATGAATTTGCCCAACGCTGGCGATGCCCCAAAGCGTTGAACCGGTGCTGGCAAAGCTTTCCCCTATGCCCAACACCAGCCGCCCGACAAACAGTAAACACAGGCTAAGCCATGCAACGCTTACCGCCCAGGCGGCCAATACATAAAATAAACCGCTAAGGCCGCAGCAGGCGAGCCCGAATAAAACGACTTTTTTCGGGCCCAGCAGATCCGCATAGCGCCCGGCATGGGGGCGGCTGATGAGCGTAGCGATGTACTGAACGCTGATGGCAAAGCCCGCCACCACGGTGTTAAACCCCAGTAAATTATGGGTAAATCCTGGAATGATGGCCAACGGCAGGCCGATGGTCAGATAACAAATAAAGGTAAAAAACACGATGGGAATAATCCGTCGGTTCAGCTGCCGTGCGGTCATAGGGGAAGACGGCGATCCTGGGGTGGGCATAAGCGTAGAGGTTCCAGCACTGGAAATGGTGTTTAGCATACCTTTCCTAGGATCATGCGACGTGCATTAAATTGCTAGAAAACATTACCGATGTTGGGGACTCGTCACCGACTCGGCGATAGTTGAGGATTTGTGATATAATTGTATTGCATATGTAAATGCAGACAACCCATAACCAGACGCTCCGGATCCCGGCCAAAACGCACGGATTGCTTGTGGCAAACAAGATTTGCCGCGGTATGGTAATTTTATGCGGCAAAGTCGGCGGCGATAGCCGGTGGTGTGGATGTTGCCGAATCGCCGCTTGGCGACCCTGGTAAAGGTGAATTAAAATGAATATCTATGCGTAAGGTAATGCTTATTAATAACGAGATGGTTCTCATTATCAATTGGAACGAGCGCTTTTGTGGTAAATCAGCGGGAATTAAACTCGGTGAGTGCTTTTGGATGCATAACAAATGCGCAAAGTGGGATGTAAAAGATTACCTTTCATAAAAATAGTTTTTTTCGAAGAAGTTTTTTTTTATAAGCCGCCGCAAAAGTTCTAATAGTAAAAATAGGGTTATAAAATAAAAAAATACTTTTATAACAAAATGTTAGAAACGAGTGGTTTTGGCGAACACGCATCGTGGAAGCAAATAAAACGGCTAATTCTTATCTTTCTCGTTTCTTTAACGCCAATTTTTGCTATTCCCCTGCAAAGCGCAAGGTTGCAGTGATAATTCATATCACTAACATAGAGGGATGCTGTTTATCATCTTGAATCGTTGAGAGGTAAGTTTTATGCAAATGGATACGGTTGAAACGTTTTCATTAGAAGAAAATAT
>JAATGH010000475.1 GCA_015654745.1 Enterobacterales bacterium
GCCTGATGGCTCGGATAGAACTCATCGTCTTTCAGCGTGAAACGCTTTTCCTGGCCGATTTTAACCGCCAAGCGATGTTCGCCGTGGGGGATCATATCGACCGTTGCCAGACCCTTCCCGCCTTCAAAACACGCACCTTCGGCCTGGTTGGCGGCAATCGCGCCGCCCCATAGGAAATCGTCAGGAAATGATGATGCAGCCATGAGAAAGTCCTCTTTTTTAAATTCTTTAATAAGTATTTACAGCGCTTTGCGAAACGGCAAAGGGTAATGGCGCAAGCAGCCGCGGCCAGGCTATGCACGGCGCGGGAATGACGTTGCAGATGTATTTTACCACCGTAATGGAAAGACCCATGGCGTCGACACAAGACGGTGATATTGCTGAAAAATACTTAGGCATGAATAGTAACTCTCTAAATTTCATAGCGTTATAGATTATGCGATTTCCTATAAGCCCGTTTTGTGGTTGTTTTTTACTTTCTTTCCGAAACCATAAGTAACCGGTTTCACACAATAGTGTGTTTATCTATTTAGAAATTCAATAATTAATTTTAAAGCTGTTTCATTTTTGTGATGACGATCCCTATGCAGATACATTCCATGTCCAAATCTTCGGAAAACTGACAAAATGTGCAGAATGATATATCATTTTCCTTTTAGGTATGCGTGATGTCGACAATGCAGGAAGTGGCGTCCAAAGCAGGCGTCTCAAAAGCCACGGTTTCACGCGTTCTTTCGGGGAAAGGCTATGTAAGCCAGGAAACGAAGGATCAGGTTTTTAAAGCTATCGAAGAAACGGGATATCGCCCGAACTTACTGGCACGTAATCTGGCGACCAGTTCATCCAAGTGTATCGGGCTGGTGGTAACAAATACTTTATATAACGGTAATTATTTTAGTGAGCTCATTTCCCAGGCGGCCAAAAAACTGGATGCCAATGGGCGTAAGCTGATTCTGGTGGATGGGAAAAACAACGCCGTAGAGGAACAGGAAGCAATTGAGTTTCTGCATGATCTAGGTTGCGATGGGATCATTATTTATCCTCGTTTTTTATCCATCGATAAAATGGACGCTATCATCGATAAATATAAAATACCGGTCATGGTGGTGAACCGAAAACTGAGAAAGCATCAGAGTCATTGTATTTATTGTGACCACAAAGGATCCAGTTTCAATGCCACCAAAGCGCTAATAGAACGTGGTCATAGTGATATTGCGTTTATTACCGGTTCCATGGATTCCCCGACGGCCATTGAACGCTTTTCCGGTTATAAAGAGGCACTGGCAGCCTACGCTTTACCGGTTCAGGAAGCGCTGATCGTTCAGGGTAAATGGTCATCGGCCAGCGGTGCGGCCGCAGTTGAAACGCTTCTCGCCGGCAATCAGCAGTTCAGCGCAATTCTTGCCAGTAACGACGAAATGGCGATTGGCGCAATGAAAAAACTCAACGACGCCGGTATAGCCGTACCTGCTGACGTCTCGGTGATCGGGTTTGATAATATTCCAACCGCGCCGTTTCTTATTCCGTCGCTATCCAGCGTGAAAGATCCCGTCAGCGCTATGGTAAGCGAAGTGATTAATCAGATTATTTCGATGCTCGATGGCGGATATTTGTCCAAGCAGAACCAATTTACATCAGATCTTATTCTGCGGGATTCTGTCATTAATGGGCCGCGGTTTTCTTCGCAGAACGAAATCTGAATACAAATAGTTCGCCTGCATAAAAAATGACTGCTCACAAGCGTTGTTGAATCAATCAGATGTAGATGACGTTTTCCGCCGTCGGTCCTCCCGCAAGCAAGCCCATACTTTCCCGCATGCCTGCCCGCGTCATTTGGTGTAATGCTAAGATCATGGCATGGCCTCTCCGGCCAGGGCATCGTGATCGCGCAGCGTCCTATGGCCACCGACGGTTGCTTTACACGATTGAACCGCCCGGATTCTTGGAGACTAAAGTCTCTGTGTTCGTGAGGCGGCCGGAGGATGAAAATCAGCGGCTGAGACGCCTTCGGCGGCATGTCACGGCGGCGCACCGGCTTGAACGATTGACGCCGTCAAACCCGGAGCAGTGCTGGAGCCTGGATTTCGTTGCTGATAATCTGTTTAACCGGCGTCGGTGCCGGTCGTTAACCGTGGCCGACACTGATAGCTCAAGGTTGAATTCCCTGGGCAATAGGCATACGAATATTTCATGAAACCCTAGACAACAGACAACAGCCTATATATCCCATCCCATCCGATCACGTAAACTGCTTGATATTGCGTTTATCAGCCCTCTTCGCCGGACGCACAAAACGAGGCTAAGTAAGCGGCATTCAAAGCGCGGTGAGCATGGCATCATGGATGCGGTGTTAAGATTCCATTTTATGCAATGAATGCGAGGCTACACCATGGAGCACCCTGATCTGAACCTGCTGGTCGCGCTGGACGCTTTGCTGGAGGAAGGCAGCGTGGTGGGTGCGGCCCGGCGCATGAACCTGAGCCCGCCGGCAATGAGCCGGACCTTGGGCCGAATCCGGGAAACGCTGGGCGATCCGGTGTTCGTGCAGGCGGGCCGCAAGCTCGTGCCGACCCCGAGGGCGCTGGCCATGCGTGAGCAGGTTCGGGCGGCGGTCGAGCAGGCGACGCAGGTCCTGGCACCCAGCACCGAGGTCGACCTGAAAACATTGGAGCGACGTTTCAACGTACGCGCCACCGATGAGTTCGTCAGTGTCCACTTGGGTCGCTTATTGGATGCGATGGCCACGAACATGCCGCGCGCCATGCTGCGCTTCGCCCCTGAGGAAGACGATGTGGATGACGAGGCGCTGCGCAGTGGCCGTATCGATCTCTTCATCAGCGGCTCACGCAAACTCGGGCCGGAAATTCGCGTGCAGCCGCTGTTCACTACCACCTATGTCGGTGTCGCCCGCAAAAATCATCCGATCTTCGATGACGACATTACATTGGAGCAGTTCACCCGCTGGGAGCATATCAACGTTTCCCGGCGTGGAAAATCCGATGGCCCCATCGACGTTGTACTCGGGGCACAGGGCCTACGCCGACATGTCGCCTTGGTCGTGTCCTCGCCCTACACGGCCTTGTTCGCCTTGCAGGAATCCGACCTGCTGCTGCTGCTGCCCGCACATCTCGCACACGGCGCGCTTGACGCCGGGCTGCGCATCCGGCTGTTTGACCTGCCGGTGCCCCTGGAGACGGTGCTGCTCACCCAAGCATGGCATCCGCGTCTTCAGAGCGATCCGGCGCACCAGTGGTTGCGGCGCACTATCCGGCTCTTGTGCCGGGAGGATGAGTCATCTGCCGCCAAGCAAGAAAGTGCATAACCCTGCTGACGGCGATCGGTGCGTTGAACGCACTCGTCGATTCACATAAAGTCACTTTCCGGAAGCAATACCTCGTCCTACAGTAATGCAAATCGTTGCTTTAGCTGTAGGAAATGTTCATTGTGTGTTCTGCGACAGTACCGCCGACATCGTCAGGCGCCCCCCTCCCCATCATCATTCGGCTTTGCTGCTGGCTGGCCCGGATTGATCTGACCACACCACGCGCCACCTACGTTATGCGTTCGACACTTGCCGCCTGGCTGGCGCTGGTAGTGGCCTACCTGCTCGAACTACAGGCGCCGTATTCGGCCGCATCCACCGTGCTGCTGGTCATCAACCCGATCCAGGGCGCGGTGATCGGCAAGGGCACCTGGCGGGTGCTCGGCACGTTGGCCGGCATGCTGGCCGCCATCCTGCTGATGAGCGCCTTCGGGCAGATGCCGTGGCTGTTCCTGCTGGGCTTCGGTCTCTGGCTGGGGCTGAGCGTGGCGGCAATGACGCTGTTGCGCCACTACCGCGCGTACGGCGTCGTGGTGGCCGGCTATACCGTCGGTCTGGCGGCCTATGGCGCCCTTGAGCATCCGCTGCTGACCTTTGGCAATGTGATCAGCCGCGGTTCATCGGTAATGGTGGGAGTGGTCTGCCTGGGACTGGTATCGATGCTGTTCAGCGCCCGCGGCGTGCGCGGCAGGCTCGATGCCCAACTGAGGCGACTGGCGGCGGCCATCGCCGACACCTTGGCGACGCAGCATGCGGCTATCGGCGACGGGACCGGCGTCGCACGGGGAGTCCCGGCGAAACACCGCCTGATTGCCGAGGTATATGGCGTGGACGACCTGTTGGCGCAGGGTAAGGCGGAATCGGCTGACCTGGCGCAGCGTGCCGTGACCGTGCGACATGCGATGGCATCGTTGTTCGCCGCGCTGGTCGGCGGCATGCCGCCCCTGCCGGCGGACAGCGCCAACGTGCGCGCGCTGCGCGCCTTGCAGCCGGCGCTGGAGCAGGCATGGCGCGCGGCGGGGCACGCCGTGGCATGCGGACCTCAGGGCGTGGAACCGGCGATACAGACGCTGCGCCGAATGCGTGAACACCTATATGCCGCGCTGGCCGCAGCTTCATTGGCAGAGCCTGCCGAGCAGGTGGCGCTGCTTATCACCGGCGACCGGCTGGTCGAACAGATCGATGACTATCTCGCGGCTCTGGATGGCATCGCCGCATTACATCACCCGCGCCCACGCGGCCCGCAGTCGCCCATTCCTTTCCACCGCGATACCACCGCGGCGATGGAGAACGGATTGCGTGCAATGCTGACCCTGATACTGGGCGGCGGGTTCTGGATACTCACCGGCTGGCCGCATGGCAGCATGATGCTGGCGGGACTGGCGGCCAGCTGCGCGCTGCTGGCTACGGCCCCCAATCCCACGGCCGGCTCGGTCGAGTTCATCAAGGGCACGGTAGTGGCCGTGCCCGTGGCGTTTGTATGCGCGTTCATCGTGCTGCCCTACATCAACGGACTGCCGCTACTACTGGCGGTATTGGGCATGTTCTGGCTGCCGGGCATCTACGCGACCACCATTCCCCGTCATGGGCTGGCGGGGGTGGCCTATCTGGTCGGATTCAATACGCTGGCGGCCGCGGCCAACCCTATGCACTATGACCTTGGGCTGTTTCTGAACGGGTCGGTGGCGTGGATACTGGCAACGTTTTTCACACTGTTGAGCTTTCGCCTGCTGCTGCCGCGCAATCTTGCCCGCGACAATGCCCGGCTGCGCCGCCGTATCCGCGACGACGCGCTGACGGTATTGCGCGGCGGCAGGATACACAGCCAGCGCTGGCAACTGTACCAGCAGCATCGCCTGGCGCAACTCGGCGCCTTGATCCAGACCCAGCCCGCGGCGCTGGATCATGCCATCGGCGACGCGCTGGCCAGCCTGCATCTGGGCCGCGAACTGCTGCGCCTGCGCAAATGGCTGCGGCATACGCCGCCCCGCTCCCCACTGCGCCCGCCGGTAGCCGTCGCGCTGCGGCGGATGGCCCGCCGCGCGAAGGTGCCCGTCATGGCCGCCCGGCATGCGCGCCGCGCCGCGCGTACCCTTCTGTGGATGGGGGCCGGCGAACCGGCCTGGACGGCGGAACGGCAACGTCTGGCCGCGGCGCTTACCGATGTGGCGGCGCTGCTCGAAGGTCACGCCGAGTATTTCGCTACCCTGCCACGGAGCAGTGCCCATGCTCAGTGAAGTCGCCATCGCCGGCATCTACCTACCGCCCTTTTTCATCTACGCCTGCATCGCGGTGCCGCTGTTCCTGGGCCTGCGCTCCCTGCTGGCACGCAGCGGCCTGCTGCGCCGGGTCTGGCACCCGGCGCTGTTCGAGTTCGCTATTTCCCTTTGTCTGATTTCCATACTGATTCTCTATGTCTAACACTAAGTCTACTGTCGCATTACTCATAAAACCCGCCGCGAAAGCGGCCCTGACGCTGGCGGCGATCGCCGCGGCGGTGTTGCTGGTCACCGCTCTCTGGCGAGCCTACGTGCTCGCGCCCTGGACCCGCGACGGTCGCGTGAGCGCACAGGTCGTGCGTATCGCGCCCGAAGTCTCCGGCACTGTCGCCGCGGTCGCCGTCGCCGATGACCAGTATGTGAAACGCGGCGACATGCTGTATCGCATCGACCCCGAGCGTTTCCATCTCGCCGTCGCGCAGGCCGAGGCGCAGTTGGCGGCAGCGACCGCAACGTCGCGCCAGAAAGCCCAGGATGCCAAACGGCGCCAGGGCATGGACGATCTGGTGCCCGGCGAGGACATCCAGCGGGCCAACCAGGCCATTGCCATTGCCCAGGCGGAACAGCGCCAGGCGCAGGTGGCATTGGACGTGGCCCGATTGGACCTTGGACGCGCGGCCCTGTACGCCCCAGTCGATGGCTACGTGACACACCTGCGGCTGCGTCAGGGCGATTATGCCGTGGCCGGACAGCCGAACATCGCGTTGCTGGATGCGCACAGTTTCTGGATCACCGGCTATTTCGAAGAAACCAAGCTGCACGGCATCCATCCCGGCGCGCCGGCGCAGGTCCGGCTGATGGGGTTCGACGAACTGATTCAGGGGCATGTATCAAGCATCGGACGCGGCATCACCGATACCAATGAGAAGGCCGATGCCCAGGGTTTACCCAGCGTCGAACCTAGTTTCAGCTGGGTGCGTCTGGCCCAGCGCGTTCCCGTGCGCATCGAGATTGACCACGTGCCCGCAGGCATCGTTCTGGTAGCCGGCATGACCTGCAGTATTGATGTTGGCCGGCCGGGACACGACCCGATTCCCCAAGGGCGTCTGACGACGCTGTTGCACCGCTGGATGTAAGGAATGATTATGCGCATATACATGCATCCCCGCGGATTGAACTGTCTGGTTCCCGTATTGGTACTGCTTCTGGCCGCCGGCCTGTCAGGCTGCACGACCCTGGGTCCTGACTATCATCCGCCCCAGGTCAGTCTGCCCGCGCGCTGGAGCGAGGCGCAGAGCAATGTCCCAGTCGCCTATCGGGCGCGACTGCGGACCTGGTGGCGCGCGTTTAACGATCCGATGCTCGATCGGCTGGTGGACCGGGCGCTGGCCAGTAACCAGGATCTGGGTATCGCCCAGGCACGATTGCGGCAGGCGCGCGCCGAGCGCGTACAGATCGCCGCCGGCCTGGGGCCGACCGTATCGGCCGGCGGTTCGGGCGAGGCCTTGCGCTCCAGCAAGCGGCTGGACGACGGGACGCTGGGCGGTCAATCCCGTACCTGGCACGCCGGCTTCGATGCGAGCTGGGAACTGGACCTGTTCGGCGGCACCCGCCGCGCAGTGGAATCCGCCGATGCGAACATCGATGCGTTAGCCCATGACAACCGCGCTTTGCAGGTGAGTTTGCTCTCCGAACTGGCGGCCGACTATGCCGGACTGCGCAGCGCTCAGGCGCGCCTGACCATCGCCCATGACAACATCCGCACCCTGCGTGAGGGCGAGCGCCTGGCTGAAAAGGCAATGCAACACGGCCTGGGCACCTCCGCGGACGTGAGGCAGGCACGCGCCGAGCGCGAGTCCGCCGAGGCGCAACCGCCGCTGCTGGAGGCAGATATCCTGCGCCTCAGCCACGCCATCGGCGTACTGGCCGGAGGCTTCCCAGGCGATTGGCGGGCCGCGCTTGCCGAGCCTTCGCCCAGCCTGCCCGTCGCACCCGCCTTGCCGCTGGAGCTGCCTTCGGACGTTATCCGCCGGCGGCCAGACCTGCAGGCGGATGAACGCCGCCTGGCCGCCGCCACGGCGCAGATTGGCGTAGCCGAAGCCGCGCGATTCCCGCGTTTTAGCATCCCCTTGAGCCTCGGTACCTCCGCTAGCCTGTTGCACGACCTGTTTTCCGGCGCGAGCCAGGAGTGGTCGGCCGGCATTCAGGCCAGCCAGACGCTCTATGACGGTGGCCGCGCACGCGCTGGCGTCACGGCGGCACAGGCCGGTACCGAGGCGGCGCGACTGGCCTATGAGCGCGACGTACGTCTGGCCCTGCGTGATGTCGAAGATGCCCTGACCGGACTGAACAGCGAACGCCGGCGTCAGGTATCGCTGGCCGCTGCGGTTGGCGACAGCCAGCAGGCGCTCGATGGGGCGACCCGGCTCTATCGCAAAGGCTTAAGTGGCTACCTGCCGGTGCTCACCGCCCAGCGCGCGGCCAATGAAACCCGCGATGCTTTGGCATTGAGCCAATGGGAAGAAGTCCGCGACGCCATCTTGCTCTACAAAGCGTTAGGCGTCGGTTGGCAGAAGGATCAATTCCCCTAAATTATCGCACTACGGGCAACAAAAGCCTGAGGCCGAATGGACTCTTTTTATATGAATGGGCATGTGAACTCATCAATCAACCGGAAGAGTTGGGGGCAGTCCAGATCCGCCCGGTAATCGACCAGAAACCCTGAGTAGCGTTAAAGCGCCCCGCCGTCACGGAACTGCTTGGGAGAACAACCGACAATCCGACTGAACGCCGTGCTAAAGGCACTCGAAGACTGAAATCCGACCTGTAAGGCAATCTCGCCTATCGTGGATGCACTCGACCGGAGCGCATCCTTCGCCAACGCCATCCTCCACTGCTGAAGGTACTCGATGACGCCGATATCCATGATGGAGCTAAACCGATGGGCGAAGCCGGATCGCGAGAGGCCGCAGCGGCGGGCCAGCAAACTCACGGACCAGGGACGCGACGGGTCCTGGTGGATTGAGGTAACGGCGAGCGCCACCTTGGGGTCGGCCAGTCCGGCAAGCAGTCCGGTCTGCCGCTGATCCATATCGAGCGCAACCCTGCGCAGCGCTTCGAGCAATATCAGTTCCATGAGGCGCCCGACGAAGAATTGGCTCCCCAGGTTTTGTGAGCGGCTCTCCTCCTCATTCATCGTGAGCAGCGCCGTCAGATGTCCCAGGGATCGTGGCTCATCCGCATTCAACTTTATGACTTGAGGCAACATGTCCAGCAGGAGGGCCTCGTTGGCAGTGTCGAAAACGAACCGTCCACCGCGGATAACGGCGGGTTTTCCAACCCCACCGTCGCCGACGTCCATGCGTGAGAGTCCGGTTGCCGCGATAATGACCTCGCTGTCGACCGGTTCCGCGCAGGGATCGGAGGCCAGCGTGAAGGGCGTGGAGGTCCGCACGAAGGCGAAGTCATGCTGCCGCAACGGGAGCGGATAGGCACCGGGCCGCAGAAGCGCGCATTCGCCGCTCTCGACCCAGCAAAACAGCAGGTCGTTGTACTGGCGGAAGCTCACGGCCCACCGCCCATGTGCGTCAATGCGTGCCCACAGCGTCGTTTTCGGTCGAAGCAGGCGGATCAATATTGAAAGTGGATCGCCTTGATATTGGACGATTGATAAACGATTTTGGAGGTTCAATTATCGACGGTGCTCCAGGGAACGCCTACAGTAGTTGTACCAAAATAACGCAACGGAGTTTGGCATGACAGCGAATATTCAAGCACTTTGGGCAACCTATTCCAACACGTGGCGCGACGTCTCCCCGCAGGAGCGTGGTCGCCTGCTTAAAGCATGTGTTGCCGATGACGTCACATTCACGGCACCGGGCGCGAGCGGTCGTGGCGTTGCCGACCTGATAATCATGCTGGAGGAATTCCAGCGTACCTATCCAGGAGCGTACTTTGATACGTCCGTTCTGATCGTTCAGAACCGCCAGTCGCTTGCAACCTGGTCGATGCTCGATCGGACCGGCGCGGTGATCCTGAGCGGCAACAGCTATGCCCGATGGAGTGACGAGGAACGTATCGTCCATCTAGCCGGATTCTGGCAGTCTTGATGCAGATCGCCGATGTTGACGGGAGGTGCTTTCCGTCGGAATCGACGAGCATCTCATGGATCCACGATGCCGGATTGCGTGCGCTCAAACAGCAAATCCTGCTTGAATTCAGCCACCGCGGCAATCGTTCGCATCGTCAGTTCCCCGGCCAGGCGGCTCAGGGCCATACCTCCTTGCGCCATGATGATGAAGAAAATAGCCAGCTACAGGCCAGGACTATCCTCGATTCCAGGGGCATTCCGGTTGGGATACTAGTCTACTAGTCCAATGTTTTGCTTAGCGTGCCTGTAGAAACGCCAATAGATCATCGTTTAGCCGATCCTGATGCGTGACGGCAAAACCGTGGGGGGCGTTGTCATACACTATCAGCTCCGCGCCACGGATCGTTTCAGCGGCCTTTTTTCCGGTGACGTCAAAGGGGACAACCTGATCGTTATTGCCGTGAATCACCAGCGTGGGCACATCGATTTTAAGCATATCGGTGCGGAAGTCGGTTTCCGAGAAGACCGTTACGCAATCGATGGTGGCCTTTAGTGATGCCATCAGAGCAATGTTCAGCGTCTGGGTCAGTACGCCTGCGGATACGGTCTGGCCGGCATTGACGCCATAAAAAGACGCGCTGAAGTCGCTGATGAACTGGGCGCGATCCTGACGTAACCCGTCACGAATGCCTTCAAAAACGGACAAATCCACGCCTTGTGGGTGGGTTGCGCTCTTGCCAAACATGGGTGTAACCGCGCCTAGCAATACCAGACCCGCCACGCGCGCGCTGCCGTATAGACCGAGGTAACGGGCCACATCACCGCCGCCCATGGAGAAGCCAACCAGCGTGACATCCTGTAGATCAAGCTGCGTAATAAGCTGATTTATGTCCGATGCGAAAGTGTCATAGTCATAGCCCGTCCACGGTTGTTCTGAACGGCCAAAACCGCGGCGGTCAAACGCAATGGTCCGATAACCGCGCTCGGCCAGAAAGTTTAGCTGGCTATCCCACATATCCGCATCCAGCGGCCAGCCGTGGCTGAACAATACCGGCTTCCCTTTTCCCCAGTCTTTATAATACATCTGCATACCGTCATTCATTTTGATCGTACTCATAATAGACCTCCTAGTAATGTATTGAATAAACGCAGAGACCGACGGGCCGACTAAACCAGGGCCATCAGATAACGGAACGGGGGCAGTATTTGCCCTGAGACCATGTTTGGAAGCCGTTTTAAATTGAAAGGATTATGGTATGGGGCATTGAAAAAAACGAGTTATACGAAAGTATAGCTATACCAATAGATAGTGGCTTTGCCTGCGTCGTCGCCGGTTGCCTGATGACATTTGGCAGATCGCGTGAATGTACATGGAGCGATACCATGTGACGTGCTGATGACTTACGAAATGACGAACGCTGGAGATAACTATTGCTCGATTTCCCGGCTGTTATGTTTCAATTCCAGCGGTGCCTCAAGCCGAATATCGCGAGATGATGCGCCTAGCTGTAGGAAAAATTGCCCAGGTTCGGCAACCCAGTCCGCTTGCGCCGTGCTGTAATAAGACAATGCGCTCAGGTCAAGCGTAAAGCTGACGATTTCGGCTTCTCCGGGCTGCAATTCGACCCGGGCGAATCCCTTTAATTCACGCAGTGGACGTTCGATGTGGGAGTGCCCGTCATGCACATAGAGCTGTACAACTTCCGCACCTGCGCGAGAACCGGTATTGCGCACCCGCATACTGATATCGGCGATCCTATTACCCTCGTTGGAAGCGGTAATAGTTAATTCACTGTAATCAAACGTGGTATAGGAAAGGCCAAAACCAAAATGAAATAAGCGGTGTTCATGCGCAATAAACATTATCTCGAAGGATTCAAATGAGTGGCAGTTATTCCTAAAGCCACAGGGTCATGAAAGCAGCATGAGCAGGCGAGGCCATCGCCATGGTAATGCCGTTGTGGAAATTTTTTCCAGCGACTGAAACGTGAGCGGGCGTGTTTACATTATCCGTAGCGGTTCACCGCCATTCGCCAGGGCTATTGCAGTCTGTAACGATTGAAACAGACGGCAAGACGGGGAACAGGTTACAATTAAGGCATATTTTATTTAAGTCATTAATAATAACTATGAATATAAAGCAATTGCAAACCATCATCATTACCGCTGATACCGGCAATGTGGGACAAGCCGCCAAGCAGTTGGGAATTACCCAGCCGGCCGTCAGCCAACAGATGCACAGTCTCGAAACCGAGCTGGGTTTTCGATTATTTCAGCGCGAAGGGCGTGGTGTGGTCTTATCCTCTGCCGGGCGAGCCTTCCTACCGCAGGCCCGCAAGGTGGTGCAGGCGGCGCAAGAAGCCATTCAGGCCGGCGAGCGGGCCAACCGCGGCGAGACCGGGCGCTTACTGGTGGGGTATTGCCATTCATCGCTGCTGGAGCCGGAACTACCGGAATTAATCCGCGATTTTTCCCTGCGGTGGCCCGATATCCGCATTGAAATGCAGGATTTGACGGTACAGCGGCAGGTTGAAGATCTATGCCAAAACCGTTTGGATGTGGCGTTTGCCCGCACGCCCATCGGCCAGGGCGAGAATCAGGATAAACTGCGGGTGCAGCCGTTTTCCAGTGCGCGCCTGGAAGCGGTGCTGCCGGTCAATCATCCGTTGGCCGGGCAAAGCGAAATCGATGCTCGCAGTCTTAGTCATGAGCATTTTTTACTGCTTAACGAGGCGGATGGGGTCGGGTTGCGCAGCCGGATTCTTGACGCATGCCACGTTGCGGGATTTGAACCCCTGGTCGAAAACGCCTCGACCAACATGACCAGCATCATCAGTATGATTGCCGCGGGCCTGGGTATTACCCTGGCCCCCAGCCATCTGAGCGGACTGAATATGCCTGGAGTGGTGTTTCGGCCATTGACCAACAGCGCGGCCATCAGTGAACTGGCGCTTATTTCCCGGGTAAATGAAACCTCCGGTATTATTTTGCGTTTTATCGATCGGGTCTGGGCGCGACAGGTTGCCTCGCCCGAGGCCTCAAGGGAGCGATAAACTCGCGGCGATAGGATTAAAAATCGTACCATAGGCGAACCAGATTCATGCCATAGCTGGAGCCGGTGGTTGTGGTAAATACATGTTCATAGTCCACACGGAAACCATAATCTAGCTGCATCGACAGGCCCACCCCGTTGTCGTGGCGCTGATAATTGCGGCCGCTGACATATTTTAACCGATCGCCCATAAAATAGGGTTTTAGCGTTTTAATGTTATAGCGTTGCACCGGGAAGGTATAACCGAGGAAATATTCCGTGCCATAAGCATTATTGGCAAAATAGTCATCGGATTTTTTAATTCCGCTAGTCAGGAAATTATGATACCAGCCGCCACCCACCGCTGCGGTCCAATTCCCCGGTTTCCAACTCAGCGCGGTGCCGGTAATCTGCTGGTTATAATCGGTCGAGTCGCGGGTCGCCGGATTTTTCATGGTCGCATGGGTGTAATTATAGGCCAGTCCCCAGGTCAAATCGGGGGCTAAATGGTAGTCGACCCCGGCTGAACCCCCGCCCCTACGCTGATAGCGCAAGCCGTTTCCCGGCAGATAATCGTTATCTGAAAATAAATAGGCCGCGTAAAGATCGGCATCACCAAGCGTCTTTTTGTACTTTAATTGCTTACGCGCATGATAGGAACCGTCATAATCACCGTTGATGCCGTTGTTTGGCGCCTGCGCGAGCATATCATCGTCCCAAATATCCGTTTTGGCACCTACCACGTCGTAATAAACGCTATTTTGCTGTCCAAAGGTCAGCTGGCCATAGGTCTGGCTTTTAAACCCGGTATAGAGCTGGCGACGCACCGTATTGGTGGCGCCTTTGGCGTAATGATCCTGCCAGTCGAATATGGCAGGTATGTTGACCCCTAATTCGTAATAGTTGATCCAACTGATGTCATCAAACAGATAGTAATCGGCCGAGAAGCGAAAACGGCTAGCACTATCAAAACCATTTCTTTTGAAAGACCCCTTATCGACGTTGGTGGTCTCGCTGTTAAACTGCGGACGAATACTGCCGCCTATCTGGAAATTAAGCCGGCTTAGGGGATCGCCGGCTTGGGGATCTTGCTTGAGTAGCGTGATTTCCGCTTGGGCGGCGAAGCTGGCGCAACCAAATAGTATGCTTGCGACAACGCTACACGCGAGAGGTTTTAATAACAACATCATGAGTCACTCCAGTATCAAAAAATGTAATTTTTTTATACGACAGGTGTAAAACTGCGCGTGGCTGGGTATAAAGCAATATTTCACCAGGAAATGGTGCAATTAATGCGATCGATAAAATAATGCAACATAAAGTGGCCTGGAAAAAACAAAGTGTTTATGAACTTTTTTACTCTTATTTTCAACACTAATTTATTCTATTTTCGTTTTACCCTGCCCGATTTCCGCCGCGAGCCGCGCCACAGGCCGCGTCGCGCGCACATAATTCATCCACGGGCGGCCTAATACATCAATAACCTTTTCCTTATGGAATAATTCTATAATACTTATCTATTACGTATTCGCTAATTCTTTCATTAGAAAAAAATGGAAAGATTATATTTTCAGTGAATTTCGTGGAAGTCGGCTTATTTGTCTTTTAGTATAAAAAAGGTATTATTTATTTCTGTCCAGCAAGGCTAAATAATCGGAAATTATTTTTACATCACACCAACATCAGGACTATCTATATGTCAAACCCTACTCGTCCCGCTGAGAAAAGCGGTCCAGCCACCTTTGATTTACGGGGTTGCCTGGAATATCTAAAGACCTTTGACGACGAATATATTGAAACCAACGAAATGGTGGACCCCATAGCTGAACTTTCGGGAGTGTACCGTTATGTGGGGGCGCACGGCACCGTGATGCGCCCTACCCGCATCGGGCCGGCCATGATGTTTAACAAAGTGAAAGGTTACGACGACGTGCGCGTCGTTATCGGTCTACTGGCTTCCCGTCAGCGGGTGGCTCGCCTGTTGGGCACCACGCCGCAGAAGCTGGGTTTTCTGCTTAAGGATGCGGTATCCACCCCGGTGGCGCCGGTGGTGGTCCCCGTGCGCAGGCAGTGTGTCAGGAAGTGGTGCATCTGGCGAGCGAAGCGGATTTTGATATTCTCAAATTACTGCCGGCCCCGACCAACACGGAAGAGGATGCCGGTCCGTATTTCACCATGGGCATGTGCTATGCCGCCGATCCGGAAACCGGTGAGCACGACATTACCATTCACCGGTTATGCGTGCAGAGCAAAGACGAAATCTCCATGTATTTTGTGCCGGGGCGGCATTTGGATGCGTTTCGCATGAAGGCCGAAGCGGCAGGCAAATCTCTGCCGATCTCCATCAGCATCGGGGTGGATCCGGCCATTGAGATCGGCGCCTGCTTCGAGCCGCCGACCACGCCGCTAGGTTATGACGAACTGTCGGTCGCCGGCAGCCTGCGGAATAAAGCCGTGGAACTGGTGGAATGCGTCTCGGTAAAAGCCCGGGCCATTGCCCATGCGGAAATCGTGATCGAAGGTGAACTGTTGCCTAACGTGCGGGTGCGTGAAGATCAGAACACCAATACCGGTAAAGCGATGCCGGAGTTTCCCGGTTATACCGGCGATGCCAAAGCGGCGATTCCGGTTATCAAGGTCAAAGCCATCACCCACCGCGTACATCCCATTTTGCAAACCTGCATCGGACCAAGCGATGAGCACACCAATATGGCGGGCATCCCTACCGAAGCAAGCATCCTGCAAATGGTCGAACGCGCGCTGCCGGGCTTTGTCCTGAATGTGCACTGCCCGTCCGCCGGTACCGGTAAATACCTGACCGTTATCCAGATCAAAAAACGTTCGCTGAACGATGAAGGGCGCCAGCGTCAGGCGGCATTGCTGGCTTTTTCAGCGTTCTCCGAGCTTAAACACGTGATCCTGGTGGATGAAGACGTGGATATCTTTGATATGGATGACGTGCTGTGGGCAATGACCACACGCTACCAGGGCGATGTCAGCACGGTATTTATCCCCGGCGTGCGCTGCCATCCGCTGGATCCCTCCTCCGACCCGCGATTCAGCCCGTCCATCCTCGATCATGGCATTGCCTGCAAGACCATTTTTGACTGCACGGTCCCCTTTGCCCTCAAGGCAAATTTCCAGCGCTCGAAGTTCAAAGAAGTGGATGTGAAGCGTTTTCTGCCCAACTTTCGACCCTAATGGAGGAACTCCCCGTGTCAGATAAAAAGCTGGTTATCGGCATTAGCGGCGCCAGCGGTTTTCTCTATGGTATCAAAGCACTGGCGCTGGCGCGAGAGCTGGGGGTCGAGACCCATCTGGTGATGTCTCGCGCCGCCGGCCTGACGCAGTTGCATGAGACCGAACTCACCCGACAGGACGTGGAGAAGCTCGCCGATGTGGTTTATCCCATAAACGCCGTGGGAGCAGCCATTTCCAGTGGGTCGTTTAGCACCATGGGCATGCTGATCGCCCCCTGTTCGATGCACACGCTGGCGGCAATAGCCAACGGCATCAGCGATAACCTGCTGACCCGAGCGGCGGACGTAGTGCTGAAAGAGCGACGACGGCTGGTGCTAATGGTTCGTGAAACGCCCTTGCACCTGATTCATCTGCGCAATATGCAGCAGGTTACCGAATGCGGGGCGATCGTGTTCCCGCCGGTGCCCGCCCTTTATGCGGGGCCGACTTCGATCGACGAGATCGTAACCCACAGCGTGGCCCGCGCACTGGACCTGTTTGAACTTCATTATAAAAACCTGCCCCGTTGGGGCGGGCTCCCTGACGGGTTACAAGGAAAAACCTCATGATCATCGGTCCTTATATAAATGCCGGCAGCGTATTGGTAGGCGCCGTGGTGGGAGCGCTGTTCGCCAAGCGGATACCTGAACGGCTCCGGGTGGCGATGCCGCTGACGTTTGGCGTGGCGTCCATGTGCATGGGCATCATCCTTATCGATAAATCCCAGCATATGCCGGTCATGGTGCTGTCGGCCATCCTGGGTTCCCTGATAGGCGAGCTGATCTATCTGGAGCGCGGCATAAGCCTATGCGGCGATAAAATCCGCGGACTGGTGGAAAGAGTGCTGCCGGCGCCGGAAGGCGGGCTGTCCAAACAGGCGTTTCTGGAAAAATTCGTGGCGATCCTGGTGCTGTTCTGCGCCAGCGGCACCGGGATTTTTGGCGCCATGCATGAAGGCATGACCGGCGATGCCACGGTGCTTATCGCTAAATCGTTTTTAGATCTGTTCACCGCCGCGATCTTTGCCACCAGCCTCGGTTTTTCGGTGGCGATGATCGCCGTTCCACAGTTGGCGATCTTGCTGGCGCTGGCCTTTGGGGCAACGTATATCCTGCCGTTGACCACGCCGGGCATGCAGGCGGATTTCTCCGCCGTCGGCGGGCTGCTGATGCTGGCCACCGGTTTGCGCATTTGCGGCATCAAAATTTTCCCGGTAGCCAACATGCTGCCGGCCATCATTATCGCCATGCCGATTTCCGCATTATGGACCCACTTCTTTTAGCTAAAGGAAACTTGCACAGCAAGTCATTGGAGCAGTACCCATGAATACGCAACAACATCGTAGCCTGTTAGCGGGAGCCATCCTGCTGACAATGCCGATTTTCAGTAACGCCACACCTTTACCACCGACACCCACCGACACCCTGGCGGTCACCTCCTATGCCGATGACGGCAGCCAGGGCACGCTGCGTTGGGCGATCGAAAAAAACAACCTGGCCCCGGGCCACTACCGTATCGAATTGAGCGCTATCGGCACGGGGCCGTTTATTATCCAGCCTACCCACGAACTGCCGTCGATCAAAGGACCGGTGGTGATGGAAAACCGTGACTGGGCCCGCAATGGTACCTACGTCACCATCGACGGTTCCAGATATGTGACCGGCAACGGCCCACAGGCTTGCCCAGGCGCGGTGCCGGGACAATACGGCGCCAACGTGCGTACTACCACCAAGCCCGGCCTGATCCTGCGCGACACCCATGGCGTGGAGATCCGCGGCCTGGAGGTGAGCAATTTTTGTATTGGCATCCTGATTAACCGCGTTAGCGATAGCGTAATTGAAGATAGCCGTATCGTCGGTAATAAAGGCGGCGCGGGTATTATGATGACTGGCGACGATGGGCAGGGTAATTCCACCGATACCACGCGGCGAAACAAGATCGTGCGCAATACATTTATCAATAATGGCGATGCGATGGAAGCGACCCGCGGCTCGTCATTTAACCTCATTGCGGACAACTTTATTACCACCGACCACCTTAATAACCACGAACCGTCGCAGGGACTGGAGATTCTTTGGGGCAATGATAACGAGATCATACGTAATCACTTCGAAAATTATTCCGATGGTGTACAGCTCAACTGGGGTAATCGTAATTACATTGCCGCCAATACCTTTACCGGACTCTCCTCCGGCGTGACGCTGAGCGGAACCGGCAATATCGTTGACGGCAATATCATGACTGGCAACCGGGTTGCGGTCTCCGTGCGCCCGCAGGGGTTGCCGGGAAAAGCGGGTCAACCCGGTATCAATCGTATTGCCGGGCCGGCGGTTAACCGCATCACCGGCAATATCATGTACGGTAACGGCGCCCACATTGAACGGTGTTTCGCCGGCGGCAGCTGTTTGCCACAGATGGCGGGAGCGATTGTTTTTAACGTGCCGGGGTTGGAACACGGGCAGTTTATCGGTAATCGCGGCGGCGGTATCGACAATAATGCGGCTAAACTCGAGAAGATTTGCGCTCTCGACGGCCAGGTGACCGGTTGTGAAGCCACACCGAATTACGGCCAATCGGCGCCGCGGCTGAGCGCCGTAACGCCAGACGCCGGCAAAGGACGCGCGGTACACGGGCAGGTCACCGGCCAGCCGAATACCCTATATCGCATAGAGCTATTTTCCAACGGCGATCGCGCGGGCACCGAAGCCGAACGCTATCTGGGTTTTGTGATGGTGCCGGTAAACGCCGCAGGGAAAGGTGACTTCGTCTACCCGGTGGATGAGGTTAACGCGGCCCAAGCGGCCAATTACACCGCGACGGCGACTACCGTCGACGGCGCCACCTCACCGTTAAGCCTTCCGCTGATGTCAAAATGAAGCGGATTTAACCGCCTCAACGCCGGGTTGCAAGGCCCGGCGATTTTCCCCCGAATGCCCAATTAACATTCCTCGTCGTCATTTATCGGTATTGGCCTTCTCCCATAACCCGATCAGGGATAAATGAGGGGGTCTGCCGCCGTCCCCCGACATCAATACCAAAGCCATTGAGCGCGCGTTTTCGGCTCAAGCCGAATGTGTGATTCTGGTCGCATAAAAATGTTTCATTAGCCATTATCATAAATACTAGTATGGTAGTTAAGACTGTTATATTTAGAGGTGGTAATGAGCATGCAAATGACAATGCGCTGGTTTGGGCCAGTAGAAGACAAAATTCCGTTGGAGCATATCCGGCAGGTCCCTGGTGTGGAAGGCGTTGTGGGCGCGCTGTACGACGTTCCCGTTGGCGACGTCTGGCCGAAAGATAAAATCAAGGCGTTGGCGGATCAGGTTCGCGCAGCGGGTTTGAAAATGGAAGTCATCGAAAGCGTAAACATTCATGATGACATTAAAATTGGTCTTGCCAGCCGCGACCAGTATATTGAGAATTACCAACAGACCATCCGTCACCTCGCGGAAATCGGCATCAAAGTGATTTGCTACAATTTCATGCCGGTCTTCGACTGGATGAAAACGGACATGAATTATGTTCTGCCGGACGGCTCCCTGACGATGGCTTTTGAGAAAAAAGATATCGATAAGAGCCTCGATGAGGTGGTGAGAGAAGTCCTTGAAAATTCTAACGGCTTCGCCTTACCAGGCTGGGAACCGGAACGCTTGGCGAAAGTACAGGAATTATTCGCGAAATATAAAGATGTTGATGACGAGAAACTTCGTGAGAACCTGGTATATTTTCTAAAAGCAGTGATCCCGGTGTGTGAAGAAGTCGGTATTAAAATGGCTATTCACCAGGATGATCCACCCTATTCTATTTTTGGCCTGCCGCGAGTCGTCAAGAATCGTGAAGATCTGGACTGGCTTTGCAACGCGGTGGATTCTGAGGCGAACGGCATTACGCTGTGCACCGGCTCTATTGCTGAAGATCCTGACAACGATGTTTATGCCATTTTGGCTGAATTTACCCGCCGCAAGCGCATCCACTTTGCCCATGTTCGTAATATCAAGATCATCGAAGATAAAGATTTTTATGAGTCCGCGCATTTATCGCGCTACGGTTCACTGGACATGTACCAGGTGATGAAAGCCCTACATGATAACGGCTTTGATGGCTATATACGCCCAGACCACGGGCGTTTTATCTGGGGCGAAACCGGTCGTCCGGGCTACGGTTTATATGACAGAGCCTTAGGCGTGACCTACCTTCACGGACTCTGGGAAGCACTCGAAAAACAACGTTAATTATTCAAGCCGGTGATTCCACCGGCATTTTATTCAGAACAAATCCTCAAGGTACACTTATGTCCCCGTTTATGGCTCTATTCTGGGTTCTGGTAGGTATTGCGCTTTTAGTGGTAATGAACCTCAAATATAAATTCCACAATATATTTGCACTGCTCATCGCCGGTATATTTGTCGCCATCATGGAGGGTATTCCCCTCGATAAAATTGTCTCTGTTATCCAGGATGGCTTGGGCAGTATTTTGGGACACCTTGCGCTTATTATTCTATTCGGTGCCATTATCGGGAAATTCATGACCGAATCCGGCGCCAGTCAACAAATAGCAGATACCGTTATTGAGCGTTGCGGCACCCGGTTTTTGGCCGTCGGACTGATGTTCATTGGCGTTATTTTCGGTATCGCCATGTTCTATGAAGTGGCATTCCTGATTGCGATGCCGCTGGTATTAAATATCGCGAAAAAAGCCAATATCCCCTATATGAAGCTGGTCGTACCAACCGTGGTCGGCGCCACCATGGGGCACAGCCTGTTTCCGCCGCAGCCGGGGCCAGTCGCGCTGATCGGCGCTTTTAATGCCGATATTGTCCAGGTTTACCTGTATGGCGTGTTGGTCATCATCCCGGCGCTGTTCTGCGCGGGTATTCTTCTACCAAAATTTTTGCCGGGTATTAAAGCTATTCCGCTAAATTCACTGCTGAAACCGGTGGAAGAGAAAGCCACGCACAACCTGCCATCCTTTGGCATCAGCATGTTAATCCCGCTGATTCCGGCGGTGCTGATGATCGTGGCCTCCCTGATCAAAGGGGTTATGGGCACGGGTTCGGAACTGACAAAAGTCTGCGCATTCCTCGGCAGTGCGGAAATCAGCATGCTCCTCGCAACGCTTGCCGCCATCTGGTTCCTGGGGGTGAAACGCGGCCTGTCCGCTGACGGCATCACGCATAGCGTCAGCGACGCCATTGCTAAAATCGCCAACGTTCTGTTTGTTATCAGCGCCGGCGGGATCCTAAAACAGGTGATTATCGTCTCGGGCGTCGGCGGACATATCGTCAATATCATGAGCGATGTGCCCTTATCCCCGTTTATTGTGGCGTGGATAATCACGGCGATTATTCGCATTTTGACCGGGCAAGGTGCCGTCGCCGCCATCACGTCCGCAGGCATTGTCGCGCCAATGGTCAGCGCGTTTCATCTTAATCCAGCGCTGATGTGTCTGGCCGTTGCCTGCGGCAGTAACACCATTACCTTGATGTATGACGGTGGATTCCTGCTGTTTAAAGAGACATTCGGCATTTCAATGAAGGACACCTTTAAAACCTGGGGTCTGCTGGAGTTGATCAACTCTGTAGTCGGCTTGCTGATGGTACTGCTGCTTAGCGTGTTTGTTGCGTAGAATGCAAGCAACGCAATTATCCAGTAGGACATGCTCTATCCGTGCAATGACTCACCCACCGCCGGACGGCCCGGCGTCATGACCGGAAGCGGGTCAGGCAGCTTGCGGCGAAAGCGCCCTGGCCATTCCGTTCGCGGGCTGCGCCGCGGGTTCTCCCCCTTAGCCCTCCTCCCGAGATTTATTTCGCAGGGATGAGGGGAAAATTTTTCGCGCTGATTACACTAAATCCACCCCCTGCCATGATACTGCTTCCTGCACCGCGTAAGGAGAGCCATGAAACGCCTGACACTGCCTCTATTATTATTGGTTTCACCTGCCGTACAGGCCAACTGGACGCTGCCGGGTTTTCCCGATTTTTCCGAACCTGCCAGCGGCATTCTGACCAGCAGCGCCACGCTGCCCAAAGGCCAGCGCACATTGGAACTTCATCAGGATAACCAATGCTGGCAACCGGCAGGCGACGTGAAGCTTAACGTCATGCTGTCGTTGCGCCCCTGTAAAAACCAAGCGCCGGTTAACTGGCGTCAGTTCCGCGCGGGGGATTACCAAGTGCGGATCGACACCCGTAGCGGAACGCCGACCCTTCTGCTAAGCCTGAAAACCCACCAGGACGCCGCCGCGTCGCAAACCTGTCCGCGCTGGAATGGCAAACCGCTGTCGGTGGATGTCGCCGGGACGTTTGCCGAGGGTGAAAAAGTCCACGATTTTTATTCCGATCAGACCGCCACGGTAACCGGGGGGCACATCATGATGATGCCCGATCCCGCCGGTGACGGCTTGCTGTTGCTGGAATCCGCCGATCGGAAAACACCGGCCATATTTAGCTGGCAAAACGCCACGGTGTATTTCGTGCTCACCGATCGCTTCGAGAACGGCAATCCGTCCAACGATCATAGCTATGGCCGCCGCAGCGACGGGTTGTCGGAAATCGGCACTTTCCACGGCGGCGATCTGACCGGGCTGACGGAGAAGCTGGATTATCTGCAACGGCTGGGGGTAGGCGCGCTGTGGATCAGCTCGCCGCTAGAGCAGATCCACGGCTGGGTCGGCGGCGGTACCAAGGGCGATTTCCCACACTACGCTTATCATGGTTATTATGCGCTCGACTGGACAAAACTCGATGCCAATATGGGCACCGAAGAGGACTTGCACAAACTGGTCAGTGAAGCGCACAGGCGTGGGATCCGCATTTTGTTTGACGTGGTGATCAATCACACCGGCTACGCTACGCTTGCCGATATGCAGGCCTTCCATTTCGGATCGCTATATCTTAAAGGCGATGAAATTGAAAAAACGCTCGGTAAGAACTGGACCGACTGGCAACCCGGCCCGGGCCAGAACTGGCACAGTTTTAATGATTATATTAATTTCGGGGACCAAGACGGCTGGAGCGCCTGGTGGGGTAAAAAATGGATCCGTACCGACATCAGCGATTACGATTCACCCGGTTATGATGATCTGACCATGTCCTTGGCATTCCTGCCCGATATCAAAACCGAATCGGCAGAAGCCAGCGGTTTGCCGGTTTTTTACCGGCATAAGCCTGATACCGCCGCCAAAGACATTCCGGGGGCGACGCCGCGTGAATATCTGGTGACCTGGCTCAGCCAGTGGGTACGGGATTACGGCATTGATGGTTTTCGTGTAGATACCGCCAAGCATGTTGAAAAAACGACGTTGGCGTTGCTGAAAACGCGCGCTACCGAAGCGTTGAAACAGTGGAAGGCGGCGCATCCTTCGCAGGCGCTGGATAATGCACCGTTCTGGATGACCGGCGAAGCCTGGGGTCACGGCGTGATGAAAAGCGATTATTACCAGAACGGCTTCGACGCGATGATCAACTTTGCTTTCCAGGATCAGGCCGCCAACGCACTGAGCTGTTTGGCCCATATCGACGCGACTTATCGGCAAATGGCGGAGAAAATGCAGGATTTCAACGTACTGAGTTATCTCTCTTCGCACGATACCCGACTGTTTTTCGACGCTGATGCCAAAGGCGCGCTGGCCCTGCAGCGGCGTGCGGCGGATCTGCTACTGCTGGCACCTGGTGCGGTGCAAATTTACTACGGCGATGAAAGCGGACGCCAGTTTGGCCCGACGGGATCGGATCCTTTACAAGGCACACGCTCCGATATGAACTGGGCGCTGACCGGGGCGCAGCAGACTTTGCTGGCGCACTGGCAAAAGCTGGGAAAATTCAGGCAACAACATGCCGCGGTGGGCGCAGGAACGCAGACGACGCAGGACACACCGGGGTATTACGCCTTCAGCCGTCAAAAAGGCGACGATAAGGTGCTGGTAGTCTGGGCTGGAGAATCAGGGAAATAAACGTTTGCGCGCGCGGTCCCTCGCGCCAATGCAGCCGATGCGCCCAACGGGAAAGCGCGCGTTACGTCGCCGACCACGCTGGGCGCGCTGGCAACAGGGTAACGGTCGGCCGCCATGGCCTTCCATGCCGTTTATCCGCCTTATCGACGACAACGGTCACATGAGTTGACGACTCGCCTACAGATCGGCTTCTAGGTATTTGCTATTTATACGGCAAACACCTAATCTCCCAGCATCGGCACAGCCTATAATGTTGAACCGAACGAGCGCAGGATTGCAGGCGAAAGTTTCTACTCAGAATAGGGAGAACTCGTCGTGAATTTCCAACTTAACTATGCCAGAAGCGAGTCGCCGGACCCGGTCCAGGCCGTCGCCGAGTTTGCTAGCCAGATTGACCGCGAAGGCATCAATACCGTCATTTTCTTCTGCTCTCCAGACTATGATCTGGACATTTTGGGCCGGGAGTTGAAAAACGTCTTCACCTGTCCCTGCATAGGTTGCACGTCCTCTGGCCAGATCGGCACGGAAGGCTTCCAGCACTCCGGACTACTGGGGCTCGGATTGGGCGGGAACTTTCGCACCCATAGCTTCATGATTCACCCCTTGGTCAACTACACCGCGTTAGTGGCCGACATCGCCGAATCAATTCGCCTCGACTGCGAGGCCAGGCCGAACCTGCAGCGCTTCGGCCTGCTGCTGGTCGATGGCCTCTCTATGGCCGAAGAGCGCCTGGCGGCGAATCTCTACCAGCAGATCGGTAACATTCCCTTCATCGGCGGTTCCGCCGGCGATGACCTGCGTTTCGAGAGGACGCACGTCTATGATGGCAATGGACGGTTCATTTCCGACGCGGCGGTATTCGCCGTCATCGAGACCGATTCGCCCATCGCCACCTTCAAGGTTCAGCATTTTGAGGCCGGCGAGGTGGAGCTTGTCATCACCGAGGCCGATCCGGAGAAACGACTCATCCTGGAGATAAACGGCGAACCGGCCGCTCAGGCTTACGCGGAAGCCTTGGGCCTGACGGTGCACGAACTCACGCCGACGGTATTCTCCCGCAACCCGCTGTTGCTATCCTTCGGCGATGAGCCCTATGTCCGCTCCATCCTGAAATGGAACGAAGATCTCTCCCTTACCTGCTACTGCGCCATCGAGGAAGGGTTGATCGTGGCCATCGGCAAAGCCAAGGATCCCGTCCAAACATTTAAACAGGCCTTTGACAAGGTCCGCGAGACAATTCCGGAGCCGGCGGTAATCATCGGCTTCGATTGCATCCTTCGTCGTCTCCAGTTCGAACAGGAGGGGCTCGAGCGGCAGATCGGCAGCATAATGGAGCAGAACCGGGTGGTCGGTTTTTCCACCTACGGCGAGCAGTATAACGGATTGCACGTGAACCAAACCTTCACGGGCGTCGCCATTGGGGGGCGGGACATTGTCTGATGAAGCGTTTTACGAAACGTCCGCCGCCGAATATCAGCGCAAGCTCGCCGCCCGGGACAAGACAATCGAGGTACTCAAGCGCCGCATCGCCCAAGAGGCTAGGCTCGGCATCGCTACGCCGTTTGCCATCCTGGAGCAGAACGTGGGCTTGGAGAAAGTGGTTGCCCGCAAGACTCTGGAGTTGGAGAACGAACGGTGCGAATTGGAAAAAGCCCTGTCCGAATTGCGCTTAACCCAAGCTCAGTTGCTGCAGGCTCAGAAGATGGAGTCCATCGGCCAGCTCGCCGCCGGCATCGCCCATGAGATCAATACGCCGACCCAGTACGTCTGCGACAATGTGGGCTTCGTCAAGGCCGCCACCGTTTCCCTGCTCACCCTGTTGGACTCCGCTATGGCGCTGGCCGAGGCCGTGCGGGGGAAAATGGCCGAAGAGCCCCTCATGGCGGAATTCGACGCTGTCCTCAAGCGCACCAAAGTAGATTTCCTGCGCCGCCAGATCCCAAACGCCATCGACGAATCGCTGGAAGGCCTTGGTCATATTGCCAAGATCGTGGCCGCCATGAAGGAATTCTCCCATCCCGCCCAAAACGAGAAGGAATGGGTGGATGTGCGCGAGGTCATCAATACTACCGTGACCGTCGCCCGCAACGAATGGAAATACGTGGCAGAACTTGAGACGTTCTTCGAGGAGGGCTTGCCGCAACTGCCTTGCCTGCGCGATATGATCGGCCAGGCCATCCTCAACCTGGTGGTGAATGCCGCCCACGCCATCGCGGACACTATCCAGGAAGGCGTAAAGGAAAAAGGCCGTATCAGCGTATCAGCAGCGCACAACGGCGACTTTATGGAGATCCGGGTCAACGATGACGGAAGCGGCATCCCGGTGGGGATCCGCGATCGCATCTTCGATCCCTTTTTCACGACCAAAGCCGTAGGCAAAGGCACGGGCCAGGGCCTCGCCATTGTCTATTCGACCGTGGTGGACAAGCATAATGGGCAGATCCGCTGCGAGTCGGAAGAAGGCGTGGGCACGACGTTCATCCTGCAGTTGCCCCTTCACTGCGGCCAAGGGGAAGATCCGGTATGCAAGTGATGTTCGTCGACGACGAAAGCCGTGTGCTCGCCGGTATCGAGCGGGCCCTCATGATGCAAGACAACGGATGGGAATGCCGCTTTGCCAATAGTGGCCAGGAAGCGCTTGCGATGCTGGAAGAAACGCCGGCCGACGTGGTGGTGTCCGACATGCGCATGCCCTTTATGGATGGGGCCGAACTGCTCACGCAGGTACGCAACAGCTGGCCTGGCACAATACGTATCATCCTGTCCGGCTACTCCGAACCAGGCGCCATCTTGCGTATGGTGGATGTGGCCCACCGGTTTGTTGCCAAACCCTGTGACAGTACGGCGCTGCTGGCGATGGTGGCCAGCGCCCTGGTTCTGCGCGACAGATTCCAGGATCCGGCAGTGGTCAGGGCCGTGGGTCGCATCAGCCGCCTGCCCGCCGCCCCCAAAGTGTTCATCGAAGTATGCCGCCTCGTCGCCAACCCCGGCAGCGATACCCGCCACATCGCCGAGCTTCTGGGCAGTGACCCCGCCCTGACCGCC
>JAATGH010000211.1 GCA_015654745.1 Enterobacterales bacterium
GCGATTTTGGCGTGGTGGCATTGTTCGGCAATGAACATTTCCGAACCCTGCCTTGGTATCTGTATCAGCAGATCGGCGCTTATCATAGCCAGGATGGCGCGGTTACCGCCCTTTTTCTTTTGATACTGTGCTTTTTACTGTTTACTCTCATCGAAAAACTCTCGGGGCGGCATGATAAAACTGAATAAGGTGACCTATTTGTATCAGCATCTACCGATGCGTTTCGAACTCTGTATTGCCATGGGTGAACGGGTGGCAATCCTGGGTCCCAGCGGCGCGGGAAAAAGTACCTTGCTCAACCTGATTGCCGGCTTTCTTCCCCTGCACAGCGGCAGCATATGTCTTGCCGGGAAAGATCATAGCGCCACGCCGCCGGCCCGGCGGCCGGTTTCAATGCTGTTCCAGGAAAATAATCTTTTCGCTCATCTTACGGTTGAGGAAAACATCGGGCTGGGATTGCATCCTAACTTAAAACTGACCGATTCCCAGCGGACAGCCCTGCAACGGGTGGCGGAGCAAGTAGGTTTAGTGGATTTTTTAACCCGGCTGCCCGGCCAGCTCTCCGGTGGCCAGCGCCAGCGAGTGGCGTTGGCCAGGTGTCTGGTACGCCAACACCCCATTCTGTTATTGGATGAACCTTTTTCCGCCTTGGACCCGGCGCTGCGTAACGACATGCTGCGGCAGGTGGCTGGCGTGTGCGACCAACGGCAATTGACGCTATTGATGGTGTCGCACAACCTTGATGATGCCATGCGCATTGCGCCACGGACTCTGCTGGTGGTGGATGGGCGGATCTATTACGACGGCCCCACGCGGCGGCTGGTCACCGGTGAAGCGCCTGAGGCAGCCATATTGGGCATCACATCGCGAACCTAGCCAACGCACCTGTTACTCGAAACATCGCGAGTATATTCATATGATCCCAGCGAAGGCACGAATAATCCCATTGAGGCGAATTGCTTTTTTTGAAATATCATTCAAAGCAATTTTATGGATTTTTATTTTTGAGTATGATAAATACATCAAAGAGGCCAAATAGCCTGGCTTGGCTTGGCTAATCGTCACCTTGCATAATTAATAATAAATTTAACATATAAGAATTTTCTTAATTTAAGAAAAGGCATATTCAAACAGTTATATAGCTCATTGAGTTATTTTTTCGCAAACCGAAACGAAGATATCCACACCAGGGAAATCCTCGTAAAAAAACGTATTAGCAGGGGGCGGCCCCATCCATACGCTGCGCCTAAACGATAGGCGGCATGCCGGCACGGCCGGAAGTCCACCCGGCCAAACCCGCCGCAAGAACAGGCGTAGCCTTCACCTTCGCCCTTGGGAAGGGGATGGATAAATACATGATGCAACGCTGCCGCCCTCGGCGCGGAATATGTATGATTTTTCCAAAAAAAATACATTAATATTCATTGCCCTTGTTAAAAAAATATCATTTGGATCTTGCCACCCGCCATATCAAAAATACTAGCGATGCATTTCGCATCCGTTAAGAGATTGACGTTCACGCGTCCCTGTGTAAGTGAATCGAAATTCATCGGCAATTAAGTATTTTTCATCAGCTCTGGTCGACGTTATCAGCTTAAGGAGAATTAAAACAATGAATCTTAAAAGTCACAAAAAAATCGATTTTTATGCACGGCGCGGCGTGAAGTATACCCATATCGTCTTTCAGCTACGAAAAAGCAGTAGTACCTATTACTTTGCCGAAGCCCAGCGCATTGAACATGAGTTAAAACTTACCTACGAAACATTGGGGGTTAAACCGCTGTTTGACACGACCAGCACCCTTGAGGATAGTTATACTCGGGAAATCAGTCACCGGCATGGCCTGGATCGTTACTTTTCAGTGAATTTTTTCAATGAAAATGTGAATGCGGAAAATTATATAAATGAAATCCTGCTGGCGATCGCATTGACCAATACCGTTGAACTCGTCTATCCGGCGAGCGAGCCGGAGTCATTACGCTGGGGGGGTCAGGACGGCACGCCGCCGGTACCCGCCTTCCCCGAATCCAACAAGCATCGTGATAATACCGCCATATCCCTGGCAAACTATCAACCCATTCAACATTACCTCTGGCCCGCAAAGCATGTGTCGGACGGGTTTAAACTGGGTGGAATAGACGGTACCGCCGGCCTGGCCTATCGCGGAGGAAAAGGCGAAAACGTCACCCTTATCACCGTTGCATCGGACGCTTGGTTCACCGATCATATTAACCTTCCCCACAAACGGGCCCTGGTGGAAGGCAAAGTGAAGGTGGGGGGCGATAATAGCGCGGCGGTAGGCGTCATGGCGGGGTTGAACCTCGGTCGGGGCATTGTGGGCATTGCGCCGGGCGCCATGGTGGGGTATGCATGCCCAGGCGTGCAATATCTTTATAATCTGTATCACCGGCTAAAGCCCGGCGATGTCATCCATCTCGGGATGCAGCGCATCGGGGTAAAAATAGCCTACGGCGATACGTCTGGTTTTTTACCGGTGGAATTTGAGCCAGCCTGGTTTGATATCATATCCATGTTAACGGACAAGGGTATCCATGTGATAGAGTCCGCCGGCCATGGCGGGTTCAGCCTCGACCATCCGGCCTTAAAAGGCAAATTCGATCGCGCCCGCCGGGATTCTGGCGCCATCATCGTCGGAGCGCTGGACCCGCGCACAGGCTTACGGCTGCCTGTCTGCAACTTTGGATCCCGGGTGGACAACTCCAGCTGGGGGGCATCCGTGGTCACGGCATCTTATTGCGAGGCCACGTTGTTTAATCAAACCAATGCATGGTATATCAATAATTTTTCCGGCACCGCGGCCGCCACCGCCATCGTTGCCGGCGCAACGGCATGTTTATCGAGCATTACCCTCGCCTACGACAAACTTATCTCTCCGCAGCAGTTAAGGTTGATTCTTACCGGTAATGGCACGGTGCTGAAAGAGAATAACTCCGCGCTGATGGGGACACAGCCCGATCTTGGCCGGGCCATCTATGCGATGTTTGCCTTACCTGAGCGCTTGGAAGCCTAGTACTTGCCAACGTTGCTCCGCCTGCAATGGCATAAGCGGATGACGTACCGTGATTGTCAACGTCGCGGCCACGCCACACAGCCGATGATCGGGGAAAATGCCAATGACGGGATTACCAAATATTCGAAAAAACGTTCATGCACCTCGCTGATGAATAAAAGAAAGCGGATTGTCCGGGCATTGACCTATAGGGCCAATCCATCAATTGCATGCGGATTTGGCTAAAGGTTGAGCGCGACTTCACTCATCTGGCGCTAGGCGTCGCTGGACAATACCTGTATAAATAATCATACTTATCTTTCCCGTCGACCTTGGCCTCCGGCTGAAAACGGTAAACACGCCGCGTCGACCTGTATATTCCATGGATATTCAGACGCCATGCCACAGCTATCGCCGCCACGTCAAGGTTTTGTCTTGACCCGCCATTGGCGGGACACCCCTAATGGTATCGTCATCGACTTCTGGTTGGCGACCGATGCCGGCGCACAAAAAATCACCCTACCGCCACAGCCCGCCGTTGCCTTTATGCCGGCGTTATACCGTGAGCAAGCACAGCCGTTATTACAGGCCATAAAGGACTGCAGCCTGCGTCCACTGGATCTGCGCGACTTTCATCGCCGGCCGGTGCTGGGCATCTATTGCCGGCATTATCGTGATCTGGGCCGGGTGGAAAAAATACTGAAAGACGCCGGTATTCCGCTGTATGAAGCCGACATCCGCCCGCCGGAACGTTATTTGATGGAACATTCGATTGCAGCAAGGATTGCCTCCCGGTTGGCCGATACTTCTATGATACCCGAACCGACAGTTTTTACGGCACGTTCGGGATCTATCAGGCCATGTCCGGTCAGGGTGA
>JAATGH010000438.1 GCA_015654745.1 Enterobacterales bacterium
CCCAGCGCCTGCATCATCCGATCCATGACGAACGCCGCCCGCGCCATATATCCCGAGTCCTCCATAAACGAGAGAAACAGATACATCATGCCGATTTGCGGTATCAGCGGCAGTACCGTATTGATCCCTCCGCCGATCCCCTGGGCCAGGAATATCGTCAGCCAGCGCGGAAAATGCGCAATATGGCCAAGCCACTGGGTGCCGTCAATAAACAACGCCGCCGACCCGATTTCAAACATCGGCTGCAGTGCGCCGCCGATGTTGATGGCCATCAGGAACATCAGGTACATGACAAAAAAGAAAATCGGCACGCCCAGCCAACGGTTGAGCACCAGGGCATCGAGTTTACCGGTCATGATGTTTGCCACCGTCAGATGACTATTGCTAACGGATTCGCAGATGTCGGTGATTTTCCGGTAACGGGCATCGGCAATCAGCAGCGCGGGGTCGTCGTCGACGGTTGCCTTGATTTGCGTAAGTTCGGCCAATGAACCGGTAAATCGGGACCGGCCATAGATATCGCCTTCCAAAACTTGCAGCGCCAGCCAGCGGCGCTGCGGCTCGTTCAACGTCGCAGGCAGAAAGGGGAGCAGTTGCCCAACGGCGCGGATAATGGACGCGGGATAATCGACCCCCAGGGGAAGGGCGTCGCGAACGCCTTTATCGATTTCCAGCTTTAGGCGATCTATGCCGCGCGCGCGCGTGGAAACCAGCGGCACCACCGGACAGCCGAGGCGTAGCGCCAGCGCCGGCAGATCGATTTCAACCCGCTGGTTTTGGGCAATATCGAGCATATTCAGCGCCACGATACAGGGTATGCCAAGCTCCAGGAGCTGCAGGGTAAGATAAAGGTTGCGTTCCAGGTTAGACGCATCCACCACGTTGATCAAAATATCGGCTTCCCGTCCCAGGATAAAACGACAGGCGATTTGCTCATCCAGCGAAGCCTGCTGAGAAATGGTGGTTAGGGAGTAAGTGCCAGGTAAGTCAATGACCTGGACGCGATGCACGGCGGTGGAGAAAAAACCTTCCTTGCGTTCAACCGTTACGCCGGCCCAGTTACCGACCCGCTGATGAGCGCCGGTGAGCTGATTGAAGAGCGTGGTTTTGCCCGCGTTGGGATTACCGATTAAACCGACGGTGAGCTTTTTCATATCCAGCGAATATCCATAGAATGATCGAATGGCAGTACGGGGTGAGCCAGGCCGGTAAAAAGGACCGCTGCGGGGTAGGGACGGCGGGTGCGGCCATATTATCCAGCAGCAGTTGGGAAAGATCGCTCCTGCGCAGCGCCAACTGCATTCTGCGCGTTTCGATTTGCACCGGATCGCCCAGCGGTGCAACACGGATAATCTGGAACGACGATCCGGGCAGCATGCCCAATGACAACAGCTTTTGTCGGTATGCCGGGCTGATGTCCTGCGCATAACCGGTAATTTTATAATAGTGATGTGGCAAAAGACGCATAGGACCTTCTTTATGACTTAGCCAAACCCATTGGGATATATGACGGTGTTCAATCGGTTTAGCGAAGCCAATTTAAACCATTCGTCTACGACACAGCGGTGGCCTGAGGTTAACGGTGTGGATAATTTCCACTTAATTTCCTCAAATTTCCGAATGAATAAGCCTTGATCGAAAATAATTTTGAAAACGATTCATTTAATACCATAGTTTTAACATCATTGGCTCTCATTAGCAAATGAAACTTATTCGTATATGGCATTAACCAAAAATGAAGGCGCGGTATTTCAACTAATAATAATATTCAATAATATTATCAGGTTAAAAATATTAATATATCTTTTTATTTCTAATGAAATAGTAAGAAATGATTCGTGAAAATTAAAAGCTAATTGAAATGAATAATTGAAACTAGAATGTTAAACAAAGTATCTTAATATTAAGAGATGGTGTTAAAGGTTACGACCGTTTATCGACCCACGCTTCCCTCACCCTCAATATCAGGTGCAAGATGGCCGAAACGCTATCTCGCACCTGTAAAACAACGCGGCTATCAGCGCTTTTTGCCCAAAGCCGCCGCCAATGCATCACCCATGATACTGTTGCCGGCGACCGACGGCCCTTGGACGCGCGATTTGGCCGCGGGCCGAGGAGAGGCATCGCGCCGTTTTTCGTTAGCGTCACGGCGGGTGAGCGTTTCACCGGGCTGCTCGTCCAGACGCATGGTAAGGGCAATACGTTTACGCGGTAAATCCACGTCCATCACCTTGACCTTGACGATATCCCCAGCCTTTACCACCTTATGGGGATCTTCGACATAGCTCGTCGACAGGGATGAAATATGCACCAGTCCGTCCTGGTGCACGCCGATATCCACAAAGGCGCCGAAGTTGGTGACATTGGTGACGGTACCCTCGAGGATCATCCCTAGCGTGAGATCCTGGAGGGTTTCCACGCCGTCGGCAAAGGTGGCGGTTTTGAATTCCGGCCGCGGATCGCGTCCGGGTTTTTCCAGTTCCTTTAAGATATCGGTCACGGTCGGCAGGCCAACGCGCTCATCGATAAACTGCGCCGGATTCAGGGAACGCAGCGCGGAGGCATTGCCCATCAGGGCATCCAGCGAGAGCTCTGTCGCCTTGAGAATGCGTTCTACCACCGGATAGCTTTCCGGATGGACCGTGGAGGCGTCCAGAGGGTTGGCGCCATGGTTGATGCGTAGAAATCCAGCACATTGTTCAAAGGCTTTCGGTCCAAGTCGACCTACTTTCAGTAATTGATTACGATCGCGAAACTGGCCATTCTCATCCCGCCAGCCGACAATATTCTGGGCCATCATCCGGGTCAATCCGGCGACACGGGTTAACAGCGGCACCGAGGCGGTATTCAGATCAACGCCGACGGCGTTGACGCAGTCCTCCACGACCGTATCGAGTTTTTTAGCCAGCAAGCTTTGGCTAACGTCATGCTGATATTGGCCGACGCCGATAGCCTTCGGATCGATTTTAACCAGCTCCGCCAGCGGATCCTGTAGCCGGCGCGCAATGGAAACCGCGCCCCGCAGCGAAACATCCAGATCGGGAAATTCCTGCGCCGCCAGTTCCGAAGCAGAATAGACCGACGCGCCGGCCTCGCTGACGATGACCTTCTGTGCCGTAACCTTAGGGAATTGCTCTTTTACCAAGGCGAAAAAGCGTTCGGTTTCCCGGGACGCGGTGCCGTTGCCGATAGCCACCAGTTCCACCTGGTGCTTAACGCACAGTGCCGCTATGGCCGCCACCGCTTTAGCCGTCTGCCCGGTGTGCGGGTAAATCTGGTCGGTGGCCACCAGCTTGCCGGTTGCATCCACAACGGCAACCTTAACGCCGGTGCGCAGGCCCGGATCCAGTCCCATGGTCGGACGCAGACCGGCCGGGGCCGCCATCATCAAATCATGCATATTGCGGGCGAAGACCTGGATGGCTTCCTCCTCGGCCTTTTCCCTGATACTGCCCATCAGCTCCGTTTCAAGATGCAGCAGGATCTTGATGCGCCAGGTCCAGTTAACCACCGATTTACGCCAGGCATCCGCCGGCGCCTGGTTGAGGCTGATTTGCAAATGCTCGATAATCATCTGCTCGCAATAACTCTCCCGCGGCGGCTCGTCGGCGTGCGGGTCGGCATTCAGGGCGAGTTGCAAAATACCCTCGTTGCGCCCGCGGAACATGGCCAGCGCTCGGTGGGATGGCACCTGGGCCAGGGGCTCATGGTGCGCGAAATAATCTCGAAATTTGGCGCCCGCCTCTTCTTTACCGGCAATAACCGTGGCGACCAGATGCGCATTTTTCCACAGATAATGGCGCAGTTTCGCCAGCAGCGCGGCGTCCTCGGCAAAACGCTCCATCAGGATATAGCGTGCGCCGTCCAGCGCCGCTTTAGTATCGGCAACGCCTTTATCGGCATTAACATAGTCCGCCGCCTCGTCTTCCGGCTGCCGGTCGGGATGCCGCCACAGCAATTCAGCCAGCGGCGTCAGTCCCGCCTCAATAGCGATTTGTCCGCGGGTGCGCCGTTTGATTTTATAGGGTAGATAGAGATCTTCCAGCTCGGTTTTACTGAGCGTGGCGTTGATTGCCCCGGCCAGTGGTTCGGTCAGTTTGCCCTGATCGTCAATCGCTTTCAGAATAGTCTGACGTCGATCCTCCAGCTCGCGTAGATAACCGAGCCGGGTTTCCAGTTGACGCAGCTGGGTATCGTCCAGGCCACCGGTAACCTCTTTACGATAGCGTGAGATAAAAGGAACGGTATTCCCCTCATCCAACAGGCGGATCGCGGCATCAACCTGCTCGGGGCGGGCTTTCAGCTCAGCGGCAATAAGGCGATTCAAAGGTTCATTCATCATGCTTTCTTGGCCGTCATCACGTTGTAGGTAACATATTCAGAGGACAGTTATACGTATTGCGTCGCCAAAATACCAGCCGTCTTGCCGTTCCGGGGTGGCGGCCTACCGGCCGTCCAAACCCTCGACCCTCGCCTGGCGTATGGTCTATGTTATATTTCCCGTGTGCGGATTTAACTTTTAGAAAACGGTCGCGATGAAAACCAATCTTATTACGCGTAAAGGCTATCAGGAACTCCAGGAAGAACTCGATCACCTCTGGAAACGCTATCGTCCCGAAATCACCGAAAAGGTCTCTTGGGCCGCGAGCTTGGGCGATCGTAGTGAAAATGCGGATTACCATTACAATAAAAAAATACTGCGGGAAATCGACCGCCGGGTACGTTATTTGCGCCGAGTGCTAAAAGAGGCGCGGGTGGTGGATTATTCACCACAACAGGAGGGCAAGGTTTTCTTTGGCGCCTGGGTTGAAGTGGAAAACGAATTGGGCGAGCAGATGCGTTTTCGCATCGTCGGGCCGGACGAAATTTTTAAGCACAAAGACTATATTTCCATCGATTCCCCGATGGCCAGGGCGTTAATCAAAAAAGCAGTGGATGACGAGGCGGTGGTCGCGACCCCGACCGGTCCCAAAATCTGGAATGTTAACGCGATTTCATATCAGAAGCCCATTAGTGAGTAGTTAGCTGTCGCCTTCCTGCAACGCAAATTATTTAGGTATAGCTTAATTTTTGCTAAATATAAGCGGACTAATGTTTACATTGCCGAGGGTAAGGGGAACAATCATCCTCATCAGGTGTTTTCCCCGCCGACCGTAGGGATATGTGGATAAATCGGAGCGTTGACCGGTAATAATCGCTAAAACGGTCTTATTTTTGTCTAAAGTGTGGATAACTACGTATTTCCATATGCTTTGTAACAATTTTGCTTAGAATATACACCTGAAACCGCTGTCAGTGCC
>JAATGH010000027.1 GCA_015654745.1 Enterobacterales bacterium
CGGTGAGCGGCAACAACCGCTCCCACGCAATGAATGCGACCAAACGCCGTTTTCTGCCCAACCTGCACTCTCACCGTTTTTGGGTTGAGAGCGAAAAACGCTTTGTAACGCTGCGTGTATCTGCTAAAGGTATGCGTGTGATTGACAAGAAGGGTATCGAAACGGTCTTGACCGATTTGCGTGCCCGCGGTGAAAAGTATTAAGGAATTAAATCATGGCTAAGGGTGTTCGCGAGAAGATCAAGCTGGTTTCTTCTGCTGGTACTGGTCACTACTATACCACTACGAAGAATAAACGTACCAAACCGGAAAAGTTGGAATTGAAAAAATTCGATCCGGTTGTACGCCAGCACGTACTTTACAAAGAAGCTAAAATTAAATAATTTTAGTGGACTGCAAAAAAACCCGGCTTCGGCCGGGTTTTTTATTCGTTTTTTTACCAGCGGGTGAAAATATGCCTGAACTCCCTGAGGTAGAAACCAGTCGCCGGGGTATTGAACCCTGGGTTGCCGGTCATCGGATAACGCAAGCCATTGTGCGTAACGCACGCCTGCGCTGGCCGGTTTCCGATGAGATTATCGCCTTACGTGACCAAGAGGTGTTGAGCGTACAGCGACGGGCAAAATATTTGCTGCTCGAGTTAACCCAGGGTTGGATCATTATTCACCTGGGTATGTCGGGCAGTCTGCGGGTATTGCCACAACCACAGCCGCCGGAAAAGCACGATCACGTTGATCTGCTTATGAGTAATGGCTGCACTATCCGGTATACCGATCCGCGACGGTTCGGCGCCTGGTTATGGTGTGATGATCTGAAAACCAGCAAGGTGCTGGCGCATCTGGGCCCCGAGCCGTTAAGCGAGACGTTCAGCGGTCGGTGGCTGTTTGAGCGGTCGCGCAATAAACGTACGCTGATCAAGCCGTGGCTAATGGATAACAAGCTGGTGGTGGGTGTGGGCAATATTTATGCAAGCGAATCGCTATTTGTCGCGGGAATATTGCCGGGGCGTCCGGCCGGATCGCTGACCGAGACCGAAGCCGATTTATTGGTGCGGACCATCAAGGCGGTACTATTGCGCTCGATAGCGCAAGGGGGCACTACGTTGCGCGATTTTATGCAGTCTGACGGTAAACCGGGCTATTTTGTACAGGAACTGCAGGTGTATGGTCGTGCGGGGCAGGCTTGCCGGGTGTGCGGAATGCCGATTCAACAGGCCAGGCATGGCCAGCGTAGCACCTTTTTTTGTCTCAAGTGCCAGCATTGAGTCAGGGATGAAGCCGTAATCTGACCTGCTTGGCTATCGGTTCCGGCAAAAAGTGATCGACATTGCCCCCATGCAGCGCCACCTCCTTCACCAGGGTCGAGGAGATATAGGACCATTCCTGCGCAGGCATCAAGAACACGCTTTCCAGTTCCGGCATCAGATGCTGATTCATCTTGGCCAGCTGCATTTCATATTCGAAATCCGAGACGGCTCTTAGCCCGCGCACCAGGATATTGGCCTGCTGCTGGCGTGCGAAATTGGCCATAAGATCGCTAAAGCCGATAACCTCGACATTCGGCAGGTGCCCGGTGACCTGTTGTGCCAGCGCCACGCGTTCATCCAGACTAAACAGCGGCTTTTTACTGGGACTATAGGCGACGGCCAGAATCACCCAGTCGAACATTTTCGCGCTTCGGGTCACCAGGTCCAGATGCCCATTGGTGAGCGGATCAAAGGTCCCGGGGTAAATCGCTTTGGTGGTCATTGGGCATCTCTCTGGTTAACTCGATGGAGCGCCCACAGGGCGGCATACTTATTAAAAGTATACTGTGCGTTAACTATCGCCAGCAATAAGCCCTGTTTCCCATCAAGAAAACCGGCGCGCAGCAGCCAGGTCTTAACAAAAGCGCCCAAGGTATGGCTGGGAATAGAGAAAAAGCCGCAGGCTTTACCTTGCCGGTGCCGTTCCAGGGCCCAGGCCTCGGCGTATTGTAATTGCTTACGCTGGAACGCTATCAAATCGCGGCAGGTAAGATGTTGCAGGCAGCCGCTTAGCTTGACCACCTTGGCCTGGCGGACGTCCAGCGATTCATGAACCGGATTATCGTTATAGTGAAAATCCAGACGCGCGTAGAGACGAATTACCCGATCCGGATACCACCCGCTATGGCGCATAAAACGCCCCAGGAACAGATTAGATCGCGCACAGCTGTAGACCGTAGCCGCTGGCGGCTGGCGCAATACTGCCTCGATGGAGGCGCGCAATTCCGGCGTGACGCGCTCGTCGGCATCCAGCATCAGGATAACATCACCTGTGGCGAGCTCCTGTGCCCGCTGGCGTTGTTTGCCAAAGCCTGGCCAATCATTGGATTCGAATACCTTGGCGCCCGCTTGCCGGGCTATTTGGCAGGTTGTATCCGTACTGGCGGCGTCGAGGATGACGATTTCATCCGCCCACTGGACCGAGGCGAGGCAATCGGGCAATAGCTCGGCCTCGTTGCGCGTGATCATCACGACAGAAAGACGCTTTCCGGTTTGCATTCACTGGCTCCGCTGTGGCAGATAAGGCTCCAGCAAGTGTAGCAGCCGCTGCAGCGCACCCTGGTTTTGATGCAGGACTTCCACCGCATGGCGGCCATAGTACAGCCGGTAATCCTCGTCGGTCAGCAGGGTGGATACTTCCTTAACCAATGAGGCGACGTTGGTCACGGTAATAAGCCCGCCGGCTTCGGCCAGCTTACCGCAGATATCTTTGAAATTGATCGTGTTTGGGCCCATTAGCACCGGGATGGCGTGGGCTGCAGCCTCCAAAGGATTATGACCGCCGCGCTCAACCAGACTGCCGCCGACGAACGCCAAATCCGCAATGCCGTATAACAGCATCAGCTCACCCATGGTATCGCCGATCACCACCTGGGTGTCGTGGCTGGGGATGGTGCCGGAACTGCGCATAATCGAGGTTAAGCCGGCTTTTTGCGTCAACTCCAGCGCCACGGGAAAGCGTTCCGGATGGCGCGGTACCAAAATCAGCAGTAAATCGGGAAATGTGGTCAATAATTGGCGATGGGCCTGCAGCAACAGCGTTTCTTCGCCTTCATGCGTGCTGGCGGCAATCCAGACCTGGCGGCGTGATGCCCATTGCCGCCGTAGCGTGAGCGCGCGCGCGGCCAGCTCCGGCGTGACGGAAATATCAAATTTTAGGCTACCGGTGACGGCCAGTTGGTTGCGTTTGAGCCCTAAATCCAAAAAACGATCGCCATCTTCCTGAGTTTGAGCGGCAATGAGCGTAATGCGCCGCATGATATTCGAGACGAAACCACTGAATCGCTTATAGCCGGCGGCGGAGCGGGCGGATAAACGGGCATTGGCTACCACCAGCGGAATTTTTCGCCGATGCAGGGCCCTGATCAGATTTGGCCATAGCTCGGTTTCCATCACGATCACCAATTTAGGGTTCACATGATTAAGGAATCGGTTCATAGCGCCCGGGAGGTCATAAGGCAGATAGACATGGTGTACATCTTTGCCGAAAGCGGATTGCACGCGCTCGGAGCCGGTGGGGGTCATGGTGGTGACCGTGATAGGCAAAAAGGGGTAGCGATGGCGCAAGGCGCGCACCAAAGGTATGGCCGCCAGGGTTTCACCCACTGAAACCGAATGTAGCATAATGCCGCCAGGCTTCACTTTACCTTGGCAATATCCGTACCGCTCCGCCCACCGACGGCGATATGCCGGCGCTTTTCGGCTACGCCATAATAACCGGACCCATATCAGCGGCTGGATGAGATAAAGGATTATGTTATAGATCATTATAGTTAGCTATAGTAAGGCACCGCGTTAGGTGTGCTGAGTTAATTATCAAACAAATTATTAAGATCGCAGTTTAAGCGCGTCCATGCTAACAGATAAGTGGCTTTCCCACAGTATCAATGGTGCCTTTATGCCGGCAACAGTTGCCGATAAAGTTGGATTAACTGTTCAGACAAGCGGGCCGGCGTACATTCTAGCACGCGTTTACGGGCTGCATTTCCCCTTTGCGGATCCCGGGCCAGCGGCCGGATGGCGTCGGCAAATTGTTCCAGCGTGTTAATGTCCAGGGCATCGCACACAAAACCCTGCTGGCCATTCTCAATAAACTCCGCCCCGCCGCAACTGTGGCTGGTGATCACCGGCAGGCCGCAGGCCATGGCTTCCAATATCACATTGGGGAAGGGATCGTATAGGGTCGGCAAGATCAAACCGTCCGCGGCATGATAAAACGGCAACACGTTTTTTTGCATCCCGACAAAACGAACCCGCGACAGGCAGCCTAAACTTTGCGCCAAGGCGCGGTACTTATCATGATGTTTGTCCTGCCCCACGATAATCAGATATCGATCCGTTGCGGCCACGGCGGTAATGGCCGCCTGTAGCCCTTTACGCTCAAAACCCGAGCCGACATAAATCAGCACGCAGGATTCGTCGGGAATCGATAGCCGCGCACGCCCCTGCCTGCGCTGTTCAGGCGCGGCAGGATAAAAGCTTGCCGAATCGATAGCGTTATAAATCAGCGCAAATTTGTCTTCCGGCACCTGATAGCAACGCATAATATCGCGTTTTACCATCAGGGAATTGCAGATAATTTTTTTTAACGCCGGGGAATGAAACATGTGTTTTTCAGCGTCAAGCACATAGCGATGATAACCCCCCAATGGGGTTAACCACTGCTGGTAGGCCGGGATAATGCGCGCCCGTTGTTCGAGCCAGACCTTATGTACACCGTCGCCAGCGCGAAATATGTCACAACCGGCAATACGTTCATGGCTTTGGACCAGATCAAAACGCTCTTGTTGCCAGCAATGCCGGGCTGCCCGCGCGAAACCGCGCTCACGGGAGACCCGTCCCCATTTCAATGGATTACAGATATGCACATGCCAATCGGGGCGGGGTTCGCCAGACCACTGGCGCGTGATGATATTCAACTCCAGCTCATGGTTATCCAACGCCTCCAGCGCCCGGGAAATAAAGCGTTCCGCGCCGTCGGGCCGATATTTTTGACGCACTATCGCCAGCCTGGTTTTTTTCATAACCCAACTTTCATATTTTGTGACTCATATTGACCGCCTTCTCCTCACCTTCCATGGAGGAAGCCGGAAGATCCCGGGGTTGTGATAAATAGCCGAGCGCAACTTCCAGCACCTTTTCAACTGGAATAGCGTTAAGAAAACGCTGCTGGGTGCCGGTATCAATAGCGTCCGGTCCGGGTAATTCGGCAAAGTCTCCGGCCCAGATAACGGTGCTATTTTCACTCCATGGCCGCCAATGCTGCAATTTTGTGGGGCCGAACAACGCAACACAAGGCGTGTTCAATGCCGCCGCCATATGCATGGGCGCCGAATCAACCCCGATAAACAGCCTCGCGCCATCAATCATTGCCGCCAGCTGTGTCAGGGTTAATTCACCCGCCAGCGAAAATACCGCGGGATTATGACAAAGGGAGAGAATATGGTCGATCATCGCGCGCTCGTTGTTGTCCGGCGCCGCCGTAAGAATAATGGGCAGTCCTTGGGCCTGCAAGGCATCCACCAGCGCCGCCATCTTGGCGTCATCCCAGCATTTATAGTTCCAGCGGGATGTCGGCTGTATAACGATATAGTCGCCAGAGATGGCACGCTCGGCCAGCAGTTTTTGGCGCATGCCGGCGTCGTCGGCGGAGTAATACATGGAGGCGCTACGACTGGCGATCTTGATATTCAGCGGTGCCAGAATAGAGAGATTTTGCTCGACGGTGTGCAGGTTGCCATGGTTTTCCGTAGACACCAGCAGGGTATGCGCCCGCCGCCAGAAAAACGAACGGCGTTTTTGGAAATCAAACCCTATGCGGGTGGGCGCGCCGCTTAGCAGCGCGATGACCGCGCTGCGCCACTGATCCGCCAGATTAATCACCAGATCAAAATGCCGGGCTCGAAGGCTTTTTACCAGGGCGATTTCTTGATGCATCTGATGTTTCAATCCCTGCTTTTTCCAGGAACGATCGATGGCGTGGATAACTGAAATCGCCGGGTGATAGCGGAGTATGGCCTCGGTTTCTTTATACAGCAGGATATCAATTTCGCTGTCGGGGTAGCACTGGCGCAGGGTATTGATCACCGGCGTGGTTAATAGCATGTCGCCATGATGGCGCAGTTTGATTAACAGGATTCTTTTGTATGATGTGGATGGAACGGCATGGCGGATGGACATAGTGGCGCTGACCTATAATATGCTGATGACTCAGACCTTGATTTCTTGTTTAAATTCAGCGTTGACGCCACGCATACAGCCTGCGTAACCATAATAATAGCTGATACCATTGCCGGATGCCACGGGCATTGCGAATCATACGCTTATGGGTTCCGCTGGTAAAAATATCCTTGATGATCGCCTGTCTGGCCAACGGGTCAGGCTCGCGGCGCAGGGCGTGGCAAACCGATAAGGCCTCATGAGTCACTTGAAACGGAAATTGAGGATATATTTTTATCTTACCCCGATACCGGCGGTTGAGATCGTCCAGTCGCTCGGCAATCCGCAGATAGTGTCGCTGGTACTCTACGTTTTTCAAGCCGGTCCTTTTTTGATTGCTGATTGACCGATCGTGAATGTAGTAACGATATAGCACCTCTTGCGTATAGCGTGCGCGCCGGGCATTAAACATCAG